>JBOHFJ010000062.1:0-17249 GCA_050699655.1 Pseudonocardiaceae bacterium
GGGCGGGCCCGCCCACGGCTCGGGTGCTGCCCACTATCCGTGCCGTCGCCAGTTCACCCGCACCGCTGCTGCTCGCCGGGATCTTCGCTAGCTATACGGCCCAGTTCCTGTCCGTGTTCGGGTTCCTGCCCACCCTGCTCGCTAGCCACTACCATCTCGGCACCGGCACTGCCACCGTGCTCAGCGCCGTTGCGGTCACCGCCAACATTCCAGGTAACACCCTCGGCGGAGCGCTGCGCGGGAAGGGAGCGCCCCGCTGGGCCGTGATTAGCACCGCCAGCATAGTCATGGCCATCGCCGAGATCGTGATCTACACCCCCGGGCCAGCGCTCAACATCCGCTATGGGGCCTGTGTGCTCCTGGCACTGGCCGGTGGCACCATCCCGGCCACCCTCATCAGCTCCGCCCCCGACTTCGCACCGCGCCCGAACACCGTCGCCGCCACCATGGGAGCACTTATCCAGGGCTCTGCTCTCGGCCAAACCCTCGGGCCACCCACACTCGCCGCCCTAGCCGCCGCTGTCGGCGGGTGGCAAGCCAGCCCCGTCATGCTGGGTGCCGCCGCCGCCATCGCCATCAGTCTGAGCATCGCCGTCCGCCGAATCGAATACCGCTCGCACCACACAGCCAACCGCAAGCAGCGACCACTTCCCCCGCTGATCGGCCCCCGAGTCTGGACATCGGAACGATAGGTCATGCCGGAGCCCACGTTCGCTGGTCTAAGCGCCGCGGGCCTTAGCCGCCCAGGTCCGCCCGTTGATCACCCCGGCGCTGCTGACCGACGAGTACACGATCCGGGCGCGGCCCTGGACTACGCGCGGCGGCTCGCGGCGCTCGCCGCCGAGCTCTCCAGAAGCATGCGCGTGATCAAGTCGGACGGTGCGGACCGGGACCTGTCTTGTCTTGTGGTGTCCCGCGCTGGCCAGCTCGTCTCCACCGACGACAGGTGGGAGCCCTACCGGCTGCTCGATGGCGCCGGTGCTCCGGCGACCCCTGTGGCCGTGTTCCCGCGAGAGCTGGTGGCGGCAGGGAGGTCGCAGAACTCGGCGACCCGCTGTTTCTTGGGCAGACATGTGAGCTTTATGTGGTCTGTTGACGGTACCAGTGGCCCCATGAGTCCAGCTGGTCTGTGATGGGTCGCAGGCTTGCCCCGATCTCGGTGACGGAGTATTCAACCTTGGGGGGCACTTCTCGGTACACGGTGCGAAGTACGAGCCCGTCGGCTTCTAGCTCACGCAGTTGCCGGGTCAGCATGCGTGGGGTGATGGCTGGCAGGGCCTTGCGTAGCTCCCCAAAGCGCCTGGTGTCGGCAAGCAGGAACCGCAAGATCACTAGCTTCCACCTACCCCCCAGGACTTCCAGGGCGGCCGCGACCGTGCACTCCTCGGTCATGTTCTCGATGCGCGAACTCACCGGGTCCTCCTTCAGTATACAAATAGATAGTACTTGCATTCTCGGTACGGAACCACGACCCTGACGGGTGTGAGCCCTACTGCGTCTCACCGACTGGATCTTCCTCCACCGCACTCAGCTGCCGGGCGATCCCGTAAGGACTGTCCGGGCAGCACACCGTCACTGAAGCGAGGTAGTCATATGTCCGGAAGAGCCATCCACGCCGGCCACAGTTTCCGCGGTGCTGGTGAGGGGGGACAGGTATTGTTGCGTCTGGTGCTGGCGACGGTGTTCATCGCGCACGGATCACAGAAGCTCTTCGGCGGCTTTGGTGGCGGAGGGCTCTTCGGCGGCTTGGGTGGCGGAGGGCTCTCCAGCACCGCCCGATTCATGGCAGCCCACGGGCTCACCCCCGGGTTTCTCTTCGCCGTGCTGGGCGGGCTCGCCGAGTTCGCCGGCGGCATCCTCATCGCCCTCGGCCTGCTCACCGTCTTCGGCGCGGCCATCAACATTGCAGTCCAGATTGGGGCGATCGCCACCCAGACCTGGGCCGCCGGGTTCTTCGTCGCCCAACATTCAGGGTTTGAGTACAACCTCGTCCTCATCGCCGCCCTGCTGGCCGTCGCCGCCGCACCCGGCCGGGTTAGCCTCGACCACCTCCTCCTCACCCACCTGCGCCACGCTCGGGGCCCTGCGGCACCACCTGCCTCCGCTAGCGTCGAGGCCGTGCCGCCCCACGCCGGATGATGACCCGGGTGAAACCAGCCGGACTGGTCAACGCTACCGCCAGCGTGACGGTGTGGGGTCGTCCCCGTCCTGGCAAAGGTTCGGCTCAGGAGTCGATACTCGGAATCAGGTGGGCGACGGTCGCCTTCCTGATCGCGTCGACGCGTGAGACCGCATGAAGCTTTTTATAGATTTTGGTCAGGTGGCTTTTGACCGTGCCCTCGGTGATCACTAGCCGCTTGCCGATCTGAGCGTTGCTCATGGCCAGCGCCGCCAGCTTCAGCACCTCTAGCTCCCGGTCGGACAGGGCCACGTCCGGAAGCGGATTGTCCGGGCGAGTTACCACTGCGTGCACCGCCGCGATGAGTTCCTTGCCCGAGACTGACTTGGCCATATAGGCCGCTGCGCCCTGGTCTATTAGCTCGAGGACCAGCTCGGGCCTGTCGTGCATGGTCACTACGATGACCTGGGTGTCCGGGTTGTCCTGGCGCAGCCGGTTGATCGTGACTTGGGCGCCAGGTCCGGGCATCTCGACATCGAGCAGCACCACGTCTGGACGGTGCTGCGTGACGAGCGCCAGCGCGGCCTCGCCGTCGGCGCCTTGTGCGACGACCTCGATGGTTGTGTCGCTGGCAAGCAACTCGGCCAGTCCCTCGCGAAATAGTGTGTGATCGTGCACGAGTACGGTCGAGATCATCGCTCCTCCGAACGTCGCAGTCTGCCAAGCCGAAGTGGAAACTCCACCGTGCTCGCGCGACCGAGCGGGATCGGGAACTCGACCGTCGTGCCATGATCCGGCCGACTGGACACCCAAAGTACACCGATGAGCAGCCGAACCCTCTCCGGCATCGAGGACAGAACGGTGCTGTGGCCTGCCTTCATCGTGTCCTCGACCGAGAACCCGCAGCCGGTGTCGGACACTTGAGCACGTAGTTCCAATTCACTAATTGCGATCGTGATGTCCAGTCGGGTGGTGCCGGAGTGCGCCAGCGCGTTACGAATCGCCTCCCGCACGGTGCCATAAACCTCCTCGCGTAGTTCCGGGGGCATTCCCATGACGTTACCGGCGACCTTGACGCTGGTCAGGACCCTGCCTTCGGCGTGAGCTGCGAGGTACTCCGTGAGGGCTTGCTTGAACTCTTGAGGCCGCACCGTCTTTTGCAACCCGCTGGCGAAGCGCACGACACCGTCGAGCGCCTGCCGCATGGCCACTTGGGCGCGATGGGGCCGTGTGCGAACTAACAGTTCATCGTGGCTGTCATCCCGCTCGTGCAGCTCAAGGCTATGGATGGCCACGGCGATGGGATGGGAGACTCGATCATGCAGGTCCCTGGCCAGCCGTGCCAGCCCGGCACTGCGCGAGCCGCGGATGGTGTTGAGCATGAACTCTATGTTTTGCATGACGTATGAGAAAATTCGACTCATGATCGCTCGATGCAGCGTGAGCGCAGGGCCGGCCTCAGTGTGATCGACCGCGCGCAGGCGGTCTTCGAAGCCGGAGACGATCTGCTCAAGCAGCTCATCGGACAGCACAGGATCGCTCGGCACGCCCTCACCCGGCCTCCCCGAGGCTTCCTCCAGCCCCGGCCCCTGATTGCACCGCCTGCCGCACCATGGGCGAACTTCGCGAAATGGGCAAGTACTCGGACACCTCTTGATTATAAAATCTTCGTAAAGTCTCTGATGCTTGTTCGTCGTTCTACTGTCAGAGGGCGCAGGTGCCTCGATTGATACGCTGCCGACCGAAAACCACCCGACAGCAGCAGCCCATGGCAGCGTTCGGGGACTGCCCCGTTCGAGCCAGCCTAGATCATTCATGCTGATCCACGCCTGTTTGATCACTTGCCGTGTGGATCTTCAGCTACCGGCGGACAGGCGTCCGTCGAAGGTGATCTCGACGAGCCCAACCAGCAGCGGGGCCAGGTTCTCGGTCCGGGCCACCCACACCGAGTCCCGTCCCCACCCGTCAGTTGCTGTTGTAGCGGCCCGAGACCACCCGACCGCCAACAGTCCGGCCAGCACGGGAGCCCCACTCATGCCTTTCATCACCGCGTCCGCAACCACCGGCCCGACGGAATCTGGCATCGCGGGTAGTATCCCCCGCCCAACGGCCATCGGCGTCCAAATGCCGTTAGAAGTGCCCCGGGTCATCCACCGCGACCACCCCAGTAATCCCGACCGGGGTAGTCGCGGCGACCTCGTCGCTGGCCGCCAACCCCGCCTCACACTCCGCCAGCAGCTCCGCGGCGATCAGCACAGCCAAGTCGTGCAGCGGATCCAGGCGCACTACCCGAGCATCCCGAGACGGGTCGCCCTGCAGCGGATCCAGGCGGACCTCGGTGCCCACCCCCTCCGGGTCGGCCCGGTATGTCAAGGTCACCTCCAAGGTGGCCGCACCCGATGCGCCAGCCACGATCACGTTGCCCTGTGCGGAGAACTTCAACCCGAACGTCACCTTCACCTCGTCCGGGCGCACCGAACGCTGACCCAGCTACCCGATCGTGCTCACCGTCGACGCGGCAACCTCCACGATCGCCGACTGCGCCCGCTCCCACGCCTCCGCGACCACGTCCTGAGCCCGGTCCAACATCGCCGAGGTCGACTCCGAACCCGCACCGGGGACGCCTCGACCAACAACTCCACACCGCCCACCCGCAGCAGAATCACCCGACCAGCCACCAAGTCCCACCTCCGGACGGCGCGCAGTGCAGACAGAACCGTCTCGACGTGTTGAGAAGAGTGTCCAATGGACTGTGATAACTGCGGTCTACGAGATAGCACCAGCAACGCTGTAGCAGCTGTGTAGCAACCGACTGCCACATACTCCACCCTGAACAGCACAGATGCCGGGCGAGATGTGGTGGTCTCGCCCGGCGGTACCGGGAACGACAGTCCGGGCTATCTGGCGAGCACGGCCCGCAAGGCGTCGTCCACTCCGGCAAGGTTCTTGTTGATATCCCCGACGATCGGCCCGATTGGTTTGGTCCGCTCAGTAACCAAGTGCAGGCCGTCGGTGACTGAGCGGAGCGCGGAATTGACGCGCCCGAGCACGCGCGCGATACTGATCAGGTAGGCAGCGAGCACCAGCACGGTGAGCGCTGCGCCGATGATGGTGAATACGGCGGCTATCGGCATGGTAAGTCGCTCCTCACAGGATGCGGTCAACCGCGTTCACATAGCGGGTGAGGCCAGCCCCCACGCGTTTCACAGCGTCACGGGTGGATTCTAGCCGTTTCACATCGTCGACCGCGATGACGATGCCTCCAGCCTGATCGTGAATGATGTCGATACGGTTCCCCACGTCGCCGGCGGACCTCGCCAGGCGCTGCAGGAGCACCACCACGACGGGTATGACCACGAGGAAGAAAATCGCGTTGCCAATCCACCACAGTATCATCGTCGTCTCCTCCTCCTCTACCTGCGGGCCTGAGCGTGCGGGCCGGCTTGTCGCTGCTTCGCGGGCAGCGACTCGGCTTTCGTGGCGATCGCCGGCAGCATGCCCGAGATCGCGTTCAGCTTTTTGTTCAGGATCGCGGAGCCAGCACCCACCAGAAACACATCGCCTTGGATCGCTCTAAGAACCCCGCCGCTCACCTGTCCGAGAGCGTTGGCGATCGAGCGCAGCCGGCTAGTGATCAATATGACGAACAGGGCCAGGACAGCCACCAGTGCCACGATCTCGACAACGGTGAGGATCACGAGCAGTTGCGTGCTCATCGCGCCCCCACCCCCAAGAGCCGGGCATGGCGGCGAGCCTCTTCGGCGACCTCATCCAGAGTGGCCGCGACCGCGAGCGCGATCTTGATGTTGGCCGTGTTGCCACCAACCCGCAGCGCCACGTCCGACACTCCCTCCACCCCATCTTCGATGGAGCGGACCAAGTAGAGGAGCAGGCTGAGCAGCGCGATCACAGCAACTATCACGACTGCACCAACAATCAGGAGAACCTGCCAGAACGTGTTCTCCTCAGCGGCGAGAGCCAAGACCATTGTTATCCCCCTAATGCTTGTCGAGCGGCCTGAGCGCCCCGGAGGATGCTCTGGAGCGTGTTGTTCGTGCGGCCCAGCTCCCGGAGCGGCTGTGTAGTCGACTGCGTCGCCTCGAGCTCACGAGCCGCCGCGCGCGCCTGCGCGTTGATCCGGGAGGCAAGCACGAGGAGCACGCTGACAACGATCACCACAACCACCACGACCACCAACCCGATGATCAGGCCCAACCACCAGCCATCGAGATTCGACTCACCAAGCTGATTCAATGTAACCCCCAACCCCGCGAAGAAAGTTCTGACGCTCGATCAGGTTCGGATCGCGACCCTTATCGCCATTAGATTCGTTATCGGAAGTTTACCCTCGATCACGAGCTGAGGGAAGTGGCAGTATGGGGAGTCCGTCACGGCGCGGCATCCGGAGCCTCAGCGTCTGATGCTCCCGTGGACCGCGCGCTCCACGGTGAAAATTCCGTCACATCAGCGCCACCAGCCCCAGGAGTCACTATTTTCGGGCCAGTCCCCACGGGCTTACACGAATATAAGCCAATTTGTCGGATTCAGCGAGATTGCGCTAGATGGGCGAGTGTGGCTGCTGAAGACCTCAGTCGTGCCTCCGGAGCCGATCCGGCACCTGCGCGACCTGACCCGCTGCCAGGCTACCCTGGGCACCCGGCGTGGCGGAGCCGCCCACATCGGCATCCTCGTCTTTACCGGGGGCCTGCACCAGATCGTTGATCCAACGCGGGGCGCTGCGCGCCAACACCGCACCGGCTACGACCATCCCGACCAGCGCACCGATGCCGGCCGCGAGCAGCGATCGGGGGTAAACAGGATCGGGCAGCGAGTAGGGCGGTGTCAACAGCTGGGCGCCCAGCCCTGTCTGGCCGGTGAAACCGAATTCGGCGATGCGCTGCCGGATGGCATTCTCCTGGTTCTGGGATGCGGTGAGCTGCGCCTGGGCATCGTTGAGGGCAGCCTGGGTTATCGCTGACACGGCGGTGGCGAGTTGCCGCACTCGCGTTTGGAGCGCGGCGGTGGTCGTCTGGGCCTGCGCGAGCTGGGTGGTGAGGGTGCGGTCCGCCGCACTGGGCTGGGCGGCGAGCGCGAGGTAGTTGGTCATGACCGCTTGCAGCGTCCGCAGCGCGGCTGGCATGGTGGAGCCGTCGGCCTCGACCTGGATGACGTCGCTGCTGTCCAGGATCTGCGCGCTGATGTCCTTGGCGAGATCCTCAAATTGCCGGTTCTGCTGCTGCGCGATCGGGCCGAGCACGGCTCGGCTCTTCAGGATCACCAACTGGGTGGACAGCTGGGGATCCTGTAGGAGAGCGTCGCCGCCCTGCTGGTCCTGGCTCAGGGAGCAGAGGATCTCCGCGCGCGCCGCGTAGGTTTTCGGCCACACCAGCTCGCCGCCCAGGCCGCCAGCCGCGCCCACCAAGGTGATCGCCAACGTGAGCAACGCCAGGCGCGTCAGCACCTGACCGCGACCGCCACCTCGGACGGCACGCTCGATCTGTCTCACGGAATTGCGCAACGTCACTTCGCCGTTCCCCGCGTAGCGCCGCGGTTGCTCTTCGTAGTTCATCGAATGCCTATTTGGCTCTTAGGCCTGAACCGTGTGGTAGCAGTGGCCTCGTGGTGAACTGTGGGCCGGTAACGTGTGAGCAACCTGGTCACAACCCCACAATACGCTGGGAGTACCCGATCGCTGGCGAGATGAACGCGCGGCGCAACGGCGCCGACCTCGCCCAGCTCGAGGCATTGGCGCTGACCAACTATGGTCACTTCACCTCAATGCGCGTCGACGAGCGGCGGGTACGTGGCCTCTCCCATCACCTGGAGCGGTTGAGCCGTGACTGCCGCCAGGTGTTTGACACCGATCTGGACCCCGACCAGGTCCGGCACCTCATCCGCCGCGCACTGGCCGACACACCCCGGTCCATCGTGCTCCGGGTGACCGTGTTCGACCCCACGCTCGAACTCGGGCACCCCGGTGCGAACGCCGAGCCGCGCCTGCTGGTCACGACCCGACCAGCCACGCAAGCGCCGTTTCCCGCGCTGCGCCTGCAGTCAACCGCCTATCGCCGCGAGCTGCCCGACGTCAAACATGTCGGTCTTTTCGGATCGCTCCGGCTTCGGCGCATCGCTCAGCGCAACGGCTTCGACGATGTGCTCTTCACTGACGCCGAGGGCCTCATCGCCGAGGCGGCCACGTCGAACATTGGCTTCATCGACGGCGACCGGATCGTCTGGCCGCACGCGGACTGCCTCGCGGGCGTGACCATGCGACTGGTCAGCGAGTCTCGCGACGGGCATGTCGCCACCGCACCGGTGACCCTGGGTCAGCTAGCCGATGTGGACGCCATATTCGCCACGAACGCGGCGACTGGCATACGCTGCGTCAGCGCTGTCAACGACATGCAATGGCCGGACGAGCATCCGGCCCTGGGCATCCTGCGCAACGAGTATGCCCGCATTCCGACGGAGATGGTGTAAGCGTGGTCCACCACCTGCGCGGCGGGAGACTCGACGGTTGCACCAGCTTTGGTCACCCGGCAGAGGCTGTGGCCTAGACCACGTTAGTTGTCACCACTCCGCTGACCATGGCCGCCGATACCGAAGCGGTTGAGCAGGCTGTCCAGCTCCCACACCCGGCGTTTGGCCCGCCGGTCCAAGGTTAGCACCAGGTCCCGGGCAATCGGGTCGCCGCGGATCCGCTGTGGTGCGATGCGGTCGGCGGTGTCCAGGTTGCGGATCACGTCCGCGTCCCGTGGACCATCCTCCTGCGCAAGCACGCGAGCGAGGTCGAAGTGCAGCGACGACGACCGCTCACGGCTACCCAGTGCGGCAATCTCAGCCAGAGCCGCTGCGACATCCTCATAGACCTTGGCGCCCTCGGCTAGCTCCACTCCAATGGACACTCGCCACGCTGCGACGTTGGTCGGCCCGAAGTGCTGCCGCATGCCGTTGCGCTCGCCCACTCTGCTCGCGATGTGTGCCGCTTCGTCCAGATGTGCATGCGCATTGTCGGCATGTCGCTGCCGTGCCGCGGTTCGAGCCTGTTGAAGATGCATCATGCCGACGATCTCAGCGGCCAGCGTGTTCGTAGCGGACAACTGCACCGCTGGCGCCAGGTCGTTGATCCCGTCGGACAGCACTACGTGGGCCCGGGTACGTGCCGCCATGCTCGTGAGCTCAAGAGCCCAATACCAGCGAGCGAACCCAAGGAGCGCAGGGTTGTCATGCTGGCGCGCGAGGTCATAACCGCGCAGTGCAGCGACTGCCGCCAGGTCCACGTTGCCTGCACGACTGGACACCACGCCAGCCACGAAGCACGTAGTGACAGCCGCGGTGAACGCTTGGTCTCGCCGCGCCGCCGGCACGGTCAAGGCGCTGGCCTGCGATTCAGCGAGCAAACTGCCGACATCGTGGCGCGCTAGGGAGTAGTGCGCCTGGCCACAGTGCTCGTTGGCCTCGTCAGCCAAGCGCGCCAGCGCTTCCAGTGGGCGCGGCGTCACGTCCGGCACGTCCGTCGGACCGAAGTCGTTGAGCACCAACCGGATACTCGGCAGCGTCGCCAGAGCAGCTTTCGTCGCACGGTCCAGCGCCGGGTAGGGCTGGCCCGTCAGGTCAGCTACGGAGCACCCGAGCGCGTTGGCTAGATCCTCGATCAGGCCCCGCCGGTTGAATCCGCGCTGGCCCAGTTCCAACGCGGACAGGTACTGCTTGGTGATCCCGGCCAGCCCGGCCACCACGTCCAAGCTCAGCCCGCGACGACGCCGGATCATCCAAGCACGCGCACCGATCGCCCGCGCGTCCTCAGCGTCCATGAGAACCCCTCCCCTCAGGCCTCCCGCCGATGCCCCGGGGAGCTACCCGGCGCCCACACCTCGACGGCCCAGCGTGGTTCGATACGCGAACAAACGCAGTCAGCGCCCCGGGAGAGTCGTCGTGCCCAAGGCGGTACCCAGCGCGGTCTTGCTCCCTATCCAGTCGGTGGCGCCTTGCCTGATCGAGTGGCGAAGGTCGGCGAGCGCGTCCTGGTCTGGCTCTACGGTGCTGGCCAGCTTTGATCTGTGGAAGTGTTTGAGTAGTGCCGGAAGCTGATCGAACCGGATGCCTTTCTTCTCCTTCAGGGCGAACAGCGGGAGGAACCAGGTCTCGAAAACCGTCTGAGCATCGGGGCTGAGCCCGAGCGTCTTGTAGGTCTCGTTCAGGTTCGCGACGTGCTCGTAGGGCACGTGCCCGTGCAGGGCATAGAGCACGCGTGCTCCGTCGAAGGTTGTGAAGTGTTGGCCGTAAGCGGCGATGTTGGCGGCGGCGTTGGCCGTGGTGGTCATCACCGCGACCTCGGCCTGACGCGCTCGAACGGCGGCGAGGACGGTGATGTGGATGCCGGCGCGGGCATCCAGGACCAGGCCTGGTAGCCCCAGCGATCCGAGGTCGATGCCATATTCCCGGGTGCGCGACAGGATCAAGCGTGCCGGTGTGTTGCCGGCGACCTCCTGGAGATGTAATGGCGCGCGGCGGTTGTGGGCGTGGATGCGCCTGACGTCCAGCCCCGGCGCGGCGGGGTCGCGGTCAGCCACCAGGTGGAGGCCGGTGCGCGGGCGTGAGACTGGGTGGCCGCACGCCCGACAGGGATGACCGCCGGTCCCCGCCATGTGCGCGCAGCGGGTGCACACCCGCACTGTTACCTGGCTGATCCTCAACTCGCCGGTGTCCAGCCGATCCTTGATGATCTTCAAGGCTAGCTGCGCCACCATCTGATCAGTGTCAGTGATGGTCCCGGCCCTCGGCCCTGGCCCAGTGCCGTACTTGGCCGCGATGGCAGCGGTCTCGAAGTCGCCGCGGCACACTGGTGCGGTTTGTGTGGTGGCGTGCCGCCGATAGCGGAGGTCGCCGTCCAGTCTCACCGTGTTCCACAGATGCGACACCGGCTCCGCACCTAGGAGACCGTTGAGGGCTTCGGCGATCCGGATGCCCACAGCTTTTCCTGGCTGGGTTGCGAAGGTGAAATCGCCGTTTTGCACTGGTCCGTTGAAGAACAGCGGCTCCACGGTCCTCTCCCTGAAAGAATCACGGTGGCGCGATCGTGGTTGTCTTGGCGAACTGTCTCGCCGTTAGCTCGTAGCGCAGCACGCCCGCGCTGGGAGTCTTGGTCTTTCGGGCCTCGTCAACGAGGTCAGTGACCGGGCGTTCCTCCAGGAGGGCGCGAAGAGCCAGGATGGTCGTGTGGTGCGTGATCGCGACGACGTGCCAGCCGGCCTGCATGTCGGTGCGTGCCAGGTCGATGAACTTCTCCGCCCGCCGCCACACTCCCTCCGCTAGCGACTCGCCGCCGGGAGGGACCCACAGGTGCTTGCGGTTGCGCCGGTCCTCAACACCTTCAGGGTAGGTGGCGAACAGCTCCTCCTTGGTCATGTAGGTGGCCTCCCCGTAGTGCTGCTCGTCCAGCAGGGCTGTGAACTGTGGCCAGCCGTGCGGCAGCTCCGAGAAGGCCAGCTCCGCAGTGTCGATCGCTCGCCGGTAGGTCGAGGTGAACACCCGCAGCCGAGGACCGCTCAGGTCGGCGAGTACCTGACCACTGGCGGAAGCCGCGCGGGGTCAGGCCGACGACATCACGGGAGATCTTGTGCGCCACCTGCCCGCTGTAGGGGCGGCGGGCGGCGTAGAAGCCTCGGTACTTGTCCGCGTTCTCTATTGACTCGGCGTGACGGACCACCGCAAGTACCATGGCGAAACACTACCGCTCGCCCCGCCTGTCCGGCCCGAGGTAAGGAAGCGCCCGTTGAGCGACTGGGAGTTCGTCAAGCGCCGAACCGCCGCCGAGGGCGCGGTCTGGAGGTCCAGCGACGCCTGCTCTACAAGCGCACCGGCGACAGTTCCGTCGAGGCCGAAGCGCGCTTTCAGCGTCTGGTGGCCGCACTCCGCTATCCGGTCCCCGAGGTGGTGGAGATTGGGCGGATCGACGGTGTGCACTATTTCGTTGAGCGCAGCGCGGGCGGCGCGTCTTTGCATGACATGGCGCTGGCCGAGACCAACGACGGGGGCACTTCGGCGAGGACGTTCTTCGAGCGGCCGTGGAGGTCGCCGTCCGGCTGCTGACGGCTCAGGCCCACAACCCGCTGCCCGGCGGTCCGGAGTTAGTGCGGGAGTGGTTCGAGCACGCGGGTTTCGCCGGCAACGTGTTCGCGGAGAACCCCGATCTGGACACGCCTCGCGCCCACGCGGCGGTCAAGCATGCACTCCATCGCCTGGCCGACGTGCCGATGTGCCGCAGCAACATGGACTGCGGGCTGCCTGACATGTTCCCTGGCGGAGTGATCGACTGGCAGCACCACGGCGCTGCTCCGCTGGGCTACGACGTGTATCCCCTGTTGGAGATCATCGCGTTCAAAGGCGGCAACAGAGGCTATGAGGTCACCGCCGAACAGCGCACCCGCTACCTCGCGGCGCTCGATGCGGCCAGCAGTCGGCTTACCGGCCGGCCGCTGGCCGGCTACCTAGGCGAGTTCCTCCTGGTGAAGTGCTTCTTCTTCCTCGCGATGATGCGGCCGAGTGACCCGGCGCGGCGCGACAAGTACCTCAAGTGGCGATACAGGCGGGCCTTGTTCGAGAGGGGATTGGACCAGTATGAGTCATCCGGCGCGATCCATACCGACACCTTTCCGACCATCGCGGAATTCAGTGACCAATTCACTCAGTCCACGGCGGGCCATCCGTGACCGTGACTACCTCTTGGACCGCCACGGGGTCATCTTCAAGGTCATCGGTGACGTCCACCCGGACGGCCACCACCTCGGTTACGTGAAGTACCACCCCGACCCCCGAGGCGATCGAAAACTGTTCGGCCAGGCCTACCGGCAGAACACCGTCGTGTCCAAGTCCTTCGGCATCCTGGCAGACCGGCCCGAGTGCTACCTCTACTCGCCCGTACTCGGCTGCGTGATCACCGGGCTGCCCCGCCAGGACATCGCCACCCACTACTCCTGCCGACAGGCACTGGCCGCTATTCACGACGACCCGGGCCGGGTCCACGCCGCTCGCGCGGGCGAAGACCTGCTGGCCATCCTCACGCGCATCATCGATGCCGGCGTCGCCGACCTGTTCGGCGTCACCGGCTCATTCCTGGTTGGCTGCTTCAACGCACGTTCCGACATCGACTTGGTCTGCTACGGTCAAGCACGCTCCTGGCCACCATCACTGACCACGAGCAAGGCTTGGTCACCCCAGCGCTGTACCGGATCGGTGTCCAGATCATCCTGTCCTCGACCGTCGATGAGCCTGAAGCGTTCGCCCGCAGGATCAGCTACCTGCGCTCCTACCTCGGCGCGTACACCGGAGCGTTCAGAACCGGAGACACCGTCTACCTGTCCGGCAAGCTCGTCCACCTCCAGGACGGCGATCACGACGGCTTCGGTATCGAGTTGACCCCGTGGAGCGTGAGCAAGTCCTCCCCGGCCAACCTGGCCGGGGAGGACTTGCTCCGACCGAAGACGGTTCACCGGTGGTGGGTTTATCGGCAGCGGCTGGCGGGTGTCCTCGCGCCTACTGTTCAACATTCCGTGGACTATGACCGCCGACCCCGAAGCGGTTACGTAAGCTGTCCAGCTCCCACACCCGGCGCGGGGCACGCCGATCCAAGGTCGCGAAAAGGTCCCGTGCGATCGGGTCTGGCCGGATCAACTGTGGCGCGATTCGGTCGGCGGCGTCAAGATGTTGGATCGCATTCCAGTCACGTTGGCCGCCCTCCTGTGTCAGCGCCCAGGCGAAGTCGAGGTGGAGCGCCGCCGTCCGCTCGTTGCTGCCCAACGCCTGCACATTGATCGGCAGGCTAGTGGCGTCCGCGTAGGCCCGAGCGCCCTCACTCAGCTCGATGCCCACCGCCAGGCGCCAAGCGGCGATGTTCGTTGGTCCGAAGTGCCGGCGCAGGGCGTTGCGCTCCCCTACTCGCCTCGCGATCCGGTCGGCCTCGTCGAGGTGACTATGGGCGTTGTCCGATGACCCGGAGCGCGCGGCGGTCTGCGCATAAGTCAGGTGCATCAATCCAACCATCTGCGCCACGGTGGTGTCGGCTGTGGTGAGTCGGATACTCGGTGAGAAGGTCTCGATTGCCTGAGTCAGCAGGGCTGCCGCTCGGCTGCGGGCCGCGAGCCGCATCAGCCCAAGCGCCAGGTACCAGCGGGCGAAGCTGAGCAGACCAGGGCCGCCGTGCAGTTCAGCGTAGTCGTGCCCCCGCTGGGTGGCCGATAGCGATAAGTCGAGGTAGCCGAGCACCCGAGCGCGTTGGCTAGATCCTCGATCAGGCCCCGCCGGTTGAATCCGCGCTGGCCCAGTTCCAACGCGGACAGGTACTGCTTGGTGATCCCGGCCAGCCCGGCCACCACCTCCAGGCTCAGCCCGCGACGACGCAGGATCATCCAAGCACGCGCACCGATCGCCGACACTTCCTCAATGTCCACCGAGAGCACCATTCCATCGTGCCGCGGCCATCACGAGCGGTACAGCGCTGCCCGAACCGGTGGCCGGTGGGAGCAGGCGCTTCATCGCGTGGCCTCGGCGCTCCAGCGGAGCGCCTCGCTCACACACTCCGGGCAATACCGGGGGTCGCGGTAGCCTTCGCCTTCCTCATTAAAACAGGACGGCGGGAGACTCGACGGTTGCACCAGCTCTCCGCACACGGTCACCCGCATCCGGCACGCACGGTGGACTAGATCATCATCAGCGATCAGCAGGTGGAAGACGCCCTCCGGTAGTTGCCGCGCGGTCCGCTCAGCGTCGCGGCGGTTGTCGGTCGGTTGCGTTGGTACGTCAGTGGTGGTGTTGGTCACGATTGAAGAGAGTGGACGCGATCAACGCCGCGATCTTGACACCTTGGCAAGCGGCGCCGGATCAGCCGATGCAGATGCCCATCCGGTAGGCCATCCCGCGGAGATCCCGGCCTTCTGACGCATCACGCTGGGCCCGGCGCATCAGGTCGGCGATGGTCTCCCGGACGAAGGGGTTCGTGCGGACGTACTGTGGTGCGATCTTCTCCGCGCGCAACAGCGCACCGACCGCCTCATGGCGGGTTGAGCGTTCCTGCGCCATCCCGCGTCCCAGGTCGGCCCAGAACGCCGACTGGCGCAGTGCCGAGCGCACTCGGGACGGGTTGACGAGCCCAGCGATCTCCCGGGCGCGACCGCCCTCACCCAGCTCGACGGCGACGGACACCCGCCAGATCCCCACGTTGTCCGGTCCGAAACACAGGCCTCCGAACCCGCGAGTACCGGTTGCCGAACCCGCGCCCGCCTCCCCGCCGACCCGCTCGGCTATCGCTGTAGCCTCGTCGAGGTGATCAGCGGCGTCGCCGCCGCGGCGCATCGCCGCCGAGGCCCACGCGGCGTTGAGGTGCAGAGCGCCGTACATCTGCGCCGCGCGAGGGTCATCGAGGTGGCGCTCCAGCTCGTTAGCGCCCCGCAACGAGATCGCCAGCATGCGCGGTCGGCTCATGCCACCCAGGGTGGACGCCCGCAGCCACGTGGCCAGCCCGAGCCAAGCCGGATCGTCCAGCTCCTCGGCAACCTGCTGTGCCCGGAACGCCGCCAGCGAGGGCAGGCCACGAATGCCCAGGCTTTTCAGCAGGATTCCTGCCGTGTGATAACAGCCCATCAGCGCTGTGCAGACGTCGACGCGGTGCTGCGGGTCGGTGACGTACAGGGTGTGCAGCTCGGTCAGCAGTCCAGGAAGTAGCGCTCCTAGTGCTGCGTAGTCGGCCGCCGGCCGCAGCACCGAGTTGAGCCGGTCCAGATCGGCGGCCACGGCCGGCCAGGGACGAGCCATCTCGCCGGTGGGCTCGCCGAGCCGGTAATCGGACAGCGCCGCTTCTAGGTCGACAACGGCGGCCTGCGTCTCGGATGCGACCGGGTCGGCCGTCGGCGGCGGGAATGCCTGTCCGGCAAGCTCTGAGGGTGCGACCCGCAGGGCCGCGGCAATCCGCTCAAGGAGGGACCGGCTGTTGACCGGGCGCTGGTTACGCTCAATCCGAGACAGGTAGCCCTCGGTGATGCCGGCGAGTTCCGCGGTGGCCTGGAGGGTCATGTCTCGCCAGAGTCGGACCTCCCGGATTCGACCTCCGATAGACCGTGTCGGCATCGCGTTCATCACACACCAATCCATGGCCGAGGTGAGGTGGCACAAGGCTACGGCGGGCGCCTGGTGGGAGCGATCCGGGTCAGCGGGTGTCGAGCACGCGGTAACCCTCCGCCAGCCGGCCGTCCGGTAAACCCGCGGCCTGAGCCTGCATGGCACCCCAGCCGCGCAACCGCTCCTCCAGGGTCGTCATGTGCGCGGTCTGGCTGGCGTGCGCGCGCAGCGCCGCGAGCTTGCGGTCGAAGGTGTCGGTGATGTCGACGTAATGGTCCGCTTGGTCATTCGGGCTCATCACCCAGACCTCGGGGACCGTGTGTGCCGCCAAGCCCTCCTCGGCGAGCAGCTCGGGATGCGCGAACGGGTTGCGGGCGTCGGGGTAGATCGCGCACAGGGCGGCTTCCCCGGCGGCCTGGTGATCGGGGTGGCTGACGTAGACGTTACGCAGCTCGCGGTGCGGGGACGGAACCACCATCCGGTCCGGGCGCCTGCGGCGGATGACGCGGGTGATGTCGCGCCGCAGCTCGAGACTCACCGTGAGCCTGCCATCGGGGTAACCGAGGAACTCGACGTCGGTGACGCCCACCGTGGCGGCCGCCTTGCGCTGCTCGTCCTGCCGGATAGCGCCGATCGCCGACCGGGGCACTTCCTGGTCGACGCCACCAGCGTCGCCATCGGTCACGATGCAGTAGGACACCTCAAGACCCGCTTCGGTCCAGGTGGCGATCGTGCCAGCGGATCCGAAGTCCACATCATCAGGATGCGCCACGACCACCAGAACTCGCTGCGCCTGCTCGTCCACCACGGCACTGGCTCCTTCTACTACAGGACTGGCACCGGCTCGTTGGCCCACAAGCCACGCAGCTGAGCCGCGTACTCGCTGACGTTGTAGGTCGAACAGCCCGCTCCGCCGTATCCAATGTAGTTGCCGTGGGCATCGTGGCGACCGCCGCTCATCACGGCGCCGATCCCGTGGTGCGCGATCATGCTGCGGAGTCCAGCGGTGATGTTGGCC
>JBOHFJ010000063.1:0-17194 GCA_050699655.1 Pseudonocardiaceae bacterium
ATCGCCAACCTCAAGACATGGCGGATTCTCTTCACTGATTACAGAAGACCGTTGAAGACCTTCTTGTCCTCGTTCCGCGCCGCTATCGGCCTGTACTTCTTCAAAGAGGCTTTTGCATAAGCCTCAATGTCTACCTTGACCAGCTCGCGGCGGAATGGCGTGATTATCCAGGGGAGCGCGACGAGTTGCGGGCGGCGCTGCGACGAGTCGTGACCCGGCTGGGTCGCTTGCGGGCCGCGACGCCCGAGACGGCAGGTCCGGTTTTGGTGCATGGCGACCTGAAACCCGATCATGTCGTGTTCGAACACCATGCCGTTGCGTCCGATCGCCCGGTGTTCATCGACCCTGGCATGTCGTGTGCGAGGGCCACGGTCGATGCCGCCAAGCTGGTCAGCCGTACCATTCTGCTGCTGATCGGCTTCAAGGCACTGTGCATCGACGAGATCAGCGATGGGCTGGCCGCATTCGTGGACAACCAGATTCAGACGCTGTCCGCTGCGGTGAGACGGGAGTGGCTGGGCGAACTGGTCTTGCTGTGGCTCATGGACACAGTCAACATCCTCACCACCTACTTGTCCGCGCCAGCTGGGTTGCCTCTGTCCGCTCATGCCGAGGCTGCCTTGTCCCAGGTGGGGACAGTGTTGTCGCTCGTGGAGAAAGCTAGCGTCGAGCTGGCGGCTGGCACCGACCCGCAGCGTGTCTGGCGCCTCGGTCTGCTCGACGCTGCGGCGCACACGCGGCTGGCGGCCACCGCATGAGCGAAAATTGACGCTCTCGGTGCACAGCGTCGGGGTCGTCGGAGCGGGCTCCGTTGGCCACGCTGTTGCCACGGCGCTGGTCGCGACCGGTTTCTGCGAGCAGCTCAGCATCGCCTCACGCACCCTGGGGCAGGCCACCTCGATGGCTGCCGATCTGGAC
The DNA here is from genome assembly GCA_050699655.1 of Pseudonocardiaceae bacterium. GTDB lineage: Bacteria > Actinomycetota > Actinomycetes > Mycobacteriales > Pseudonocardiaceae. Next base: position 919 of record JBOHFJ010000063.1, read on the forward strand.
GACATGCGCGTGGCTCTCGGGTCACCCACGCGCCCACACGCGGTCACCACGGCTAGACTTCACGGCTGCCAGCTAGTGGTGATCGCCGCGCGAGCGCGGTTCACCAACACCAACGCCGCCGACATTCGTATGGCTGGCGTGACCGCCAACGGGCAGATCATCAGCGAGTTGGCGCTTGCCCTGCGCGATTTCGGCGGCGTGGTGGTGATGGTGACTAATCCCGTGGACCTGATGTCACGACTATTCGCCGAGGTGTCCGACATCCGCCAGGTGGTGGGCATCGGCTCCAACCTGGACTCGGCTCGATACCGGCTGATCCTGTCCCGCCTGTTTACTGTGCCGCCGCGCACGGTTCGGGGCAGCGTGATCGGTGAGCATGGCGATGCGTTGGTCGTCTGCGGGTCGTCCACCACGGTGAATGGCGAGGCGGTGCGCGTTCCCCTTGCTCGAGTCCGAGCCGCCTTGCTCGATCGGTCCAGACAGATCAGCAGCGGGATCGGGCGCACCCGCGGCGGGCCGGCGGGTGCTGTGCTGTCCACTCTGCGCCTGCTGCTGGGGTTGGCCGATGGAGTGGAGGAACTGTGCCGTCCTTACCGGCGCGGCTGGCTGGGTCTGCCGGTGAGCGTCGCCGACGGTCAGGTACGCGTTCGCCTGCCGCCACTCAATCCTGAGGAAACGCGCTGCCTGGAGGCGGCGGACGTCAAACTCCATGCCGCCTACACCGCCCTGGCCGAGCAGCTCTCTGCTCTATCGTGATCGTCTGTTGAATGTGAGGCACCGATGCCTGACTCTCCGACCGCGACCCGGATCGACGCCGCCGAGGCACACGCCACGGTGGTCAGCCACACCCCCGGTGTCACCGGGTGGGCGTTGCGCTACTTCGGGTCGTGGTGGGGCGCCGTCGATGCGCCACCGACCGGCGGGCAGGACATCGTCAGTGGCCCGGTTGTCGTCGCTGAAGTCGACGTTCGCCGCTTCGCCGATCTTGCTGACCGGGTGACCAGCGGCCCGCATGAGGAGACTGTGTACGCCAGGGCACCGATCCTCCTCACCCGCGGCGGTGATGGGTCGGTGCGGGCACTCTCGCCGACGGAAGGGCTGGCCTACCAGACGGAGGCCGGCTCGGGCCGGTTTGTGATCGTCGGCGTGAACGAGCAGTCGGTCAGCACGGCTGCCGCTCGCCTGGCCCGGGAGGTGGTCCGCGCGGTGTTGCACCGCGGCGGCTGGACCCTGCTGCACGCCAGCGCGGTCGTGCGCGACGGGCGCGCGGTGCTCGCCTTGGGGGGCAAGGGCGCGGGCAAGACCACCACGGCCCTGCTGCTGGCCCGCCAGTGCGGATGGGATCTGTTGGCCAACGACCGCGTCTTCGTGCGGGCCGATCCGAGTGGAGTGTGGGTTCTGCCCTGGCCGGCCGCCGCCGCCATCGGGCTCGGGCTGCTGGATGCACTTGGCCTCTACGACCTGGCTCGCGAGCGGGTCCGGGCTGGTGAGCGGTTGCATCCCACTCAGGACGAGCGGGTGAGCGCGGCGTTGCAAGCCGGGCACCGCACACCGCTGCGTGAGCCGGACGGCCGGGAGCTGAAGGCTCAGGTGTTCCCCGACCAGCTGCACACCTGGTTCGGGCTGTCCCTGGCCACCGGCGGGTGTGCCGCTGTCCTGCTGTTCCCCACCGTCGTTCCCGGTGCCCCGGCCGCATGCGCGCAGCCGTGCCGAAGCCTCAGCGAGGCGGACTTCTTCAGCGCCAAGACTGAGGACCGCTACCCCGATATCTTCGGTCTGTCCCCCGGCGACTCCGCCACGCGCGAGCACGCCCGCGCGATCGCCCGTGAGCGGCTCGGCTGCCTGCCCCACCACGCGGTGACCCTCGGTCACGACATCACCGCCAACGTCGACCTGCTCAGCAAGATCGCCTCTTCGGTCTGACCGCGAGGAATTAAACACCGCCGGCCTGTTGCATGTGCGACACGCAGGAGCGGATCACGTGGCGTTCGATGGATCTCGACCGAGCAGCCTTCGCCTGCTAACCGCAGCGCAATCGCTCGGCCGATTCCCCGGCTGCCACCGGTGCGGCTTGTCCGCTATTTGGAGATACACCGCCAGCGTTCTCTCAACTCGACCACGCACGGTTCGGTGAACGGGCGCATCGCCGCCAGAAGCTCCTCGATTCTTCTGCCAGCCGGATGTGTCGGCCGCTGCGCCCAGATGTCCATGGCTTCGCTACCCACGGCTGTGGCACCGTCGTGGTCGCCAGTTTGGGTCAACGCGACGGCGAGGTCGATCCTGGCGCTGGTACGAGCAACTGGCCACAGGACTGGGTCCGCATCGCACAGCTCGATGGCCTGACTCGCCCAGGTGCGGGCACGGGCAGTTTCGCCGAGCCAGACGTACGCGGTGCCCGCGTAGTACGGCACATAGGGGGTGTCGAATGAGAAAAAGCTGCGTGTCTCGGGTTCCGAGCGCGCGTCGACAGTCTGCTCAGCGCGGGACAATGCGTGTTCCGCTTCCGCGAGATCACCGCATCGCGCATGAGCGCGTGTTTCGAGTGCACAGGACCGGACCAGAGAAGCGGACCCGATGGGCGCTATCTCTCGGCCGGCTTGGGCGAAGGTTACCGCTTCCCGTGGGTCGCCCGCGTACAGCGCGATCTGTGCCTGAGTGCCGCGTACCCAGCCGGCGAGGCGTGCATCCCCGACCTCCTGTGCCAGTGACAGCGCGGTGGTGCAGTGTGGTCCGGCGTGCTCACCTAGGGCGAGTGACACCTCGGCGATCAGGCCGGAGAGCCAGCCGGCGACCGAGTAGAGGTGGCGGCGCTCTCGCAGCGTGAGCGTGCCCTTCAGGAGGCGGGCGACGTAGCGTCGCCAGGACAGTACTGTGGCGCGGAACTCGGCTGGGGGGGTGGTGAAGTACTCCACACCGAGTCGTTCGACCGTTTCCTCAAGCTGTTCCAGAGTGCCGGTGCCCAGCTCGGAGGCCTCGGTGTGGCGCAGCAGCTCGACGGATTCGAGTGTCGGATCTGTTCCGCGTACGGCCGGGATCGCGTCGTGGTCCGCGGCGAGGAAGCGGTCGCGTTGGGCTGTGGTGGCTTTCTCCAGCGCGTCGTCCAGCGCGTGGAGTAGCGCCAGGCTGGGTGAGGTGGTGCCGAGCTCGGCGTTGCCGATGGTTCGCTTCGCGAACCCCAACTCATTGGCGAACTTGTCTCGGGGCAGACACAGCCCCACCTCGCGAAACCGGCGGATCGTCGCGGCAGTCCATTCCACCGGCACAGGGTAACGCAGCGGGCCAGGTTCCGGATTGCTCCCGGCGAGGGCTCGCGACTGCTCTTGGAAACAGGTTTGCTTGCCAGACACGAACGGCGAGCGCTCGCTCGTCACGGTTCCACGTATCTGGGAGGTGTCGGTCTATGTCTACCCGCCGGAGCGGCTCCGAGTCTCGTTTTCCGAGGAATCATTCGGCGGCTCGACCGTGCCCGCAGGCCAGTGATGACCCGGTGTGTCAGGTGTTGGGCAAGGTTTTGGTGGATGGGGTTCGTGCCGGGCGGGGTGTCGAGGGTGGGGTCGGGTCGGTGGCGTTCCGGGCGTGTGTGACGTTGTATTCGTTGCTGACTGAGCATCCGGTTGATGAGTGGGGTCGGTGTCGGTCGTGTCGTCGGCCTGGGTCGGTGTTTGGGTCGCGGTGGCGGCAGTGTCGGGTGCATGGCAAGGCGATGTTGTGCCTGAGTCAGCTTGATGAGGTGTTGTTGCTGGGTTTGCTGGCTGAGGCGCTGCCAGCCGCGGCGTCTGGAGCGGCGCGCGCTGGTGATCCGTGACGGCATCCATGACGGTACTGGCGCGCTGATCGGGATCGCGGTCCGATCCGCTCAGTCAGCCAGCGCAGACTCCGGCTGTCCCGTCCCCGCCTCCCCCGGCTCCCCGGGGCGGGACAGCCGGACCCTGAACCACGGCGGGGCCGGGGATGATCCTTTATGGCCCCTGGCCCCTCCGTGCCCCACCCGAGAACCCGCCCCGCCATTCGGCCGAGTCGCCGCGGCGCACCGGAGGCATGACGTGACAACAGACCACACCGACACGGCGAACGGGAACCGCGGCGCCGATCCCACCGTGCTGGCTGAGGCGTGGCCGATGGTGCTGCTGCGCTATCGGCCGGGTGTGATCGGGAACAGTGGGCGCACGGTCCACCTGGTGCCGCTGCCGCCCGAGGGCCAGGCCGGCACCGCTGGGGTGGCGTGGTGCGGCGCGCTGCTGCGCCCCGGCCTGGTGGAGAGGGTTGGCCCCGGGCAGGGTGTGCCCTGCGCGCTGTGCACGGTTAACCGTCGTGGCGCCGGCTGCGGACCGGCGGCACCGGCCGCGGCGGCGCGGGTCGAGCGGATCAACCGCGGGACTGGTCCGCTGGCGGCGGCGGGTTGCTACCGCGGGTGGGGTTGGCCGGTGACTCCGCGCGGTCACCAGGTGTGGCTGGACCTTGAGCCTGACACCGTCGCGGTGACCATCCCCGGGCCACTGGCCTTGCGCGCCACCACGATCCTCAGTCAATGGGGCTGCCCCCCACCCGTGTTGCTGATCCACCCCGACGCGCCCGAGCACCGGTTGATCCTGGCCGGAGAGCGCCACCGCACCGCACCGCCCTACCCCCGCGGCGTGCACCGAACCACCGGAGCCCTGCCGCTGCCCCCCACCACGACCCCCCGGGGCCGACTCACCTGGGTGCACCCACCCCAACCGGGCCCACTGCGACTATGCCGGGAATTCGAAGTCTTCGCCGCACTGCGCACCGCCCTACGTGACCCACTCACCTGAGCGCAGGCTGGTCGATCACCGTTGACGCCTCTGGAGCGGCTGCGGCATTCGGAAGTGCTGCGGCTAGCACGTCGAAGTAGCGATGGTCCTGCCAGTTCTGTCGGTTGCCGATGACGTAGAGCCGGCGCCGCGCCCGGGAGACGGCGACGTTGAGCAGGTTCGGGCTTTCCGCTGCCCACGCGCGAGCACCGTTGTTCTTCGGCGCGCTGCCCAGAACCACGACAACCACATCGGCTTCCTTGCCCTGAACGGTGTGCACCGTGCCGACATTCGTTTCGGCAAGCGAACCGACATGCTGCCGACCGATTTTCTTGGCGCCATTTACCACGTCCCGGAACGGGCTGATCACCCGAATGTCCCGGGGCTCAACATCGTGCTCTGTGGTCAGAGTGTGGAGCAGGCGGGCCAGCTCGACGCCTTCGGCCGGTACCCAGTTCCTCGCCGATTGTCCGGACCGGACATCGATCCAGCAGTTCTCGCCAGGGAAATCACCCTCGTGTCTGGTGCCGTACACCATGAGGCTTCCGCCGTAGGCGATGGTGTTCGAGATGTCGAACATCGGGCGGTCGCAGCGGCGGTGCACCCGCAGCGGCGCGCCGACCCAGACCATGCTCTCACCGTCCTGGTCCGCCAGCCGCGTGCCGAACCGAGCGAGCCGATCGGCGACCCGCTGCGCTGAGGTGATCTGCGGAGTCCACTGCTCGTCGACGTCACAGTGCCGGAGCAACGCGTGTTGGGCGGATGGGGGTAGCGTCACAATCGGTTCGAGCTGCCGCGGGTCGCCGACGATCACGGTGCGGCGGGCGCGCCAGATGCCGCCGACAGCCTGCTGCGGGGTTGCCTGGCCAGCCTCGTCGATGAACAGCCAGCCCAGCTCCTCCCGTCCCAGTTCGGCGAACAGGCGGGGCAGCGAGGCGAACGTGGTGGACATCACCGGGACGACGAGGAACAGCGACTGCCATGCGGCCAGCCGCACGTCCGGATTGCCGGGCCGGTTGTCACTGATGATGGCCATGATGGCGGCCAGGTTGTGGCGCAATGCCGGTCCGGCCCTGAGGATGAACGTCTTGTGCAGCCGCAATGCCTCCAGGAACAGCTGATTGCGCGCCGCGGTGAGATCCTGGTCGGCCCAGGGAGCGCACATCTGGCGCTCCTCGTCACAGACGGAGTCCGGGAAGAACGGCACTGTCGCGGGCCAGCGCTCGCGAGCGGCATCAATACACCGCCGTGCGGTGGCGAGATCGTGTTCGGCGTCGTTGCGGGCGTACTCGTGCCGTTGCCGCGTGGTGACCGCCTCCGTCAGAGCGCGCTTGTGCCGCGATACCCGCTGGGTGATGTTGCCCAGTTCGCGTTTGCATGCCGCGCGCTGCCGCTCGAGTTCTTCGTGCCGGTTGTTCCATCGCAGACCGGCCCGGAAAAAGGTGGACACCGACACCCAAAAACCGGGTTGATGCTGTGCGTGGTCCTGGTATTCGTCGTCGATGGCCCGATATTCCGTCGCCGCTTGCGCCAGCAGCTCGTCGTTTTGTTTTCCTTCTTCTCGTAGTTGCTGGCATCGATGTTCCGCGTCCCGGACCTCTTTCTCCGTGTCGCTGACGCGAGCGTGACACTGAGGCAATTCGGTGATCGCGTCAGCGACACGCTGCCGTTCGGCGGTCAGTCGCTGAACGTCGGCCGCGGCGTCCTTGAAGCGGGCTACCGCGGTGTCCCAGCCTTCAACGGTTTCGGGTTGTTTCCACGCGCGCTGCAGGATCTCCTTCATTCCGGGCTGGCTTGATTCATCCCGCCGCTCCGGAGAATCGTCTCCCCACCAGAACCGCTTTGCGAAGTCACGTCGGATCCCCTGCTTTCCCAGCTTCGCCGCGATCAAGCCCCACGCCTTGTCGCGGAGTACGTGGGACGCCAGCCCGGTGAAGTAGTCGACGGCCAGCGCCTCGGCATTCCGCTCGCCCACCGCCTTGACTCCGGGGATCTCGGCGGTGATGTTCTCCGCCGCGCCGTTGCTCGCGGTAGCGACCACCACCTCGAAACCGGTCACTTCCGGTAGCAGTCCCCGCACGGTTGCGGTGTATGTCTCGGTCACCGCTACTCCGCCGAGCTTGTCGGTGAACGCAGCCTCCGGGTTGTGCAGTTCGGCGAGTTGCCGGGCGCGGTCGACCACGACAGCGGCGAGCACGTCCCGCAGCATCGTGGTCTTCCCGGTGCCGGGCGGGCCATTGACCGCGAAGATGCCCGCGGCGCCCGCGAGGTCACCCCGGATCTGGTTCACCGCGAACTGTTGACTGAGCACCAGGGGTTTGCTCGTGTCCGTTGGCCACCGCCCGCCAGGAATGCGATGCGGCGCAACGCCGGTGAGCACAGCGGCCTTCCCGGCATCCCGCCGCACGTCGACGCGCTGATCGAGGGGAATGTCGCGGCTGTCAGTCAGGTAGGAGGCCAGGCCCGCGCCGATGTCCGCCGCGCGTATCGCCCTCTCGACCTGGGACAAGTCATTGGCGATGAAGCTGTTCAGGAAGTTCTGCTCGGCCGCTTCGTCAGTGTCCTTTTCTGGGTCCTTTTCTGGGTCCCTTACCCGCACCTTCGTGCATTTCACCCGGATCCCAGCCGCCTTGAGTGCCGTCGCCACACCCAGCTCGGTAGCGAGGTCCGCAACGAAGTCGTGCAGTGCCTTGGCTGTCATCTGTGGTCGAAAGGTCTTCGGTCGCGCGCCCGTTGTCGTTGGGCGGTCGCCCGTGCCGGGCGTGTCGCCCCGTGGCTCGTTTTGTGAGTCACCGTTTGCTTTCGGGGTCAGCAACGTCTCGGCGAACCTACCGGCCACGGTGCCCGCGATCCCGCCGACGATGGGGCCGGCAACCGAACTTACCGCCGTGGCCGTCGCTGCCGTCACCGCCACGCCGGTCGCCTTCGCCCCGGCCGCCACCGCGTCGATGGCTGCGCTCTTCGCCTGTTCCCTCACCACCGTCGTGGCCTTGGACAGCGTGCCCTTCAGTGGCGTGTTCCGCGTTTTTGGTGGCACGAGTGTGTTGAGTCCCAGAGAGAACTCGCGTTGTTCGGTCTCGAAGCCGTCCAACCAGCTTCGTTCGCTCGGACCCGGCGATTGCAGTCGACTGATCGCCCAGGAACAGGCTGACAGAGTGGTGGAGTTCTTCATCAGACACCCCTGCGCGTCCAGGGTGAACGCGAACAGGGCTGTCTCGTCTTTGGGTGGACCGTCGGTATATCTGTTGTCCGGACCGAAGGCGCTCACCAGCGCGTCTCGCACAGCGGACAGTGGGTAAAGGCCGCCGTAGATGGTGAACTGCCAAGTCCGGTCAGGTGGCGTCTCGTCGGTCACCCAATGACCGGGCTCCCAAGGGCGAGCTCGTCAGGTGCGAGATCGAGGACGATCGGGTCAGCGTCCTTGCGGTGTTGCGTGTTCTTCGGCGCGCTTTGCGGGCTGAAGATCTCTACAGTTCGCCAGAACCGCACGACCTGCGCCGCACGTTCGATCTCACGCATCAAGCGGACCTCCATCAGGTGAGCGGGTCCGCCGGGGGGAGGAAGCGGATGCTGCGGCATATGACGGCCATGATGGCCTGGTAGGACTCCCAGTCGGCGGGGGTCGGCGAGCTCAGCGCGACGACGAGCAGCCACGGCTGGCCCTCGACGGGGATGCTCACCTCGATGCTGCGCACCGCCAGCTGCACCGCCACGCCGTCCGGCGCCTCGCCGGTGAGCCAGCGTTCGGCGACCACCGCGACCGCGGGACCAACCGGCAGCTTGATCGCGTAGACCTCGCGGTCAGTGTGCCGCTGCGACAGCGCGGTGAACAGGCCCATGGCGGCGATGTCAGCCGGTGCCGCAGGCGGGGCGGGCAGCCACGACACGAGCACCGACGCCGTCGACAGCGCGCCGCCCGAGCTGCCCAGGCAGGCTGCGGCCTTGACTACACCACCCGTCGCGAGCAGCGCCGAATAGGCCCGCAGGTGCGCCAGCGCCAGCTCACGGTACTCAGGTGGGCGCGCCACCGGCACCAGGTCGAGGAACGCCGACGCGGTCGCTTTCCAGGCTGCGGGCTCGCGCTCCAGCGGCAAGTCACGGAAATCCGCCGGAAAGCCGATCACGAATTCAGGCGGGTTGGCGTGCGCCACAGGGGTAGCTGTGGTGCTACTCATGCTGGCGCGAGCTGTCCGCCATGACGGGCCTGTGCCCCGCCCACCCCGTTGACGAAAGTCGCGCCGAGTGCGCCAGGCTTGCCCTGGCCACTAAGCGCGTTCCAGCCTTTCTTCACGTCGTCGACGACGTTGCCGAACCACGGGTTCCACGAACCGACCATCAGACCGGTGGTACCAGTCAGCATGCTGCCCTTCCAGACCCGCGCGTAGCGCAGGAAGTTAGCCGCCCCGATCACCTCAGCACCAGTCTCGAACCCGGTGGCCTCGTGCAAGGCCAAGCCCTCCTTGTACATGGAGGGTTATGCAAAACTCCCCGATGTGATCTTGGCCCAGTCCGCTGAGCTGCTGATTTCAAGATCGTTGATCTTGTCCGAGGAGGGTTTTGTATAAGACTCATGGTACCTGCGTTTTTCATGCCCACCATCACATTCGCCATAGCAGCGAATGCCGTCGTCGAGCTGCTTGGCGACAGTGCTCGACGCGTCGCGCAGTTGCCCAATGCCGTAGGCCCACTCGCCCGCGAAGTGATCGGAGGCTGATTCGAGCTCGCGGTGCCCGAGACCATTGGCCTGCGCGGACCCGAGAGACGAGGTGGCCTCATGCATGTCGTCGGCGAACGCGCGCAGCATGCTGACCAGATTCTGGAGCCCGGCGCCGTCTACCGTGAGGTCGGCCATCAGCGCTGCTCCGGGTTGACTGGTGGTGGCTCACGGGACGCCGCTTCCGCGCGCATCGCCCGGACCTCGCTGGGTGTGCTGAAGGCGATCATGGCCTTGCGCATGAGCCAACTGGCGTCCTCGAACTCACTGGGCCGCGGCTGCCCGATCTCGGTGAAGAACCGTTTCTGGGCTTGCCGGCGCTTGAGGTACAGCTCGGTGTAGGCGGCCGGGGTGCGCCAACCCCACACGATCAGCGCGGTGCTGGCCACCGCCATCGCCAGGCCGAAAACGGCGAACGTGGCGCGCACACCTAGTGAGATGGTGGCGCCGCCATTGCCGGGCACGACCGCGAGGACGATGCAGAGCAGGGCCAGCGTGCCAGCCAGGCTGCTGCCGAGCGTGCCGCCAACCTGGCGCCAGGCCCGCCGCATCGCGGCCCTGGCGCCTGCGGCATCGGCGCTGCTATCGAGCACGTCGATGCCCGTCTCGGCTTTGATCCGCGCCGCGACCGCGCGCGCCTCGATCGCGTGTGGGTCCGGCGACGTCACGGCATGACCTCCCAGCATGGGGTGATTCGTCCTGGACGGGGATGGTACTTGATCCCTACCGGCCGCAATCATCCCGTGGAGAGGTCACCCACGCGGTAGCGTGCAGCAGGCGAACGGTGCCCGACGTAGGGGTGGGATGGACCGGTGCGGCACGACTATCAGCAGCCCTGCGGGTCGAGTGGATCAACCGCGGGACTGGTCCGCTGGCGGCGGCGGGTTGCCACCGCGGGTGGGGTTGGCCGGTGACTCCGTGCGGTCACCAGGTGTGGCTGGACCTCGAGCCCGACACCGTCGCGGTGACTATCCCCGGGCCACTGGCCTTGCGCGCCACCACGATCCTCAGTCAATGGGGCTGCCCCCCACCCGTGTTGCTGATCCACCCCGACGCGCCCGAGCACCGGTTGATCCTGGCCGGAGAGCGGCACCGCACCGCCCTACCCCCGCGGCGTGCACCGAGCGGCGGGATGAACATGCACACGGCGTCGAGCTTGCCGTTCGCCCGCGTGGCTTGGTGCCTGGCCTCATCAATCTCAGCCGGCGCGGCGTTCGCGCCGGGCCGCGCGATCGCCTCCGTCGTCGTGCGCGCCGAGGACACGGACGTCGGCGGCGTCGGCCGCCTGCCGCTCGTAGGCCGCCGCGCGGCGCTGGAAGTCGACCGGCTCCGCTGACCAGGTACTCAAGGCCCGGCATGCGGCGTTCATCGAGTTCTCCCCGTCGGCCAGGTGCTGGGGCAGCTCACCCACGCGCCGGGCGAACGCCTGCGCGGCCTGGCCCTGCCACACGCCATCGCTGTGGCCGAGCTGGCGCAAACCACCAGCGGCGGAGTTCAGCTGGCCGGCGACTCGAGAGACGGTTCCGCGCAAGTTTTCCACCACGTCCACGTCGCCGGGCGCCGGATCGAAACCGAGGGTCGGATAGTGGCCGGTCACGACTTCGTCATCGCTTGCGCATCTCGTCGGCGAGCTGGGCATCGCGCTTGCGGTGCCCGAGACCGCTGGCCTGCGCGGACCCAAGAGACGAGGTGGCCTCGTGCATGTTGCCGGCGAACGAGCGCAGCCTGCTGACCAGGTTCTGGAGTCCGGCGCCGTCCACCTTGAGGTCGGCCATCAGCGTTTCTCCGGGTTGATTGGCGGCGGCTGAGGGGACGCCGCTTGCGCGCGCATTTCCCGTACCTCACTAGCCGTGCTGAAGGCAATCATGGCGACGCCGACAACGGCGAACCCGACGCGCAGACCCACCGAGATGGTGGCGTTGCCGTTGCTGGGCACGACCGCCAGGACGATGCGGATCAGCGCCAGCGTGCCGACCAGGCCTGCGGCGAGCGTTCCGCCAGCCTGGCGCTAGGCCCGCCGCATCGCGGCCGCGGCGCCGGCTTGTTCATTCTTCACTTGTAGCCAAGCCCTGGTCGGCCAAGACACCCACCATGTACCGGGCGCTCTTCAGCGCCTCCGGCAGGTCCGCTCCGGTGACGGCCACCATTCCCCAGCACCCCGGCACGCACGCGACAATCGTGGCCAGCCCGGCCGGGGTCATCTGCGCTTGAATTGCTGTCTCCGCCTGTTCCAGGGTGGCTGACGCAGTGGGTCGGAAGACGCGAGTCGCCGCGTACTGTTCGGGTGAATCCGCGGCACGGACCTCGTCCCGAAAGGCCCGCAGGTACTCAGCGCCGTGTGAGGACAGGTTAAAGTCTATCGCGCCCACCAGTGTCCGGTCACCGAAGCGACCGCCAACCCGGCCAACGGCGAAGTCGATCCCACCGGTGACTAGTCCTTCGTAGGATCCATCCTTGACGCTGTGTGGGCTGGCGAACGCCTCACGGATCGACTCCATCGTCTGGCGGATCGTCCGATAGATGGCCATGGGCAGGTCGAGTTTACGCCAGGCTGCGTCGTCGACAAAGGCGTTGCCGTTCCAGGAGTATTGGTTGAGGGTCTGTAGAGTAAGACCCTCGGTCACCCAGCCGGAGTGGAAATGTCCGGAGGGCGCTACCGGCTGCCGGAATTCGCCGACAGTGAACTGCAAAAATTTCGTCCATGCCTCGAGCAGGTAGTCGTCGCCGTGCACGTAGGCTTCCCTGGCCAAGACCGTCAACTTATCTTTGGCGTCGAGTTCAATATTCCCTATGATACGAGCGCCGTTCCCGGCCTCGCTCGGCTTCAGCGCACCTGCGAGGATGTCATAACGTTGACGCAGCAGGCTCGCTGCCGCCAGCACCTCGGCCACGAACTGTGTCTGACTGACGCCAATTCGTGGAATCGTGTAGCCCGGCAAGACTGGCATCTCGAGCCTGAGTCGGGAAAAAGTTTCGCTTTCGTGCTGCTCAGAAATCAGCGGCGCGTCGGCCGACAGACCGTCAGCTCTGATTTCGCGGGCGCGGGTCACTGTGGGGTGGATGTGACTCTTGTGGTTCCAGCGGGCGGCTACTACGGGCTTGTTGGCGTCGATCCACAGCTGCCGCAGGCTGGCTTCCCGCCGCAACCAGAGCAAGAAAATCTGTGTCTCCATGTCCAGCGTGTAAGGCCGAATGACGGCATCAGGGTGCACGCGTACCCATGCCACCACTTCGGTCAGCGGAGTGGTGACTCCACTGGCGTGTTCATCGGCCGCTTCCAGCAGGGCTTGGCTCAGATAGTAGTACTCCAGCTTGCCGACATTCTACAGCGGGAACTCCGCGCAGCCGGGCTGCCTCCGACCACGGTTGCGTGCGTCCGATAGTGAGGTCTGTCGCCGTTCCGAGGTAGACCGAGCGGGTCTCCATATAGGTGGCCATATCATAGGGGCTACGGCCGGCAGCCAGATCCTCTACGTCCGCTTCGAAGCATTTGGTAGTTCGGATCGCGGAGTGCAGCAGCAATGACGGGCGGGTCGTCGTCTTGCCCGAGGAGCGATAGTACGATAGTTCCTGAGCCGCGAGCGCTGTCACATCTGACGGGGTAGTGTGGAGCAGGCGATGCGCGTACGCGGCGACCTCGTCGTCGTCGAGTACGCGATGGCCAACGAAGAAGCCTTCCCAACGAAGAAGCCTTCCCAGCGAAGATCCCGGCCGTCCGGGAGTCGGAGAACGGAGGGCGCGACGGGCGTGTACACAAGTTGCTCCAAGGGGCACGATGGTAGGTGACGTGATGGGCTGCCCAGATGTCTTCGGAGTACCTGTCGCAACCACCTGACATGACACTGGAGAGCCTATGTCATCGCGCATCGTGTCTACATGCGGGACCCTCCGTGATCCGCGAGAAGACGTGGGAACTGGAGAATAAGGTGTCTTTGCTTTGAAGGATAATTCTGTGAGTAGGAAAAAGGTGAGACGTGTGCGGATTCTTGTTGATCACCTAGTTGACGACAGTGTGCGCGACATGTTCTCCTCGCGTTGGAGCGACTCGGTGTCATCTACAGGGGCAATCTCGGTCGATGGAGTCGGTGACGGGTATCTTATTGCTTTCGGTATGACCGGACGCCTTTGGTCTGACGCCGAGCATTTTCGTGCCCAAATTGTACGGCAAGATAGTGTCGGAGCGACCAGTGGGTGCTGACACCTGAGGAAGTCGGGAGTATCATTCCGCGCTCCGTGATGCCTGTGCGAATTAAATGATCGCGGATGGCATCGAGGTGGTGGGTTTCACCATCGAGGTGCACAGTTTCGTGAACCGTCTGCTCGATTTACTTGAGAAGGCAGGTGCGCGACCACGAACTGTTGCGGGGCGCCGCATCGCACGGTCTTATTCACGGTGTGCTCGGGATCTGGCTGACCACGCCGAATCTGGAACCAAGGCTCGAACACTCCTTCAAAATCTCCCGCAGGGGCCACCGAGCCGAAGGCGTCAATGTGACCGTGGCGAATGACCGGGAAGGCAACCCGGTATTGATCTTTGGCTCGGGTTGCGGGTGGAAAGACTCCGGCGTGCTGATCGTAACCGGTGGACACAATACTGGGGGGTTCGCGCAAGCGCCTATGATCGCGGAGGTGGTACTTGCCGCGCTCCGAGGTGAGTGGCACCCCATGTATAATCTGTTCATTTAGCTGACACTCTTGTGGATCTCGTGAAATCACCTCCTACTATCTGACCGCATCGGTGCAGCGACAGGCCGAGATCGAGCGGGAGGTACGGCGGGTTGTGGCCACCCACTCGGATCTTGCCGGCCGAAGCATTTTCGATCTGCCCTGCGTCACCTGGTGTACCGTGTTCGTCGTTTGCCAGCCGCATCGGCTAGGGCCGGCTGACAAGAACAGTCATGTTGATTCGTTAGGTGGCGGTTTTAACGCCGACCATGGGGAGGCCACCACGCGGTAGCGTGCAGCAGGCGAACAGCGAAGGACGCGGGGGGTGGGACGGACCAGTGCGGCAGACGCAGCGCGAGCACCAGCAGCTCTTCGGTGAATCGGCACTGGGCCAACTCGGTCCGGGGCAGCTCAGTCCGGTGCGGCGCGTGGCGGACTGGCGGCGACTGGCCGAGGAGCGATTCGACGTCGTGGTCATCGGTGGCGGTGTGGTTGGTTGTGGTGCCGCGTTGGATGCCGCCACCCGGGGTCTCACGGTGGCGCTGGTGGAGGCCCGGGACCTCGCCTCGGGCACGTCCAGTCGGTCTTCCAAGCTGTTCCACGGCGGGCTGCGCTACCTGGAGCAGCGGGAGTTCGGGCTGGTCCGGGAGGCCCTGCGGGAGCGGGAGCTGATGCTCACCCGTCTGGCGCCGCACCTAGTCAAACCGGTGAGCTTCCTGTACCCGCTGGCCCACCGGCTCTGGGAACGGCCTTACGTCGCCGCTGGGCTGGCGCTCTACCAGACGCTGGGCGGGGCGCGATCAGTACCGGGCCAGCGCCACCTCACCCGGGCGGGGACGCTGCGCTTGGCGCCGGCGTTGCGCCGCGACACGCTCGTCGGTGGGGTGCGCTACTACGACGCGATCACCGACGACGCCCGGCACACCCTGACTGTGGCCCGCACCGCCGCCGTGTACGGCGCCGCGGTGCGGAGCTCCACGCAGGTCATCGGCTTCCTGCGGGAAGCGGACCGGATCCGCGGCGTCCGGGTGCGGGACTGCGAGACCGGCGAGGAGACCGATGTGCGGGCGCACGCGGTGCTCAACTGCACCGGAGTGTGGACCGATGAGCTCCAGCGCCTGTCCGGCGAGCGGGGGCGGTTCCGGGTACAACCCTCCAAGGGCGTGCACATCGTGGTCCCGAGGGACCGCATCGTGTCCGACAGCGGGCTGATCCTGCGCACCGCGACGTCGGTGCTGTTCGTCATCCCCTGGCGTAACCACTGGATTGTCGGCACCACCGACACCGGCTGGAACCTCGACCTCGCGCACCCCGCGGCCACGCGCGCGGACATCGACTACCTGCTGGACACGGTCAACACCGTGTTGGCCACCCCGTTGAGCGAGTGCGACATCGAGGGTGTCTACGCCGGCTTGCGACCGCTGCTGGCGGGGGAGAGCGAGCAGAGCTCGACGCTGTCGCGGGAGCACGCGGTCGCCCGGGTGGCACCCGGGCTGGTCGCCATCGCGGGCGGCAAGTACACCACCTACCGGGTGATGGCCGCTGATGCGGTGGACGCGGCGGTGCCCGATCTGCCTGGCCGGGTCGCTCCCTCGATCACCGACCAGGTGCCGCTGCTCGGCGCGGATGGCTACCACGCGTTGGTCAACCAAACCGACGCGCTGGCCGCCCGGCACGGGCTGCACCCCTCCCGGCTGCGGCACCTGCTGGACCGCTACGGCTCGGCGGTGCACCAGCTGCTGGCGCTGGCCGCCGACCGTCGTGAGCTGCTCGCGCCACTGCGCGCGTCGCCGGACTACCTGCGGGTCGAGGTGGTGCACGCCGCCAGCCACGAGGGCGCCCTGCACCTGGAGGACGTGCTGACCCGGCGCACCCGGATCTCGATCGAGTACCCGCACCGGGGCGAGGCATGTGCCGAGGACGTCGCTGAGCTGATGGGCGAGGTGCTGGGCTGGAGCGCGGCGGAGCGGCACCGGGAGGTGCGGATTTACCGCGCTCGGGTGGCCGCGGAGCGGGACTCTCAGCGTGAGCCCGACGACCGCGGCGCCGCCGCCCGCCGCGGCGCCGCCCCGGAGGCTCGCCCCCAGCTCCTAGCCCCCGCCCGATGACCCCGGCCCCGACATGG
>JBOHFJ010000064.1:0-17148 GCA_050699655.1 Pseudonocardiaceae bacterium
CCTCAAATCCTAATCACTTAGGGGACTCGACAGCTCTCAGTGTAGGGGCTGGTAATCGCTGCGACAGTCCGGCCTTGGCGACGGAGACACCGGGATTGATACGGTCGTAAACCGCGGTTTAGGAGGGTTGATGATGGTCGAGCGGGACACGGTGAGCGGTGAGTTGAGACGACATTGGGAGCGGGTGGCTGAGCAGTGGATTAGGTGGGCACGGTTTCCTGGTCATGACGCTTTTTGGTCGTATCGAGAGGAGTTTCGTCGGTTTGTTGCGCTTCCGGGCGTGGCGACCTTGGAGATAGGGTGCGGAGAGGGGCGTATTGCGCGCGAGCTGGCGAGGCTAGGGCATACGGTGACGGCAGTTGACCGGTCTGAAATTTTAGTGCGAGCGGCTCGGGCAGTGGCGTCGACGATACATTATGTGCGCGCGGACGCTAGCCAGTTGCCGTTTATTGATAATAGTTTTGATCGAGTCGTGGCCTATAATATGTTGATGGATGTCGATGACATGCTGACGGTGATAACCGAGGCCGCCCGCGTGTTATGCCCCGGCGGGGTGTTGACCGTCTCGGTGGTGCATCCGTTTACTGACCGAGGCGACTTTATTGATTCGACCCCCGACGCTGGGTTCGTGGTCCAAGGCAGCTATTACGAGCGGCGTCGTGTACCCATGACGGAGGACCGGAACGGGTTGAGCATGGACTTCGCGAGCTGGTCCTACCCGTTGGGGGACTACATCGCTGCGCTACGCGAGGCGGGTCTGGCGGTCACACACCTGGCCGAGCCTCGCCCGGCGGACACGGCGGCGAGCCGCGCGGGCCGCTGGGATCGGATTCCGCTGTTTTGCTGGTTGAACGCTCAACACCTCCAGAACCAGTAGCGAGAAGCGACGCGCGCATTCAACGAGCACGTCAAGGCGTCACCACAGCAATCCCCTGCGGGAAGCGAGCGCCAATGTCTCGTATCTGCTTGGCTTGGATTGGAAGCTTGCCGCCCGATCACGCACCAGCGGCTACTGGTACGTGATCGACCAGGCCGAAGAGCTGTTTACCCGGACGACCTCCGACGCCCGGCGGCGATTCGCTGAGCCGCCGCGCGACGCGGTCACCGGCCCAGCGCGGCTGGTCACGGCGATGCGGTCGGAGTTCCCCGATGACCTCCGCGATCCGCCCGCGCTGGCCGTGGTGCCGATTGAGGCCTACGACATCGGCGGTGTCCAAGGTGCGCTGACCCGACATGCCGACGCCGCGCTCGCCGGGTCAGCGCGGGTCAGCGGCCTGACCGACCGCGAGATCCGGTATCGGCATAGCGCTGTTGCCCATCCCGTGCAGTCCCCTGTGTCGGCACCGCGGATGGGAGTCAATCCCGCGCCCACCGCCCGTCGCGCCATAGCCTTCCCGATCACCACAAGCTGCGTACAGTGACCAAGGGCCTACCAGAGAGATCGGGAGGTCTCTCCCGTTTCCCTCCACCGACCTCCTGGTGCGCACGGGCGCCGCGCCGTAGCACCTGACCCGCTACGGACTGGCGATCACAACGGGCGGAGAAGCCATGATGACGGACACGCCAAGGAGTTCTCGCGGAGAGATGGTCGTGCTCGCGCTTGGGGTATGGCCGTGAACCCGTGGTGGATGGCACCTCTCTGGGGTGTGCTCGGTGCCCTCGTGGGCACCCCGCTGTCTCGGCTGACTCACGCATCCCTGGCCGCACCGCGCCGTGATCATCCGCTGGCCACGACCGCAGTCAGCACCGAGCGGTAGTAACCGATCGTCTCCTGGTCAACCCGTCCCCGCTCCGGTTCCACCCGTGCCCAGTTGATCGACAGGCGGTGATCAGTCATCCCGATCTCCCGCAGCAGCGCGAAATCCTCGTGAAAGCGGTGCGCGAAACCGTTGCCCTCACCCGAGGGCGGGGCGTTGCCCGCGCGTTCCCAGCGGTACCAGTCATCTGCTGGCGATGCCCCTTCGGTCTGTACCGCCGAGGCCGCGGTGCCCCACCACCAGCGGCCGGTCAAGTCCCCGACCGCCCGATCATCAGGCAGGAGACCGGAAACCACCTGCTCCACGGGACTGACCTCCCACATTCGTTCCCTGCTCGGCTTCGGAATTGCGGCCCCGGAACTGGGGATCGGGCACCGGCGGGGCTACCCGGCGGGGTGGTCATCATAGCTGCGGGTACCGGTCGTGTCCGGCGGCGGTGAGGCTGACCCGTCGTAGGCCCCACGTGTCCTCCTCGGCCAGTGCCAGCACCCCGCCTTCGACAAGCGCATCCAACGCCCCGGTCAGATGGCTCAGCATCAGACGGCCGCGATCGAAGTAATGATCGCCCGATTTCGCTACCCCACCCCGGTGAGCCCGCCGCAGCGCCCACGACGCCAGCAGCTCCGGGCTCAGACCAGGGATCGGCTCACCGCTGTTCAGGGGGAGCTGGACACCAGGCACGTCTGCCTGAGGCGAGTCATGCCCGGATTCCCGGGGCGCGCGATCCACCATTGCGAGCAGTGCGGGCCTGCACCGGGCGGACGCGCAACCAACCGAAGGCTCGGCCGCGGGGACGGAGGTACGCTCGCGTTGCCCCTGGCGCAGCGTCTGCCACACGATCACCGCCACGACCATGCCTGGCCACAGCAGCTCCCTCCACCAGTCTCCTCGCACCCGGCTGTGCCGGCCCCACTGCCGGTTAGCCTCGGCCATCATCGGGCCGCCCTGAGTTGAGTGCCTCGGCAAGCGTCTGCTGCACCTCATCCGCGCCCGGCAGGCGGACAGTGCGGTCATCGGGGGGTGCGGCCGTCCACTGGACGGGCGGGTACCCGCCTATGATCGTCGGCGGCAACGCCGCCCACTCCCCGATCCCGCGCAGGCATACCGACGCGGCGGCCAGATCAGGCCGCACCGTCCCCGAACCGGTGGCCACGAGGAGCAGCCACCGGGAGGGAGCCAACGCCGTGACCACCGGCACCGTCAGGTTCCGCTTTCCCAGGGCCGGTAGCAGCTCGTGCAACCGAAAGGGCACCTCCAGGGCGTCGATGCCGCGTCCGCAGACCAGCAGCACCCCGACCTGCCGCAGCCGCGTCCAGGTCTCCTCGGCCTGCTTGGGGTCGGTGACCGGGGCGAGCTCCCAGGTGTCCTCGAGCGGGCACAACTCAGGGAAGCCCATCTCGTCGGGGCGGCAGGTGCCGGGCACCACCGGCCAGCCTCGGCGGACCGCGCTCACCGCAGCGTCCCGCACATCCCTCCACACCACGCCCGCGCTTGTCGGGTTCGCCCTCGCCGCACCGCCGCTCGTGTCCCTCATGCGACACCGTGGACCTGAATCCGGTCACGCTCGCGCCGCGTCTCGGGTATGTCGATCACGATGGACGACCATGACCGCTCAGCGACACCGGATATCCCGCATACGCGACGTCCCCCCGATTCCCCCCGAGGGCGGCTACCCGGTAGTACACGAGGGCCTGCGTTTGGCGGTCCTTCGTCACGGTGGCCGGTGTTGCGGGTGGGGTGCTCACCGTTGCCTCCCGTCCAATCTGAGCCGGTCGGGTGACCGCTGCGATCGCCATGTCAGGTCACCTCTTCGTGGCTGGTTGGGTGCCGTGGCGGTTCGTGGCCCCACCAGGATGGTGTTGATCACCGGTGGTGGGGCCGGGTGTGCCCGGGAATATTTGCCCGTCCACCGCGATGGCGCTGACCTGAACAAACAAGCGGCTGACGGGAGAGAGTTACCGCTCGATCAGCTCATCTGGGCTCCCGCGTCGAGCCAGCGGGAGCTACCGTTGCGCGGCGGGTTCGGTTTGCACATGACTGCTGGGGGGTGGCGATGCCGCGCAGGGCGGGGGCGTCGGCGAAGGCCGAGCGTGATCAGGTTCGGGATCGGATGCGGAAGTGGGGGTGCTCGGTCGGGCAGATCGCCGTTGAGCTGGGTCGGCGGTTCAATTTGCGGCCGAGGGTGGCGTGGCGGCATGCGTTGGGGTGGCCGCAGTGGAAGGTGGCGCAGCTATACAACACCGCGCATCCGGGGGCGAGGCTCTCGGACAACCGGGTCAGTGAGTTCGAGGCCTGGCCGCACGGTGGCTGCCCGCCGAGCCCGCGTTACCTGGTCCAGCTCGCCGCCACCTTCGGGCACGGGTGCACCCCGGTTCAGCTCGTTGACGCCGACGACCTGGAGCACCTCACCCCCGCGGACCGCTGCCTGCTCACCACGGGCCACCTCCCCGCGATCACGGGGGCGCTGAGCCCCGCTGTCCGTGTCACGGTGGGTGAGCATGCTGACCCCGGCCGTGCGGTGGCGCGCGGCGGCGGTGACACTGGTGTCGTCTGGGTGAGCCGACGCGTCGTGCGCCGCGACGCGCGGGGCCTGCCGATCCGGGAGGAGGTTCTCGTGGCGGCCGAGGAATCCGCCCAGTTCCATCGCTGGAGCGCCACCACCAACGTCGATGACGACGTGCTCGAGCAAATGACCGCCGACGTCGCCGAACTCGCCTGGCGCGAGCAGATCGACCCACCCGCAACCACGTTCGCGCGCCTTCTCGGTGCCCGGGATGACGTGTTCCGCTTGATCGCGGGACGCCAGCAGCCTCGCCACACCACCGGTCTGTACAAGATCGCCGGGCAGATCTGCGGTCTGCTGTTCGTCGTGACCTTCGATCTGGGGTACCCGCACGCCGCCAGCACCCACGCTCGGACCGCGCTGCACTGCGCCGAGATGTCTGGTTACACCCCGGTGCGGGTCTTCGTCCGCCATTGGCAGTCCAATGTTGCCTACTGGGCCGGGCGCTACGACGAGGCCGCCGCGCTCGTTGAGTCCGCCCTGGCTGATGCCACCAGCGGTACCGTCTTGCTGCGGTTGGCCAGTCAGCAGGCCCGGATCAACGCCGTGCGCCGTCAACCCAACGAGGTCCGACGGGCTCTGGCGCTCGCCGCGACCGCTCCCACTGAGCGCACCCTCGACGAGCCGGGTGTGCTCGGCTTCGATGCCGGGACGGCCGCCCTCCTCGCCAGCGAGGCGCACTACGTCCTTGGCGGTACCGAGCATCTGGATGCTGCGGTGAACTGGGCGCGCACCGCCGTGGACGAGTTCACCGCAGAGTCCCAGCCCAAAGCACAATACGTCGCTGCGACCCGGTTCAACCTAGCCAGAGCTCACCTGGCCCGAGGTGACTTGGATGCGGTCAGCGAGCACATCGCCCCCGTGTTGCGCTCCACCCAGGCCGAGTACCGCACCGTGCCAGTGATCGGCCGCGCCCGGTCCCTGCTCACCCTGCTGACCCAGCGCACCGACCTCACCTCCAGCGCCCTGACCGCCCTGAGCGATGAGCTCACCGAGTTCTGCGCCCATCCCGCCATCGCCCCGCCAGGGCTGGAGCCGGAGTCGACCACCCCGTGACGCGTGCTCGCGACCGCCGTGCGGGCGCCGACGACCCACCAGAAGCCGCCCGGCCAGCGTGGCATTCCAGCCGCCCCCTCGACACCATCCCCGTACACTAGCTAGATCTCGCGTACCCGATGTCACCGACACCCATCGACGCGGCCCGGTCGCGCTCGCGCTGGGAGGGGGATCGTGAGCCCATGGTGGGCGGTGCCCCTCTGGGCGTTGCTCGGTGCCATCGTCGGCGCCACGCTGCGCCGGCCATCCCGAGGACTCCTGGCCCTCCCGCGGCAGGCTCATCCGCTGATCGCGGCCGTGACGGTCGCGGCCGCCACGGCGGTCCTCTTCGGGCTGCTGGCCTGGCGTGTCGGTGTCCACCCGGAACTCCTCGCCTACAGTGGCCTGGCGGCGGTGTGCGTGCCGCTGGCCGCGATCGATCTCCTCGAGCAACGCATGCCCGCCAGGCTGCTGCTGCCCGCCTACCCCACCCTCGCGGTGCCGCTCGCACTCGCGGCGGCCGTGGAGCACAACGGTGCCGCGATGCTCCGCGCGCTCGCTGGCATGGCCATCCTGTTCGTCTTCTACCTGGGCATCGCCCTCGCGGCCCGGGGATCGCTGGGCGCGGCCGACATCCGACTCGCCGGTCTGCTCGGACTCGCTCTCGGCTGGCAGAGCTGGACCGCGCTGATCGGGGGAACCCTGCTCGGCCTGCTCTACGCCGCCCTCACCGGCGCCACGATGATCGCCCTGCGCCGGGCATCCCGGCACACCCTGATCCCCTTCGGCCCTGCCCTGATCACGGGAGCCTTCACCGCCCTCCTCATCCCCATCGGATGATCATCAACAGTGCGATGTCGGATCGACCACAGGGCACTAGCTGGCCAGGACCGGCAAAGTCGGTAAGATCGAGTCAGGTTTGGGTGCTCGTGGGTCGGATCTGATGGGCGTAGCGTGGAGGGTGCTCGCTCCACAGCGCGACGACAGCGCATCTGACCTGCACATACACACTTCGCGTCGAGGTCAACATATCTAGGCGTAGCGAGTGGCGGCGCTCGGTTGCTCTGACCGCAGGTTCCTGTGTGAGCCGGCCCTGGAAGCGGAAGCCGACCATGACATGCTTTGTCGGGCTGGGGCGAAGCCCCGTTACTACATGGAGGCTACGTCCGAGACTTCGGACATCGTGGCGCCCGGCAGGATCGGCACGCACACGCGGCAGCGTCCCGGTCTGGCGCGCGTGCCCGCCCACAGCCGGCCTGCTCGGCGGTGATCCTGCGATACTCGTTCTCGCATTCCTCGACGTCCGGTAGCCGGTGCCCTCGGGTGGCGTAGCGGTGGCGGTCCTCGATCACCGCAGGCGGCGCCATCGCCATGCGTGCGCAGTCCCAGCGATGGATCTTCGTCTTGTTTGAGTTGAGGGTGTAGGGGTGGGAGTCGGGAGTGATCGAGGCGTACCAGCGTTCCCACGCTGCCCGCCGTGCCCGCTGCTCGGCCAGGATCGTTGGCCACTCCGCGAGGATCTCGTCGCACCGCGCGCAGCATCCGCTTTCCCAGTCGGTCATCGTGAGCAGTTCCTGGCGAACCCGGTCCACCGGGAGGTTTCCCTGGTCTACCTGGTCGAGCAGCCACAGCACCCCGGCCAGTTCGACCGACCACTCCGAACAGTCGGGCTTGACCACCGGCAACTCCTCGTCGCGATCCCGACCGCTGTATCCGCCATGCCCGAGGCCATAGGTCACCGTGAAGCCCGGATAGGTCTGCTTCGCGACCACGAGATCCCACGTGCGATGGAAAACCACCGGCGAACCGTACCTCCTCCCCCAGACTCCCCCAGCGGTGCCGATGGACACGAACGCCAGCTGATAATCGTCCCCTAACCCAAACACAACGGGCGCTACCCCGCCGGAGCAACGGCCTTTCTCGTAGAATCGGGTCAGATGGTCAGATGGTGCAGCAACAGGGTCCACTGAGCGGCCGTGACGGTGATGATTGGGTCCCGCGCGAGGCGGTTAGCTGGATTGCGCCGGTACTTGCTGTCTCGGATCGATACGCGCTCGCCATCGAACCGTACCTCGACGCACTGATTGGCGTTGGAGGAGAACGATGATGTGAACCAGCCGTTCCGTTTCCGCGCGGAGGTTATCGGCTGGTTTGGATTGATCATGTTGACTCCTTTGCGTACTGGTTGATCAGGTCCAGTGACGCCTGATCGCTGAGGGTGCGTCCGAGGGCTTCGATGTAGGTGAGGTTGAAATCTCGCATGTGGCTGTCGTCGTCGATAATCCCGCCGGCGGTGACTGTTTCTTGCCAGGCCAGGGTGGGCAGCCGGGGACTGGCGAAGTCGATCAAGTGGAAGGTGGAGGCTCCGAACGCGCCGCATCCGGTGGCGGTGAAGGGGATCACGCGGACTTGGACGACCTCGGGGCGCTGCTCGATCACCTGGGTGAGGTGGATCAACTGGTCGCGTAGGACACGCGGGCCGCCGGTCTGCTGCAGCAGCGCGGCCTGGCTGATGATGGCGGTCAGGTGCAGCGGATCGTCTCCAGTGAGCCGCTGTTGTCGACGCAGTCGGACCTCCACGCGCTGGTCGACCTCGACTTGGCGGATAGTGGTGATTTCTGAGGTCATCAGCGCCCGCGCGTACTGCTCGGTCTGCAGCAGCCCGGGGATGAGCAGGTTCTCGTAGGTTCGGATGCCCTGCGCGCCGTGTTCGAGGCCGTAGAGACGCAGCGTGTCCTCGCTGAAGAGCGCGGAGTAGGGAGCCCACCAGCCTCGTTGCTTGGCGGTGTCGCGTAGCGCAAGGAGTTCCCGCTGTTCGTCCTCGTCGAACTCGAAGGCGTGGAGCACGCTGCGGAGCTTGTCCTCGGAGAGGATCTTGCGTTCGTTCTCAACCGCGGACCAGTAGTTGCGGGAGAACCCGAGGGTCGTGGTGATCGTCTGGGTCTCCATGCCCAGTTCCTCACGGCGTTGCCGTAGCCGGAGCGCGAGCTCCCACCCCGCGGCCGTGGGAGACGAGGGCGCCATGCCGTTCCTTTCGACCGGGGCGACCTGTGCACGTGCACGGTAACCGCTACCAAAGCTGCTCGCAACACTTGACACCTGATGTGTGTAGGTTACCGTAACCAGAATGTAGTCGCCCGAGTGTCTGGGTCCTGGTAATTCCGGGTCCGGTACGTGACTCGACGGGAAGTGCTAGCGGTGGTTGCACCTGGTGTGGCGAGCGAAGGAGCGCTGAGCTAGTGATGCTCGCCGGACTGAGGCTGACGACCGGAGGGATCTCTCTTCGGCGCGGGTGGTCAGAACGCCGACGTAGCCCCGGGACGAGCACCAGTTGGCCCCCACAACAGCAGCGGGTATCTGACCGGTATCCGATTACGGGGACCACCCGCTACGCCACCGCGCGGACGCCGGCACCGAACGTGCCTTCCCGCCGACCGCACGACCCGCTCCGGTCAACTGTTCCCACCGCGCTGGGCACCGCGATCACCAGCGTCACGCGGGAGCCCCATGTGCTTACGGCGCCGGTGCTGGTCAGCCCGATTGCGCGGTGCGTGCTGTGGTCGGCGTTGGTGGCCGGGTCGACCAGGCGACCGGCCAGACGCGCTACCACGGGACTGGCCTGGTCCTGTTCCTCCTGGAGAAATGGGGAACATTAATGAGCCAGCATACGGAGATACCTCTCATGCCGGTTCAGGGGCTGCGGCGCTCCATCGGGGACCTGTCGCTGCGCCTGCGCAGGTCGTGTCCAGAGGAGAAACCGGCCGAGCCGCGGTTCGTGGACTACGACTCGATCCGCCTGCCGGACGGGCGGCTGGTGGGCCGCAAGAAGGTGATCATCATGTCCGGTGGCTGCTCGGTGCCGACGTGCACAATGTGCCCGTTCACCAACGAGAACAACTACGGAATCGCGGGCGGGGCTTCGCGGGCGAGCCTGCTGGAGCAGGTGCGGGGCACGCTCGTGCGTACCGAGGGTGAGCCAGCGTACGAGGTGCTTTCCCTCTACAACGACGGCAGCTTCTTCGCGCCGAGAGAGATTCCCCGGGACGTCCAGGTGAAGATCGCCCGGCTCGTGGCGGCGGCGGGGGTGCGCCGCCTGGTGGTGGAATCGCTGCCACAGTTCGTTGCCGAGGTGGTGCTGGCGCCGTTCGTGGAGGCGCTCGGAGGCGTGCGGCTGGAGATCGGGATCGGGCTGCAGTCCGCGGACGATCTGGTGCGCGAGACGCTGGTGAACACGCGGATCTCCCGGACGTCGTTCGAGCGGGCGCTGACGGTGATGGCCGGGCTGGGCATCGATCCGAAGGTCTATCTGATGGTGAAGCCGCCGTTCCTGACTGACGGCGAGGCGGTGATCGATGTTGTGGAGTCGGTCGACTACCTCACCGGTCTGGGCGTGACCGGGGTGACGCTGTGCCCGACGAGGGTGTCACGGAACACGGTGGCGTGGGAGCTGTGGCAGGCCGGCCTCTACACGCCGCCGAACCTGTGGACGGTGGTGGAGGCGATCCGTCGGGTCCATGAGCGGCTCGCGGTGCGGGTGGCGTGCGTGAATCTGCGGGGGACGGACTTCGAGTCGGTGTTTCCCGATTCCTGCGAGTCGTGCGCGGACCGGGTAGTGGACGCCCTGATGCGCTATGGGGAGACCGGCGACCCGGGCGACCTGCCCGAGGACTGCGCCTGCCAGCGGCCGCTGGAGGTGGTGGCGCTGGACCGCGAGGTGATCACCGCGCGCGCGGCGCGGCACATGGCGACGCTGGAGCGGGCGGGTGTCTGAGCAGACAACGCTGGGCACGGGGGCCGGGTTACCCCCACGGTGTCCGGCGGCGGGGTTCGACCAGGACCCGTTGGGCGTCCTGGCGGAGGGGCACCGGCGGCTCGGCCCGGTGTTCCGGATGACGATCGACGGCGTGGACACGGTGCTGGTGGGGACCTGTAACGGGCTGGGTGAGTTGTTCGCTGCCGAGCGCGGTCGTCTGGAGGTTCTCAACACCCCGTTGGTGCACGACCTGTTCGGCATGGCGCTGTTCAACCTCGCCGGTAGCGCGCACAGGGCGGCACGGCGTCATCTGCGGCCGCCGCTGTCGAATCGAGCCCTTCCCAGGTACGCGGAGCCGCTCCTGGAGGTCGCTGGCCCGGCGGCGGCCCGGTGGGCGGCCGGCCCAGCCCGGGACCTGTATGCGGCAACACGACAGGTCACGCTCGAGATGAGCGCCCGTGTCCTCCTGGGCATCCGCTCCGGGGAGGCGGACGCGGAGTTCTTCGCGGCTGCCTTCGACAGGTTCGTGGCGGCCACTGCCGCGCCAGGCGACCGGGGACGGTACCTGACGGCCCCCTACTGGACGGGGCTGAGGGCGCGGCGCCGTCTGCGCACCCTGTTCGCGCGGCGGGCCCTCGCGGCGGGCCGCGAGGATCTGGCGGCTGCGTTCGCGGGCCTGGTGGCGAGGTTCGACGGGGCTCCGGCGTGTGCGGGGTCGCTGGCCGATCACCTCCTGGCGCTGCTGATCGCGGCGCGGGAGACAACGGCCAGCCTGATCACCTGGTGCCTGGTCGAGCTCGCCCGGCATCCCGAGCACGCCGCGCGCGCGGCGGTGGAGGCGCGCGGCGCGGTCGCGGAATCCGGGCTGCTGGTGCGGCGTGAGGCGTTGCCCGTCCTGTGGTCGGTGCTCGCCGAGACACAGCGATTGCACTCGCCGAACCTGCTGTCTTTCCGCGAGACGGTCTGCCCAGTCACCCTCGGCGGACACCGGGTCCCGGCGGGTGCGCGGGTCGCGTACTCCCTGTCGGCGGGGCACTTCGATCCTGGTGTGTTCCCGCAGCCGCAGGTGTTCCGACCGAGCCGGTTCCTGTCTGGGCAGGCGAGTCCGGCCCGGTTGTGGGCGTTCGGCGGTGGCGTGCACGCGTGCCTCGGGCGACCACTCGCCGAACTGATGGCCTTAGCCGTGCTGGTGTCTGTCCTGAACCAGGGCCTGCCACTCCTGCCGAACGGCCCGCCGGCCCGGGTGCGCTACCGGCCGGCCAAAGCTCCCATAGATCCTCTTCCGTTCGCCCTCGACGTCTAGGAGCCCGCACCGTGAGCACCGCCCCGCCCGGCGCCCTTGCGGCCCTGCGCGCCGTGGCCGCCCACCACGACGCCAGCCGCGGGAAGCTGCACCTGGTGCCGAGCGAGAACAGCCTGTCCCTCGTCGCCAGGCTCCCGCACCTGACGGAGTCCGCCGTCCGCTACGCCTTCCCGAGCGCTGACAGCGGGGGCGAGAACTGGGCGTGGCCAGGGCGGCAGGATCTGGTCGCCATCGAGCAGGGCGCGGCCGTGCGGCTGGGAGCGCAGCTAGGCGCACGGCATACGAACCTGAAGCCAGTGTCGGGGGTGTCGGCGCTGACGGTGGCGCTCTCGGCACTGGGCCGTCCGTGGGAGACGGCGTTCAACCTAGCGGAGCGGGACGGCGGACATGGATCGACCCGCTTCATCGGCACCCGCCTGGGCCTGCGGATGAAGGACCTGCCGGTCGATCCAACCGATTGCACCCTCGACCTCGATGCCCTCGCGGACCGGCTCGGTAACGGGCCCCGGCCGGTGCTGGTGTATCTGGACGCATTCATGTGTCTGTTCCCCCTCGACCTGGGCGGACTGCGGGCTGTGGTCGGCGAGGAGACAGTGATCCACTACGACGCCTCCCATACTCTCGGGCTGATCGCGGGCGGCCAGTTCCAAGACCCTCTCGCGGAGGGTGCGGACAGCCTCGGCGGCTCCACCCACAAGACCTACCCCGGCCCACACAAGGGCGTGCTCGCCACGAACGACCGCGGTATCGCGGCCCGTCTGGACGAGCACGCCGGGTACTTCGTCTCTCATCACCATCCCGCCGACGTCGCCGCCCTGGCGGTGGCCGTCGCGGAGATGGACGAGCACGGTTCGGCGTACGCGCTGCGCGTTGTGGCCAACGCCCGTCGCCTGGGCGCGGCCCTGGCCGAGCGCGGGTTCAGGGTGTGCGGCGAGGGTCGCGGGTTCACAGCCTGTCATCAGCTCTGGGTCGACA
This sequence comes from Pseudonocardiaceae bacterium, assembly GCA_050699655.1. GTDB lineage: Bacteria > Actinomycetota > Actinomycetes > Mycobacteriales > Pseudonocardiaceae. Next base: position 12,387 of record JBOHFJ010000064.1, read on the forward strand.
TCGCGCCGCTGATGGACGCCGAGACGGCGTCCCGACTGCTGTTCGAGGCCGGCATCGTCGTCAATGCGATCCCCATTCCCCACATCGACGCGCCGGCCGGCCTGCGTCTGGGCGTGCAGGAGATGTCCTGGGCGGGAATGGGGAGCGTGGAGGTCGATGAGATCGCTGCGGTGTTCGCCGCCGTGTTGCGTGATGGCCAGGACCCAGTGGCCATCGGCAAGCGGACCCGCGCGCTGATCGAGGCGCATGGACCGGCCGGGCTGGCGGAGCAGGTGCTGCGCAGTGCCCTGGCCGCGGTGGGAGGTGATGTCCGGTGATCCCGGAGCGGATCCCGGCCCGGGGCACCTTCCTCGGCCCCCTCCACACCGTCAGCTCGTTTGAGATCCGGCCGGACTGCCGCCACTTCGTCGGTGGGATGCCGTGCAAGCACTGGCGGCCGTGCCAGGGCTGTGAGCTGCACGACCCGGTTGATTACCGGGTGCTGATCGTGATGCTCGGGCTGCTGGGCGACATGCTCATCGCCTCCCCGCTCCCGGCGAGGATCCGTGCCGATCACCCCGGTGCACACGTCACCTGGCTCGTCGATGATGCCTGCGCGCCGGTGCCGCGGATGAACCCGTACGTGGACGAGGTCCTCGTGCACGACTGGGAGGCCGCAGCCCAGCTACCCTCCCGCCGCTTCGACGCCGTTTACTCCTTCGAGCGAACGCCCTCGGCGGCGGCGCTCGTCGACCGGATACCCGCTGCTCACAAAGCCGGTCTGGCGTTCGGCGGCCCGCACCATGGCCTGTATCCCCTGGGCGAGGCCGCAATGCAGTTCTTCCGGCAGAACACGTGGAACGACCACCGCACCATCACCAATACCCAGACATGGACGGAGCTGTACTTCGCGGTCGCCGGGTACGAGTACCAAGGCGAGCCGTACGTCCTGCAGGTGCCGCAGGCCGCGCAGCGGCGCGCGGCGCGCCTGCTGGGCGAGCGCGCGGGGCCGCGGGTGTGCCTGAACCTCGGCGGGTCGCTGACCACGAAGCTGTGGCCCGAGCGGCACTGGGCCGAGCTTGCGGACGCCCTGATTGACTACGGAGCGCAGCTCGCGATCCTGGGCGGTCCGACGGACGCGACCGCGTGCGAGTACCTCGTACGCCACGTGCGGAGGCGCGGCGCTGACGAGCGACAGGTTGCGTACGCACCACTGACGATCGAGGAGGCCGCGGCGCTGCCCGGCCTGTGTGATGTGGTTGTCACCGGTGACAGCTTCGGCTTCCACCTCGCGCTCGCCCACCGGCGGGCGACTGTTCTGCTGCTCGGGCCGAGTAGCGGCGCCGAGGTCATCCCCAAGCACGTCGGCAACGTCACCGCGCTGTGCTCGTCGCTGCCGTGCTCGCCGTGTGCCCATCAGGTGGCCTGCGGGGGTGTTGGGGGCTGCATGGACACCATCGGCCCCGCCGCCGTGCTCAAGGCGACTCTCGACCACCTGAACGCCTGACCAGCCTGCTACTGAGCACCACCACATGGACGTCGAGACAAAGGAGCACCTGGTGGGAATCGCGCTGGGTCTGGGGGGCCCGTACTATCACGACGCCTCCGCCTGCCTGGTCATCGACGGCCACATCGTCGCGTTCGCCGAGGAGGAGCGGTTCTCCCGGCGCAAGCACCACAAGGACTCCCGCTCGTGCGCGGTCGCCGCGGCGTACTGCCTGTCCGAGGCTGGCATCGCCCTGGCCGACGTGGACGAGATCGCCATCGCGTTCAACCCCACCTGGCCCAAGCCGAGCGAGGAGTGCACCGATGCGGAACTGATCACCGAGCTCCTTGACCCGGCCTACTTCGGGCACCACCGGCCCCACCGGGTGACCGTGATCGAGCACCACCTCGCGCACGCCGCGTCCGCGTTCCACCCCTCCGGCTTCGAGGACGCGGCGGTGCTGGTGGTCGACGGCTCCGGCGACGGGATCTCCACGACGCTGGCTCACGGCACCAGCAGCGGGCTGAGAACCATCCGGCAGTGGCCGTTCACCCAGTCGCTGGGCTGGTTCTATGAGACCGTCGCCGAACACTTGGGCCTCGGCGACTGGACCAGCTCGGGCAAGCTCATGGGCCTAGCCGGGTACGGCGATTCCGACCGCTACCCGCTGGAGTTCCTTCGCCCGGAATCGGGGGGCTACCGCTTGGACCTGTCCCAGTACGGCATCCGGCCGGACGAGCAGGTCGAGGACCAGTACACCGACCTGCGCTACTACCGGCGCCTGAAGGCCGCTTACGGCATCGCGTACACCGAACTGGGTATCCCGTCCTACCGGCGTTCTCGCCACTTCGACCATGCCCGGGGGCAGGCCGTTACCGACACCGGCTTCCGGCCCGAGCACGCCGACCTCGCCGCCTCCGCCCAGCGTCTGCTGGAGCAGTGCCTGGTGGAGCTGGCCCGCGAGGCCCTGGCCACGACCGGCTCGACCCGGCTATGCGTGGCGGGCGGGGTCGGGCTGAACTGCTCCGCCAACGGCCGCCTAGCCGCGCTGCGCGGAGTCCAGGAGCTGTTCGTGCAGCCCGCCGCCGGGGACGCTGGCTGTGCGATCGGCGTCGCGCTGGAGGTCGCGCTGCGCCGCGGCGACCTCACCCTGCCCAGCCCGGCGATGACCACGGCCGCGCTCGGCCCCGCCTTCCCCGATGCCGTCATCCGCACCGTCCTCACCGAGTACGGGCTGCCGTTCCGCGACCACGGCGCCGACCTGCCGGCCGTCGTCGCCGGACACCTCGCGCTCGGCCGGGTGACCGGCTGGTTTCAGGGCCGCATGGAAGCAGGTCCCCGCGGGCTCGGCCGGCGCAGCATCCTCGCCGACCCCCGGCACGGGGAAACCCGAGATCGCATCAACAACAAGATCAAGCATCGCGAGCCGTGGCGACCGCTGGCCCCGGTGATGCTCGATACCGCCGCGCCCGCCCTGATCGGCACCACCGCCCCGCACCCGTTCATGATCGTGGCCCGGCAAGCCACCGAGGACGCCCGGAATCTGATACCGGCCGCCGTCCACACCGACGGCAGCCTGCGGCCCCAGACCGTCGCCCTCGACGCGGCCGACCCGTATGCCACCCTGCTGGCCCAGTTCGCTGAGCGGACGGGCCGCCCGGCCGCGCTGCTGAACACGAGCTTCAACCACGAGGCCGAGCCGATCGTGTGCACTCCACGCGACGCGGTCGCGACCTTCGCCGCCGGCCCTCTGGACATGCTCGCCATCGGCCCCTTCCTCGTTGCGAAAGGACGGCCGTAGCTGACTGACCGACGCACACGGCCGGTACGTTCAGGCCCGGCCACGGACCTTCATCCGCATCCAGCGAACAGGACTTCCGCGATGACCAGCGCTACCCCTGACCTCTCCGTCGCCGACCGGCTGCGCGTCGAGCACGGTGCCGCGCTCACCCTCGGCGCCCACTGCGACCTGCCCGAGGACCTCGTGATCGAACTCGACGACGGCGCGCACCTCACGATCGGCGACGGGGTCTCGATCCGGCGCGGATCCACCATCCAGGTCCATCGCGGCGCGACCGTCGCCATCGGCAACGACGTCACCATCGGAGAGCACACCTTCATCTCCGCCATGGCCGGGATCCGTCTCAGCGACGGCGCGGCCCTGTCGAACATGGTCGACCTCCACGACCACAACCATCGCGAGCGCTCTACCACCCACGTCCCCACCGGGCAGCTCGTGCCGTGGGCAAGCGGGTTTGAGGCCGCACCGATCATCATCGAGCCCGGCGCCATCCTCTCGAACAAGGTCACCGTCATCGGCGGCGTCCGCATTGGGGCGAACGCGCTCATCGGGGCGAACGCGGTCGTCTCCCACACCGTGGCCCCCGACACCGTCGCCTCCGGTGTTCCGGCCACCGCGCACCGGTGCTTCAACGGCGCGACCGCACCTGTCATCGACGACCGGCGGACCCTGACCGTCGGCTTCTTCGGCACGTCGATCATGGAACACCTGGAGGGCTACAACGCCCAGCTGGTCAACCAGGCGAACCTCCCCGAGGTCGGTTCCCAGGTCACGGTGGAGGAATGGCGCCCGCGTGGATGGGTCCAGCGTCTGGCGCTGTCGTTGCGCGCGGCATGGCCGTACGTCACCTTCGACGTCAAGAACCACGGCGAAGGCGGTGCGACCAGCCGGGACATCGCCGGGATCGTCGCGCGCGACCGGCGCACCAACGGCCTCGGCTACGACCTGGTGTTCCTGTCTTGCGGCATCAACGACGTCTGGCGGACGTTCCAGGGGCGTACGGCCGAGGCGGTCGGAATCGAGGAGTACGCCGGGCACGTCGCGGCGATACTGAAGCGGGTGAGCGGCTACTCCCGTCGGATCGTCGTGCTGTCCGAGACGCCGTTCGGGTCTGTCGAGGCCCCGGAGGTCGTCGCCGAAATGAACGGCGAGCTGGTGTGCCTCAACCAGGCCACCGCCAAGGCCGCAGCCGAGCACGGAGCCCTGTTCCTGGACGTGTGGACCCCGTTCACGGCGGCCGCTCGGCAGCTCGCCACCGCGCCCGCCGACCACGAGACGGCGAGCCTGTGGAGCGACGGGGTGCACCTCAGCGAGCTGGGCGACGCCCTTGTGCTCCGGCAGGTCGAGGGCTTCCTCGCCGACCACCGGCTCATCACCAAGCTCCTGGACTACCCGCGCCTGGACCGTGAACAAGCAGTGCAGACCTACCGGCCGATGTTCGCCCACCACCGGCCTACGGGCACCTGAGCCCCGGGGGCTGCTGGCGGTCGGCCGCC
>JBOHFJ010000065.1:0-17044 GCA_050699655.1 Pseudonocardiaceae bacterium
GCGGTGGTGGGGTGGGGGGGTGGACGTGAGTAATGCGCGGGGGCATGAGGGGTTGGTGAGCGAGCTGCGCGAGCGGCTCGGTCACGCCCGGGTGGGGGGGTCGTTGCGGGCGCGGCGGCGGCATGTTGAGCGGGGCAAGCTGTTGCCGCGGGATCGGGTCGAGCAGCTGCTGGACCCGTCGAGCCCGTTCTTGGAGCTCTCCCCGCTCGCGGCCACCGGCATGTACGGCGACGAGGCCCCGGGTGCGGGGATCATCACCGGGATCGGGCGGGTGGCCGGGCGGGAGTGCGTGATCGTCGCCAATGACGCCACCGTCAAGGGCGGCACCTACTACCCGATGACCGTCAAGAAGCACCTGCGAGCCCAGGAGGTGGCGCTGGACAACCACCTGCCGTGCCTGTACCTCGTCGACTCCGGCGGGGCCTACCTGCCGGAGCAGGATCAGGTGTTCCCCGACCGGGAGCACTTCGGCCGGATCTTCTACAATCAGGCGACGATGTCCGCCCGCGGCATCCCGCAGATCGCGGCGGTGCTCGGCTCCTGCACCGCGGGTGGCGCCTACCTGCCGGCGATGAGCGACGAGGCGGTGATCGTCCGCAATCAGGGCACGATCTTCCTCGGCGGCCCGCCGCTGGTACAGGCCGCCACCGGCGAGGTGGTGAGCGCCGAGGAGCTCGGCGGCGCTGTCCTGCACTCCCGGGTCTCCGGAGTCACCGACCACCTCGCCGCCGACGACGCCCACGCGCTGCGGATCGTCCGCGACATCGTCGGCACCCTCGGACCCCGCCCGCCCCGGCCGTGGGAAGTGATCGCCACCGAAGAGCCCCGTTTGGAGGGGATTTATGATGTGGTGCCGGTGGATTCCCGCACTCCTTACGACGTCCGCGAGCTGATCGCCCGGATCGTCGACGGCTCCCGTTTCCACGAGTTCAAGGCCGAGTACGGCACCACGCTGGTCACCGGTTTTTCCCGGCTGCACGGCCACCCGGTGGGAATCGTCGCCAACAATGGGATCCTGTTCAGCGAGTCAGCGCTCAAGGGTGCTCATTTCATCGAGCTGTGCGACCAGCGGGGCATTCCACTGGTGTTTCTGCAGAACATTTCCGGTTTCATGGTGGGGCGGGAATATGAGGCCGGCGGGATCGCCAAGCACGGCGCCAAAATGGTCACCGCGGTCGCGACCACCCGGGTGCCCAAACTGACCGTCATCATCGGCGGCTCATTCGGCGCGGGGAACTACTCGATGTGCGGCCGGGCGTACTCGCCCCGGTTCCTGTTCATGTGGCCCAATGCGCGGATCTCGGTGATGGGCGGGGAGCAGGCGGCGGTGGTGCTCACCGCTGTTCGAGGTGCCGGCGACGATGCGGTGGCCTTCAAGGACCGCATACGTGCCCAGTACGAGCACCAAAGCCACCCCTACTACTCGACGGCCCGGTTGTGGGACGACGGGGTGATCGACCCGGCGGACACTCGGATGGTGCTCGGGCTGGCCCTGTCGGCCTGCGCCAACGCACCGCTTCCGGACGGTCGCTTCGGCATCTTCCGGATGTGAGCGCCATGTTCGAGTCGGTACTGGTGGCGGGCCGCGGCGAGATCGCGGTGCGGGTGATCCGCACGCTGCGCGCGCTGGGCGTGCGCTCCGTCGCTGTGTACAGCGACGCCGACGCCACCGCGCGGCACGTTCGCGAGGCTGACGTCGCTGTCCGGCTCGGCCCAGCACCCGCAGCCGCGAGCTACCTGAGCATCCAGCGGATCCTGGCCGCCGCCGCGGCTACCGGCGCGCGGGCCGTGCACCCCGGCTACGGGTTCCTCTCCGAGAACGCCGCCTTCGCCCGGGCCTGCACGAACGCCGGCCTGGTCTTCATCGGCCCGCCCGCCACCGCGATCGAGGCGATGGGTGACAAGATCCGGGCCAAGGCGATCGCGGCGGCCGCGGGTGTCCCGGTGGTGCCTGGCAGCGACGCCACTGGTTGCGACGACGACGGGCTGGCTGAGGCGGCCGCCGCGATCGGCTACCCGGTGCTCCTCAAACCCTCCGCCGGTGGCGGGGGCAAGGGCCTACGGGTGGTGCACCGCGCGCAAGACCTGCCCGAGGCCATCGCCAGCGCCCGCCGGGAGGCTCGGGGCGCTTTCGGTGACGACACGCTGCTCGTCGAGCGGTTGATCCCCAACCCAAGGCATGTCGAGATTCAGGTGCTGGCCGATGCGCACGGCGCGGCGGTGCACCTCGGTGAGCGCGAGTGCAGCTTGCAGCGGCGGCACCAAAAGATTATCGAAGAGGCGCCCTCGGTGCTGCTGGACGCCGCGACCCGGGCCCGGATGGGCCAGTGCGCGGTGGCTATGGCGCGGGCCGTGGGGTACACCGGCGCGGGGACAGTCGAGTTCCTCGTGCCGGCATCGGCGCCCGATCAGTTCTTCTTCCTGGAGATGAACACCCGGTTGCAGGTCGAGCACCCGGTCACCGAGCTGGTCACCGGCCTGGACCTGGTTGAGTGGCAGCTGCGAGTGGCCACCGGGGAGCCACTGGCGTTCAGTCAGGCCGAGTTGCGCGTCGATGGCCATGCCCTCGAGGCGCGGATCTACGCCGAGGACCCCGCGACGGGTTTCCTGCCCACCGGGGGGCGGGTGCTGCGGGTGCGCGAGCCCGCCGGGCCGGGCGTTCGGGTGGACTCCGGGCTGTTCACGGGCGACGCTGTGGGCTCCGACACCGTGGGCAGCGACTACGACCCGCTGCTGGCCAAGGTCATCGCGCATGGGCCGGACCGGGACACTGCGCTGCGCCGGCTGGACGCCGCCCTGGCCCAGACCAGCATCCTAGGCCTGGGCACCAACGTGGCGTTCCTGCGCGCCTTGCTCGCCGATGCTGGCGTGCGGGCCGGCGAACTGGACACCGAGCTGGTGGCGCGCCGGTTCTCGCCCTGTGCCCCTGCTGAGCTGCCGGGGGATGTGCCCGCCGCGGCCGGGATGCGCGCGCTGCTGGCGCTGGAACCCACCGGGCCGGTGGTGGATCCGTTCGCGCTGCCCGGCGGCTGGCGGATCGGCGAGCCCGCCTGGACCCGCTGGCGGGTGTGGGTTAGCGGGCACCACCCAGTTGAGGTCCGAACCCGGGGCCGGGCGGCCGCCGCCGAGGTCATCGTCGGCGAGGGTGCCCCGGTCCCCGCGTCGGCCCGCTGGGATGGCGCGGACCTGGTCGTCACCCTTGATCAGATCACCCGCCGCTACACCTGCGCGGTCGATGGCACCGCGGTGTGGCTGGGTCGCGACGGACACAGCTGGGAGCTGCGCGAACAGCCACCCCTCGACGCCGAGCGGCACGCCGAGCGCAGCGCCGACGGGACGGTGCGCGCTCCCATGCCCGGCACCGTCACCGTCGTCGAGGTCACCGAGGGCCAGCGGGTCACCGCGGGCGCCCGGCTTCTCGTGCTCGAAGCGATGAAGATGGAGCATGTGCTCACCGCGCCGGTCACCGGGGTGATTCGCCACCTGCGTGCCCACCCCGGTGGCACCGTCGCGCGCGACGCCCCGCTCCTGGTCGTAGACCCGTGAGTGGTGATGCGAGCGATAGCCCTTATCGCCACTCACGGGTTATCCACAGGGAGGGCATGTGTTCGGGGAGCTGAGCGAGGAGCATGCGGCGTTGCGTGCCATCGTTGAAGAGTTTGCCCGCAGGGAGGTCGCGCCGGTCATCGCCGAGTTGTACGAGCATGGGACGTTTCCCTATTCTCTGGTCGCGAAGATGGGCGCGATGGGGTTGTTCGGGTTGCCGTTCCCCGAGGAGTACGGCGGGATGGGCGGCGATTACTTCGCGTTGTGCCTGGCGCTGGAGGAACTGGCGCGAGTGGACTCGTCGGTGGCCATCACGCTGGAGGACAGCGTGTCGCTGGGCGCGATGCCGATCTTCCGGTTCGGCACCGAGGAGCAGAAGCGGCGCTGGCTCCCGGCCTTGTGCACCGGCCAGCGACTGGGGGCTTTCGGCCTCACCGAGCCTGGTGGAGGCTCCGACGCGGGCGCCACCCGCACCACCGCGCGTTGCGACGGTGACGAATGGGTGATTAATGGGTCCAAGGCTTTCATCACGAATTCGGGCACGGACATCACGTCTGTGGTCACCGTCACCGCGATCACCGGCGTCAGTGGGGGCCGCAAGGAGATCTCCACCATCATCGTCCCGGCCCAGCACCCGGGTGTCACGGTCTCGGCGAGCTACTCCAAAGTCGGCTGGCGCTGCTCGGACACCCGCGGGCTGTTCTTCGACGACTGCCGGGTGCCGCTGAGCAATCTGCTCGGTGAGCGCGGCCGGGGTTACGCGCAGTTCCTGTCCATTCTCGACGAGGGTCGCATCGCGATCGCCGCGTTGAGCGTAGGTCTGGCCCAGGGCTGTATAGACGAATGTGTCTCCTATGCCCGGCGACGGCACGCTTTCGGCCACGCCATCGGCAGTTATCAGGCGATCCAGTTCAAGATCGCTGACATGGAGGCGCGGGCGCACGCGGCCCGGCTGACCTATTATCACGCCGCAGCGAGGATGCTGCGCGGCGCACCGTTCAAGAAAGAGGCCGCGATCGCGAAGCTGGTCTCCTCGAACGCGGCGATGGACAACGCCCGGGACGCCACGCAGGTCTTCGGCGGCTACGGCTTCATGAACGAATACCCGGTCGCCCGCTTCTACCGAGACGCGAAGGTCCTAGAAATCGGCGAAGGCACCAGCGAAATCCAACGCATCCTCATCGCCCGCCACCTAGGAGTGCACTAACCCTTCGCCCGCCGCATTCAGCGGGCTCAGCGTGCTTATCGGCGTATGATAGCCACGCTCAGCCCGCTGAACGCGGTCTAGCTTGCGGGGTCGAAGGTGTGGATGTTGGGGAAGCGGGCGAAGCCGCGATCGGCGGTCGCGATCTGGCAGCCGTGTGTGTGGGCCAGCGCGGCCAGTAGCGCGTCGGGCACCAGGTTCGCCCGCAGCCCGCGATCGTGGTGCACCAGCCGCTCCAGTTCGGTCCACGCCGCATCGCCTGAGGGCAGCCAGCGGGCCCGTCGTGCTCCACGTATTCGCGCGAGGAACTCGAGCGTCACCGGCATCGGGGCGGGGTCGGCGAAGATTCTCGGGTTGGTGACGAGCCGAGCCATCCCGGCGAGCACGGTGTCGTGCAGCGCGAGCTCGTCGGCACCCGCGATCATGCGGGCCAGCCATGCCGCGTACCGCTCGTGATGCTCGGCCTCCCGGCGGAACGCGTACACCAGGACGTTCACGTCCGGCAAGATCACTCCTGCCGGCTTTCGTCGAGGATCCCCCATACGGCGTCGTGATCGGTGAGATCGACGAGAACGCGTCCCGATGGTTGCCCATAGGCGGGCAGCTGTTCCGGCACGCCAGGGTACCGGGTGCCGTGCTGTTGCAGCACCAGCCGCAGGCCCTCTTCCACCAGGCTGGTCAAAGTCTGTCCGCTTGCCATCGCATGGGCCTTGACTTGCGCCACCAATCCGTCCGGCAAGTTGAGCGTCGTCCGCATGCAGATCAGCATACCATCACATACAGATGTCTGCTCACCTGTGAGGGTTGGCGGGGCGCGGTAGGGTGGAGGGTCCTGGCCTGGTGGCGGGAGGTGGCCGTGAGCGTGAACTATGTGGCCAGACCGTGGGAGAGCAGGCTGTTCCGGCGGTGCCGGCGGGCCTGGGATCTCGGTGCCCGGGAGCGGCAGGACTACGAGCCGATCGAGCCAGCGCGGGTATTCGACATCGGCGAAGCGATCCACGACGCGCTCGACGTCTACTACTTTCCCGGCATGTGGGACTGGAACCGGGCGATCGTGCGTCCGCTGGCGCTCGCCGGCTTCGACAAGGCGATGCGCAGGCAGCGCGACGCCTACACCCAGACCCGTGACCTGTCGGAGGGACAGGTCCAGGACTGGGAGCGGAACCTGGAGCTGGGCCGAGGAATTCTGGAGCGCTATTTCGAATGGGCGCTCGAGGTCGACCGCTTCACCCCGATCCAGGTGGCCTCGCTGTTCGACATCTGCCTGCCCGACCCGGCCGATCCGGACCGCGGTCTGCTCACCCCGGAGGGCCGGCCGCTGCAGTACCGGGTCCAGATCGACCTGGTGGTGATCGACGATCACGAGTTGTACTGGCTCGTCGAGCACCGGATCGTCAGCGACTCGCGGTGGCCGGATCTTGAGGCGCTGCGGCTCGACGAGCAGGCGCTGGCCCGGAGCTGGGCGTGGCAGCTGGGCTTCCTCGCCAAACTCGAGGGCACCATCCACAACGAGCTGCGCGCCGCGGTGCCATCACAGGGGCCCAGAGAGGGACACGGAGAGGGTCAGTCTGAGGTGCAGGTCCGGGCGGTGCCGGGGGCGGGTGGCATCACGACGCAGCGTGGCACCGAATCCTTCCGCCGCACCCACATCCCCAGGACCGAGCTCGAGATAGACCGGCATGGCATCTCGGTGGCGCTGGAAATGCAGGACATGACCGATTCGTCGTTGCGGATTTACCCGAACCCCTCCTGGGAGCACTGTTCCCGCTGTGCCTACCGGTCGCCGTGTCTGGCGATGACTCAGGGCGTCGACGAGCGTCCGATCCTCAAGGACTCATACCGCAAGCGGACCGGGGGGGACTTCGAGCTCGGGCGGCTGGGGTCGGTGTGGGGTTTCGTCCCCGAGATCTACCGGGTCGCTGAGCACCGGGCTCCTGGCGCGGCGCAGTAACGCCGGTGCGCATCCGGGTGGTGAGCTGGAACGTCGATTCCCGGCCGACTGGGTTGCTGGACGCCAAGGTCGAGCTGCTCCGTGAGCTGCAGCCGGATCTCGCGCTGCTCCAGGAGATCGGCCGGCCGGTCTACCGCGCGTTGCTGCCGCACCCCTCAGCGCATGAGCGGATGCACCGTAAGCAGAGGCAGTTCTCCTGGGGTGCCCTGTCCACCGACCTGTGCAAACCGCGGGGCAGCGAGTACCGGCTGGGATGCGCCGTGCTGGGCGTCGCCAGCACCGCCTTGCTGGATGCCCAGGTGCTGGACCGGGCGCCCTTCGGCGTCCGCGATCCCGTGCTGCCCGGGTTTCTCTGGCGGACGGTGGCGGCTCGGGCGGCACTGGCCACCGGTGACCTGGTGACGGTGTGCAGCTTCCACGGCCGGCAACCCTCCGGTCAGCCCGCCGCCGCCCTGCGGCGGGCGTTTCACACCGGGATCGCCGGCTGGCTCACCAGCGCGCCCGGCCCGGTGGTCTTCGGCATCGACGCTGGGCCACCGACACCCGACGGCGCGGACCCGCTGCTCGGGCCGGGTCCGGTCCACCACCTGAACCACGTGCTCAGCGCGGGCGACGACCACCTGTGGGCCACTCCCGAGCTCACGGTGCTCGCCGTCGAGCGACTGTCCGACGAGGCCGCGGCAGCGGGCAGCGACCACGCCCTGCTGCTCGCCGATCTGGAGCTGCGCCCTCAGTGAGCGGGCCGGGTGTGCCACTGGAAATCCAGCGCAAGGGCCGGACCCTGCGAATAGTCGCTGATGAGCAGCCGTCGAAGCTGGCCAGACTCGTCCCACACCCGGGCTACATCGTCGGCGATCCAGACGATCTGGTGGACACCGACTGGTCGGGGCACTGGGATCCGGGTCCGCTCTGATGCACCTGGATACCCACGTCGTGGCGTGGTTGTTCGAAGGCCCCGACGCGCGGGTGTTGCGAACGGAAGGGTGCAGGCACAGCAGCAGGTCGACCAGACACCGGACCGCCCGGCTCGTGCCCGACGGTTCCCATGGTACGGGTTCCAGGTCCATCAGGTGAAAAAACGGGTCTGACCGGGACCTCTCGCGAAGGGTGGGTTTCGACTCAAGCGCTACGCCCCACTCCGTCCCCGAAGCAGTAGCAGGCCTCCTCCAGTTTCCCCGCTCTCGGCTATCGTGTCGGGGGTGACCGCCACCTACGCTTACGATGAGCAGCCATCGAGCGGACACCCCTTGCGGCCGGGTGCCTCGCCGCACGACATCCGCGCGGCCCTGTTACCCGAGGACCGGGCCAAGTTCGACGCCGCGTACGAACGGGCGCTGGCCGGGACCCGTGCGAGCTTGGACCTCACGGAGTTGTTCAGGGCGCTGGAGCACTGGCGGCGAAGGGCCCTCATCCAGGGCGATCCCGAGGACTTCCGGCGTGTGGTCCGCCGAGCGGCGGCGTTGCTGACCGGGGAGGAGAGCCCCGCCGATGAGCCGCTGGCGGTCACCCGCGCCAAGGCTGGCATGTAGGTGTACCGCGTCGACACCGACGAGCAGGTACAGCAGCAGGTCGGCCAGCTTCCCGCTGAAGTGCTGGCCGCATACGCCGAGCTGCGGATCCTTCTGGAGGTCAAGCCGTGGAGCGGCGAGCCGTTGAATGACGAAAACCCGGACGGTCCGGTGCGGACGCTGTCGTTCGGGCGAGGATTCGGGCTGGTCACCTTCTTGATTCTGGAGGATCAGCGCAGGGTAGACCTGCTTCAGGTGATCTGGATCGGCTGACCGGCCGCAGCGAGGCCAGCGCCCAGCCCGCCACTGCTGGGTTGCCCGCCGGGGCTACTCGTTGCTGGGCTGTCCGCCCTGCTGTCCGATGATAGTGTTCAACAGGCCCACGATCTGCTCTTGGCCGGCGGCGGTGGCGTCGAGCTTGCCGCGCATCTCTGTGAACCCCATGTCGACCTTGGTGAACCCCATGTCGACCTTGGTCCGGAGGTCGGTTAGATCCTCGCGCATCGCGTTGAGGACCCGCATGTTCAGCTCGCGGAAGTCCCGGATCTCCCCACGGAACTCGGTCACGTCGCGGTCGGCTCCGCCGGCCAGCACGCGGGCGGCTGCCGCGTCCTGCTCGCTGGTGCGCACACGGTCGACCAAGTCCCGGATCTTGGTCTCCAGCGCGGTCACGCGGGCCTCCAGGTCGTTCTGCTGAGCCATGCCGGCCAGGGTACTGGCCCGGCCGTGGTCGGGCCCCGGCGCGCGGGTGTTGCGAACAACAAGGATGCAGGCACAGCAGCAGGTCACCCAGCCCCGCAGCGAAACTGCGGCGCGCGAAGGCCAACGCCGGACTCTTCGCGTACTGAGCCCGCGCCGCCCCGGTGACGACTCGCGCGCTCGCGTCGGTCAGTCGGGGGGGAAGTCGAACTCGCCGAGGCGGACGCCTGCGGTGAACGCCTCCCACTCGGCGCGGGTGTAGACGATCACCGCGTCGTGCGGGTGATGGCTGTGCCGCACCGCGACCCGGCCTGAGCCATCGCGCAGCGGCCCGGCCTCCACGCAGCTCATGCCGTTGTTGGGAGACCGACTGCTGATGTGCCAGTCGACGTTCGCCAGCTCCTCACGGCTCACCGCACCGGGCCCGCTGGGCATCCCCAATTACAGCTCCTTCGCCGCTGCCATGATCAGCGCGGCTGACTCCTTGCCGTTGAGCGCCATAGCGCTGAGCTGATGGTACGCCTGCCGGAACCGGTCCACCGCCGCGTCTTCCTCCACGTACAACCGACCGCCGAGGTTGTCCACGCAGGCCACGTCGGGGTAGGGGCCGGGCATCTCGCAGAGGCAGAACGAACCGTCCAGGCCGGCATGCGCGCCTCGGCGCAGCGGGAGCACTCGGACCTCGACGTTGGGCCGCTCGGCGATGTCGAGTAGCTGGGTGAGCTGGCCGTGCATCACCGCCGAGCCGCCGATGACCCGGCGCAGCACCGACTCGTCCACCACGGCGGCGAAGTCGACCGGCGATTCGCCGCCGAGCAGCCGCTGGCGGGTCATCCGCAGTTCGATCCCGCGCTCGATCTGCTCCTCCGGGGTGTCGGCTGGGGCCGTGTTGCGGATCAACGTCTCGGCGTAATCCCGGGTCTGCAGCAGCCCGGGTACCAGCATCGACCCGTAGGCGCGCAGCCGCTCGGCGCGGGCCTCCACCCACACCATGTCGATGTACCGGCGGCCGACGGTGCTGGTGTAGTCGTCCCACCAGCCCTTGCGCCAGACGTCGTCGGAGAGCTGCAGTAACCCGTCGCGGGTGCGCTCTTCGGAGACGCCGTAGAGGTCGAGCAGCGCCAGCACGTCGCCCCGGCGGATCGGAGTCTCGGCGGTCTCGAACCGGCTCACCATCGACGGGTCGCGCTGCAGGTAATCACCCGCCTGCCGCAGCGTCATCCCGGTCGACTCGCGCAGCGCCCGCAACTGCTGGCCCAACCACTGCGCCCGCAGCGACGGCCCCGGCTTCGTCTTCGGCACGGCGGCCATCCTCCCAGCGCACGGTCAGCCAGGCAAGTCTAGCGATCGTCAAAAATCCAAATATTCAAACTTGCAAAATTTGATCGAGTGCGAGAAGCTCTGCATGTCACAAGATGCACCATGCACTGAGGGGAGAGTCATCCGATGACTGAACACGCTCCGGAGCCCGCGCGGCAGGCCGATCCCACGAAGGATCTCCGCCGCGTCACGCTGCCCGAGATCCCGACCGTCTACGCCCTGCACCACCCCGAGGATGGGGTGACACACTGGGTGCTCGCGCTGCCCAACGAACTGGCCATCCTGGTGCCGCTTGGCAAGAACGGCGAAGCGGACGGAACCGGGCTGATCCACACCGACCTGGACCGGCTGCTGAGCTTCTGGGCCCCGCACAACAACGCGGACCTGGTGCTGGCCACCACCTGAGGTGGAGCGCACCCCGCAGTCGCGACAGACCCGCACCCGCTCTTGGCGTGGCTTAGTTGGTCGCGCCGGAGCGCTGTGCGATCGTTGTTTCCATGGGCCAGATCGTCTCGATGCTCGAGCGTCCAGTCTACAAATATGGCGAGGTGGACCGGCTGCTCCGCCTCACCCCCGGCACGGCCAAGCGGTGGATCGACGGTTATGAGCGCGCTGGACGGGTGTACGACCCCGTTGTTCGACAGGAACGGACCGACTCATCGTGGGTGACGTGGGGCGAGTTCGTGGAGACGCGCCTGCTGTCCGAGTTCCGCAGCTCCGTTCCGATGATCAAGCTGCGACCCGTGGTGGAGTGGCTACGCTCGCGGATCGATCGCGATTACCCGCTGGTCTACGCGTGACCGTTTTTGGTCCCCGAGGGCAAAGAGCTGCTGGTGGCCGCCCAGGTTGAAACCGACCTGGAGGAAGAGTTGTGGCTGGTGGTACCAGCTCAGCGGGGTGTCCTGCTGACGCCGACCAGCAAGCGTTTCACCGAGGCGGCCTACTACCCGGACCTCGACGGCCCCGCTGAGCACATCATCGCCGACCCCGCGACACCTGCGGTGTGGCTGCACCCACTGCGGCGTGAGGGCCAGCCGACGGCACACGGGGTCCGAACCGAAACCCTCGCGGAGCTCGTCTCCGCGGGCGAACCGATGCGGTTCGTTGCCGACACCTACGGGTTCTCGCTTGCTGAGGTCGAGCAGGCCGTAGCCTACGAGACCACCCGTCGACGTGCCGCCTGAGCCACGGTCCCGACCGCTCGAACAGATCCGCTTCTCCGTCGATGAGGACGTATTCCGGGACAAGGTAGGGGGTAATCATGCAGGTGAGGCTTGCCGTCGCCGGGGACGACGCCCCAGCCGCGGTGCGGTCGCTGGAGGCGTGGCTGGTAGGCCATGACGAGCTGCGTGGGCGGGTGCGGGCTGTGGTGGAAGCTCCCCAGCCTGGCGCGATGGGGTCGGTGGCCGAGGTGCTGCTGGTCACGGTGGGGCAGGGCGGGGTGGCGACCGCCGTGGCCAGTGTGCTGATCTCGTGGATCCGGCGCCAGAGCGGGACGGTGTTCGGTGCGCGTGACCCGGCCCGACGGCGCGGAGGTCACCGTCACCGCCGAGCATGCGCAGAAATTGACCACCGACGAGCTCCGTTCGGTGGTCGCCCAGTTGGCGGTGACGCTGGATGGCGCCAGTGCCGGGGAGTAGGTACGGATGGGGGTGCTGACCGGCGCGGGGGTGCGCATCCTGCTGGTCGGGACCGGTCAGCACACAGCCGGTTCGGAGCTGCCTGACCTGCCGTCGGTGACCACTACGGTCACCGACCTGGCCACCACACTCGTGCGATGCTGCGGGGTGCGACCCGAGCAGGTGCGCACGCTGCTCGACCCGGCCAGCCCACTGGAATTCGGCCGGGAGCTGACCGCGGCGGCGGTGCAGGCTGAGGATGTGCTGCTGGTCTGTTATCTGGGGCACGGCCTGCTCGACGCCCGTGGTGAGTTGTACCTGGCGACCCAGGCCACTGAGCATCTGCGCGACGGGCTGGGTTACACGGCGTTGCCGTATGCGGCGCTGCACGCGGAGCTGGCCACCAGTCCGGCGCGATCGGTCATTGTGCTGCTGGATTGCTGTTTCTCCGGACGGGTGAGTGGCTCGCCCTACCCGGCCGATCTCGGCGGTGTCGCCACCAACCGCTCCTCGGGTGGCTACCTGCTGGCCTCGGCGGCCCCGGAGGAAGTAGCGCTGGCCCCGCTCGGGGAGCGTCATACGGCGTTCACCGGTGAGCTGATCCGGCTGCTCCACGACGGCGACCCGGCCGGCCCACCCGAACTGACCCTCGATCACCTCTACCGGTGCCTGGACCGGGTGTTGCCCGAGCAAGGCCGGCCCCGGCCCCGCCGCTACGCCACGGGCCGCACCGGGGAGCTGGCGCTCGTACCCAACCCGGCCTACCAGCCACCAGTGCGCCGCACACCCCGATTGACCGCATCAACCCCCGACGAGGTCTGCCCGTACCGGGGCCTGGCCGCCTATGACGTCGCTGATGCTCAATACTTCTTCGGACGCAAGGCGCTCACCGAGCAGCTGGTGGCACGGCTGGCTGAGCAGCTGCCGCGCGCGGGCACGCTGGTGGTGGTCGGCCCGTCGGGGTCGGGGAAGTCCTCGCTGCTGCGCGCCGGCCTAATCCCCGCCTTGGACGCGGGCCTGCCCCACATTCCGGGATCCAGAGTGTGGCCGCGGGTGCTTCTCACCCCCGGCGCCCACCCGATCGCCACCCTGGCCAGCCGACTTGCCCCCATGGCCGGCGACACGGCTGGCACCCTGCGCGCCCGGTTGGCCGCTGACCCGGCGCAGCTGAGCGCGGTGGCCCAGAGGGTGGTGTCCCGCCACGCCCGAGGCGCGGATGCCGCCGGCCGGCGCCTGGTTCTGGTCGTCGACCAGTTCGAGGAACTCTTCACCACCTGCGAGGACCCCGTCGAGCGACGGGCGTTCCTCGACGCGCTGAGCAGCGCCGCCGCTGCCTCGGATGCGCTGGTGGTGCTCGGCCTGCGGGCCGACTTCTATCCCCAGTGCGCGGCCGAGCCCCAGCTGGTCGAGGCCCTGCAACACAGCCAGCTCATCGTCACCCCGATGAGCAGCGAGGAACTGTGCGCCGCCATTGAGGGGCCCGCAGCCCGAGCCGGCCTGACGCTCGAACCCGGGCTCGCCACGCTGATGCTGCGCGATCTGCGGACCAACGACGGTGAGCACACCAGCGGGTTGCCGCTGCTGTCCCACGCCTTGCTAGCCACCTGGCAGCAACGCGATGGCGACCTGTTGACAGTGGCCGGTTACGCCGCCACCGGCGGCATTTGGGAAGCCGTCACCCGCACCGCCGAAGACCGCTACGCTGGACTAGCCGCCACCGAGCGGGACACCGCCCAACTGGTGCTGCTGCGCATGGTGCACCTCGGCGAGGGCGGCACCGAGGACACCCGCCGCCGGGTCCGCCTGGCCGACCTGCCCGACACCGTGGCCACCGACCGAGTCCTGAGCACCTTCGCCGACGCCCGGCTGATCACTCTGGGCCGGGACACCGTCGAGATCACCCACGAGGCTTTGCTGCGTGCCTGGCCCCGGTTGCGGCGGTGGATCGACGCCGACCGGGCCGGCAACCTGACCCGCCAGCAACTCGAAGACGCCGCCGCCGGGTGGGACCGAGAGGGTCGCGATCCCGCTGGGCTGTACCGGGGAGGCCGCCTGGACACGGCCCGCACCTGGGCCGCCTCCAAACCGGGGGGTGACCTGAGCACCGCCGCGTCCGCGTTTCTCGCCGCGTCCACCCACCAGGAACGCCGCGCCACCAGGCTGCGCCGCACTGTGCTCATCGTGCTGTCCGTGCTCGCCCTCGTTGCATCGGGAGCCGCGGTCACCGCATTCCGACAAACCGCCATCGCGAATAGCGAACGCGACATCGCCCTCGCCAGCCAGCTCACCCGCGAGGCGGACCGGTTGCGCGGCACTGACGTCTCCCTCGCCGCTCAACTCGACCTCACGGCCTACCGCATCCGACCGAATCCGGACCTCTACACAGCCCTGGTCACTGCGGGGAACACCCCCTTGTCCCCCCACTGACCGGCCACACCAGCGAGGTCACCACCGTGGCGTTCAGCCCGGATGGACGCATCCTGGCCACCGGCAGCGCCGACCACACGGTGCGGTTGTGGAACGTGACCGATCCGGCCCACCCCACGCCGCTGTGTCCACCTCTGAGAGCCCACACCGAATACGTCAACGCGGTGGCATTCAGTCCGGATGGGCGCACCCTGGCTACCGGTAGCTGGGACCAGACCGTGCGGTTGTGGAATGTGGCCGACCCGGCTCACCCCATCCCGCTGGGCCCGCCCTTGACCGGCCACACCTACGCCGTCTCCACCGTGGCGTTCAGCCCCGATGGGCACACCCTGGCCAGCGCGAGCGCCGACGAGACCGTGCGGCTGTGGAACGTGGCCGATCCGGCCCACCCCACTCCGCTGGGCCCACCTCTGACCGGCCACATTGGCGTCGTCGTTGCGGTGGCGTTCAGCCCCGATGGGCGCACCCTGGCCAGTGGCGGCAGCGACGAGACGGTGCGGCTGTGGAATGTGGCCGACCCGGCTCATCCAATCCCGCTGGGCCTGCCCCTTACCGGTCACACCAACGCCGTCGCCACCGTGGTGTTCAGCCGTGATGGGCGCACCCTGGCCAGCGGCGGCGACCAGACGGTGCGCTTGTGAAATGTGGCCGACCCGGCTCATCCCACTCTCCTGGGCGCACCTCTGACCGGTCACACCAACTCGGTCTTCGCGGTGGTGTTCAGCCCAGATGGGCGCACCTTGGCCAGCGGCAGCGTCGATCAGACGGTCAGGTTGTGGAACGTGACCGACCCGGTCCACCCCACTTCGCTGGGATCACCTCTGACCGGTCACACTGACTCCGTCAACGCGGTGGCGTTCACGCCTGATGGGCGCACCCTGGCCACCGGCAGCGCCGACCACACAGCTCGGCTGTGGAACATTCCCGCTGCGGTCGTGACCGGCCACTCTGACTCCGTCAACGCGCTGGCGTTCAGCCCCGATGGGCGCACCCTGGCCAGTGGCAGCAGCGACAAGACCGTGCGGCTGTCGAACGTGACCGATCCGGCACACCCCACACCTCTGGGCCCACCCCTGACCGGCCACACCGACTTGGTCGATGCGGTGGCGTTCAGGCCGAATGGACGCACCCTGGCCACCGGCAGCAAAGACAAGACGGTGCGGCTGTGGAACGTGACCGATCTGGCTCACCCCACGCCACTGGGTCCACCCCTGAGAGCCCACACCGAATACGTCAACGCGGTGGCATTCAGCCCGGATGGGCGCACTCTAGCTAGCGCCAGCAGCGACAGGACGGTGCGGTTGTGGAATGTTGCCGATCCGGCCCGCCCCACGCCTGTGGGTCCGCCCCTGACCGGCCATACTGCCGAGGTCTTCGCGGTGGCGTTCAGTCGTGACGGGCGCACCCTGGCCAGTGGTAGCCGCGACCGGACCGTGCGGCTGTGGAACGTGACCGACCCGGCACACCCCACACCACTGGGCACACCCCTCACCGGCCACACTGACTCTGTCGACGCGGTGGCGTTCAGCCCGGATGGGCGCACCCTGGCCAGCGCCAGCATCGATCAGACCGTGCGGCTGTGGAACGTGGCCGACCCGGCCCGTCCCATGTCCCTGGGCACACCTCTGGCCGGCCACGCCAGGTACGTCACAACTGTGGCGTTCAGTCCCGATGGGCACACCCTGGCCAGCGGCAGCCGCGACCAGACCGTGCGGCTGTGGAACGTGACCGACCCAGCTCACCCCACCCTGCTGGACCCACCCCTGACCGGCCACACCGATATCGTCCGCGCTGTGGCGTTCAGCCCGGATGGACGCACCCTGGCCAGCGGTGGCAGCGACCGGACGGTTCGACTGTGGGGGATGAACGTCGAGCAGGCGATCCAGCGGATCTGCGCCGCCACCGCGAACACCCTCACCCCCGCGAAGTGAGCGCAGTACGTCTCGCCGGACCTGCCGTATCACCCGCCTTGTGTGTGACGGCTTCGTGGAGCTGGTCGCGGCTGTCAACGACGGCTACACCGGTTCCGGGACATCGCCCGGAGCCGGTGGCGTTCCCACCCAGCGATATGCCCGTTGCGGGCTCCGCGGATCTCCCTCAGCCTCGGCAACTCCGTCCGCGATCAGGGCTCGCAGAGCTGTGAGCACGGCCGCTCGTGAACGACCGACAGCAGTCACGAGATGGGCGGCAGTGGCTCGTCCCCTCCTGCGGAGTTCCGTCGCAACGGCGTCTTTAGTGGAGTCGGGCGGATCAGCCCACTTAAGCATTGGCGATCTGCTGAACTCCACTTCGAAGCGGCTCGGGAGATTCCTGAAGATCGGTCCGTCCAGGCCCGACCGGCGTAGCTCGCGGATCATTGCCGGGATACCGGACGCGCGGTTCTCGGCCACCAGCCGATCGCTGCGCGGGAGGTACGTGTCAGCCAGCAAGGTAGCCAGGAAGGCGTTTCGTGACGACGACACACCCTCGGTGCCAAGGTCCTCGACGCGCACCGGACCGTACAACGAGCCCGGGCTGCGGACTATCAGCCGGTCCGGGTGGAGCTCAACCTGGATCTGCGTGCCCCGCGTCACGTGGCTGTAGTCGCGGTGCAGGACCGCATTGACGATCGCTTCCCGCACCGCCTCCAGTGGGTAGTCGTACTGTTCCCGGCGTCCGGTGCCATTCACATAGCTACGGACGCTCATGTGCCGCCGCAGCACCGAGACCGTCTCCGCAACAAGATCGGGGATCGCGCCCCGGATCACCGGATTATCCTCGAACCGAGGTG
>JBOHFJ010000066.1:0-16807 GCA_050699655.1 Pseudonocardiaceae bacterium
GTTCCGCGGAACACCACTCGGGCGTTGGTCGGCGGTAACTGGCAGCCTGGGGACGTCACTGGCCTGGGCCGGAAATCTACCGGCACGCGCCTGCCTCGCCATCCGAACGGGTCGCATGATGACCCACTTGACCCACGCAGCGAGCGCCTCGCTAAAGCCATGCTGGGATCGAGCGTCCAGGCAACTGGCCGGGATGAAGATCAAAGAGTAGCAGGCGATGGACGAAATCAACAAACAGCAGACTGAAGCATACGAGCCACCCGCGCTGACCGAGATCGGCCCGTTCGTCCCGGTGACGAAGGGGCAGTACTCCCGGCCTAACTCCGACGATAGCGACGCTGGTGGCTACTGGAGCAAGTGATCCGCTGGTGGCTGTTGAATTGAGTGGTTCACTCTGATGGGCGGTCCGCTCGACCGTGGGCACGGTGGTTTCGACTGGTGGTGCGCATTACCGGATACTGAGGCCGCCGCGCCCGCGACGTCGCTGCTGTGCGGTGCTGGTGATGTTCTCGCCAGACATACCGGCGGGCGACCGTGGCTCCTCGGCCAGTACCGATCCCATAGCGTGCACCTCGTAGACATCGGCCCGACATGCGTCGCCGTCTTGGGCGAATGCCTGACCGCCGTCAACGGACTCACCGTAGAGATCAAGGGCAGCCTCGAGGCGCTCATGAGGTCGCTCCTGTCGTTGCCGGGAAGTTTTCATACTGTCATCACCCTCCAATCCGGACTGGTCGCCGCTGGTGACGTGGCCGGATTCCGGCGCCTGTTCACCGCCAGCACGAATGGGATCGCTCTGGTCGCCAGCCATGCTGATGTGCTGCGGCGACTGCTCGACGCCCCGGTAAACCGGACCTGGCTGGCCGCCAAGCTCACCAGCCCGGAGCGCCGAGCGTGCTGCGCGACACCCTGAGTCCTTTTGTCGGGGTGACACCGGTCCCGCCCGGCTACCGCGTCCAGATCACCGGTCGCGGGTGCCGTACCTCGCGCTGGTGGACAGCCCCAGAGGCGACACAACCCCTAGAGACGGGTGGCGCGGCGCTACATGAGGCGCTGAACCAGGCCGTTGCCGGCAGGATCGGCCGGGCCAGCGGGCCGGTGAGCGTGCAACTCTCCGGCGGCTTGGACTCGACCACTTTGGCTTTCCTGGCGCGGTCGACCTGCCCATTGCTGATTACTACCGCTGGGCGGTCGGCAATCGATGACGATCTTGCGTGGGCACGCCGTGCCGCCGGCCTGCTGAAGGGGAGCACGCACCGGGTGATTCCCGCCGACGAGGCTCCACTGTTCTTCGCCGACCTGAATGCGCCTCAGTCAGCCATGGACGAGCCCGCGTCGTTCGCTGCCGGCCACGCCCGCCAGCGCTACACCGCCCGGCTGCTGCGTGGGTGCGGCACCGTGGCGCACCTCAACGGCCAAGGAGGTGACGAGGTGCTGCTTGCCCCCTTGACGTATTTGCGACCCGCGATCCGTGCCGTGCCCCGAACCGGCTGGCGGCACCTGCGCGGCCACGCCGCCCTCAAGGACACTTCGTCCTGGGCGATGGCGCTGGCTGTGTCGCGCAACCACACATCCTTCGCTGCGTGGTTGCGCAGCACTGTTGACAAATTGCGAATCGAGGCGCCGGCCGCCGTCGCGGCGACCGGCTGGGAAGCCCCGCCGTTGCTACCACCGTGGGCTACCGACGAAGCCGCTGAGCTCGTCCGCGCGGCGATCCTCACCGCCGAGCCCACCACCGTCTCCGACGATCCGGTCACCCATGCCGCAGTCGTCCGGATCCGCGCCAGCGCCTACCGTGCCGCGCTCTACCGCGAGGCCATGCAGATCGACGGTGTACCGACGGCGATGCCGTTTTTCGACCGGCGGGTGATGGAGGCGTGCCTGTCGGTACTGCCGTGGGAGCGCACGGACCCGTGGTGCCCGAAACCCTTGCTGCGCGCGGCCTTCAGTGATGTGGTCCCGGCCGCCGTGCTGTCGCGCCGCACGAAGGGCGAGTACAACGCTGATATCCATCATGGGTGGAGCATCCACCGTCGGCAGGTCGCAGAACTGCTGGACGGCTCGCGACTGGTCGAGCACGGGCTCATTGACCCCGTGACGCTGCGGGCGGCACTGTCCGCGTTCGGCCCCAGCGGGCTGCCGCCCGCATGGATTACCGATCTGATCGCGGTCGAGACGTGGCTTCGTGATCTTGCTTCGCCCTTCACTGCCCACCAGGAGGCCATCAATGCGGCTATCACTGCGGCCTCGCCGCCCCCGCCCCGGGATCAGGCTCGCCCGTACCGTGGTGACCGCGCCCGTTGACGACGGCCTGACCCTCCTCGATATTCGGCGCGGCACGCTGTACCACCTCAACCGCACGGGAGCCGTCATCCTCGCCGCCCTCATCGACGACGGCGGCACCGTCGAATCCGCCGTTACCACACTGGTGGACCGCTATGGCATCGGCGAACACCAGGCCCGGGCCGACATGACGGCTCTGGTCGACAACCTGCGTGCGCGTGGGCTGGTGACTGGCCGGTGAGCGTCCCTGTCGTTCTGCCCACACCGGTTAGCCTCACCGTTGGCGAGTGGTTCTCCGGCCATATCGCGGTTGTCGTTGCCCGACTGATACTCCTCGCCACCCGTGGCCGACCAGCCCCACTGATCAGTATCCTCCGGATCGCGCGGCACGGTACCCGGCCCGAGACCACCATCCCCGTGCTGCGGGCCCGCGCCATCGTGGAAACTGTCAGCCTGCGGTGCGCCAGTCACCACGGCTGCCTACCCCGCTCGCTGGCGATCCTGCTGCTCTGCCGATGGCGCGGCCAGCGCGTCGTGTGGCGAGTCGGCGTGCACTCCCCGCTCCCGAGTTCGCACGCTTGGATCGAGGCCGACGGCCAGCCGATCGGCGAGCCGTTCGACCCGCACCGGCTCTACACCCCAATCATCACAATCTGATCAGGAAGGAAAACTCAGCAGTGCCCACACCCAGCGCAGGTCAGTTAACCGAGCGGCTCAGTGCCTACGCCGACTCGCTGCGTGAGACCGGCGCGATTCGCACCCCCCCCCGTGCACGCCGCGTTCGCCACCGTGCCGCGGCACCGCTTCCTGCCGCACTTCCGCTACCGCGCCGACGAGTACACGCTCGACACCACTCACGAGCCGCCCGATGACGTGCTCGACATCGTCTATGCCAACAACGCACTGCTCACCCATACCGGCCGCGACGGTAATCCCACCTCCAGCAGTTCCGCCCCGTCAATCATGGCGAAGATGCTCGAAGCGCTGGACCTGCGCCCCGGGCTGCGCACGGTGGAGATCGGCGCCGGCACCGGCTACAACGCCGCCCTGATCCACCACATCACCGGCGCTCCCGTCGTCACCGTGGAAGCTGGGCGACACGCCGCCACCGAGGCCAATACCGCCCTGAGTGCCCTCGGACTCGACGAGGGGGTGCACGTGATCCACGGCGACGGCTACCTCGGTTACCCCGACGGTGCACCCTATGACCGGCTCATCGCCACCTGTGGCATCGCAGGCATCCCGCCCCGGTGGCTGGCGCAACTCGCCCCCGAGGCGCTGATCATTGCCCCAGTCGCGCACGCCGGGGTCCATCCGATCCTCGTCATCTCCTACCGGCAGGGCACCATCACGCTTGAAGGCCAGGCGTTGCTGTGGAGCGACTTCATGCCTGCCGCCGGCCCGTTGCGCCCGGCCGAGCTGTTCCACCACGACCCCGTCCGCGACGTCCCCACTACCGACGCCCGCCACGTCCCCCACGCCGGACCGGTCCTCGACCAAACTCAGTACCACGATCTGTGGTGCTACCTCGGCACCCGCGACCCCAGGATCACCCGCGCCTATCCCGACGTTGATGCCTTCAACCTGGATCTCGGCGCGTGCGCTCTCCTCGATCCCGATGCCGGCCCAGCCTGGGTACACACCGACGGCAGCATGACCACCACCGGCGACCCCGAGATCGGAAACCAGCTCGCCGCCCTCGTCCAGGAATGGGACGCCACTGGTCGACCCAGCGTCGGCGACTGGACCATGGATTGGCGCGGCACTCACCGTGACGCTGACCTGGCCGGCCTGCTGCTTCCGGATCGCTGGCGGGCCAGGCTGGATGCGGGCATCAGTCGAAGTCGCTGGTCTGGACGGTGCTGACGAACGCGCGCCACTGGGTGCGGGTGAACGCCAGGACCGGTCCGGCGGGGTCCCTGGAGTCCCGCATCGCGACCCGATCCCGCAGCTCAGCGACCTCGACGCAGTCAGTCTGATCGCTACCGCCGTTGCTGCGGCTGCTCTTGCGCCACGCGGCGCCGGACACATCGGTCGATCGCACGGGGCTCGCCTCGTTCGTTCTCGGTGGTCACAGGTCGGCGGCCAGCCGCTCGACAAGGGCTACAGATCCGCTCGGGCTTAGCGCCTTGGACCGCAACTGGTCAAACACCAGTTTACACCCGCGGACCTCGGCCTCTTTGCGCACATGTGTGGCGCTCACTGAGTTCTCCACGTAGCCGACCGTAGGTTCGTCGGGCTCGGCGAAGTCGAGCACGGTGAACGAGCCGTTTAAGCCCTGGTGCACGCCGACCGCTATTGGTAACACTTGAAAGCACACCGACGGCAGTGCTGCCTGACTCACCAGATGCCGTAGCTGCTGGCGCATCACTTCCACCCCGCCGATGGGGCGGCGCAGCACCGTCTCGTCCACGATGGCCACCAACTTCAGCGGCGGCTCTTCGGTGAGCCTGCGCTGCCGGATGACCCGCACCTGCACGATGCGTTCGATCTCGGCCTCGGTGCGGGGCGGTGGTGTTCCGCGGACCACCGTCCGGGCGTAGTCGACGGTTTGGAGCAGCCCGGGAACGTAACCGAGCTGGTACACGTATGCCATCGCGGCGTCGGTTTCCAGCGCCACGTATCCGGCGTCGCTGAGGCCGTAGGAGTGCCACCAGCCCTTCTGTTGAGCCTCCCTGGTCATGCCGACGATCTCGCCCCACTGTGCGCCACCCACATCGTAAAGATCGAGCATGCTGCGCACGCCATGCACGTCCACGCCTTGTTCGGCGGTCTCGATCCGGCCCAGCTTGCTAGCCGACCAATCCAGCTTCGGCGCCGCCTCCTCCAGACTCAGCCCGGCCCGCTCCCGCAACCGGCGCAGCGTCCTACCTAGCTGCCGCTTCTGCAGCGTCCCGTGGATACCCATCACACCCCCCGTCGTCAGTACCAATCATCGTCCTGGGAACGCCGAGCTGGGAACCCACCCGCGCGCGCCTCAGTGACGTCCTCCCACCCGGACTCTAAGGACGACCACCGCACCGATCACGGGAGGCACAACCAGATGAACAACCAGACACCCAAGCTCCTCCCGCTGTACCGGGAGGACGAGGACGGCACCGACGACCAGCTGACCGGCTGGGCGATGGTGCTCCCAGAGACGGAGAAGGTGGTTGCCTACGTCTGCGACAGCACCGGCGTCGGTACCGGATCGGTGAACGCGTTCGCCTCGCTGCGCTCCGCCTGCCGCATCCTCAGCTACCGGGGCATCTACCCGGTCCCGGACATCGCCAGGCTGCCCGGCGACCTCCCCGCCCCGCGCTGAATCTCGCGACGGCGCGCCGCACGCTTCCAGCATATGAACCACACGCTGCTGGTCGAAGGCCCTACGATCAGCATTCGGGCGGTGATTACCCTTCGCCTGGTTGCGGGTGGTCCCGATGAGCCACGACGTGATCATCGATGATCTACGAAGGTGGCGACGTGAGTGGACCCGTGTTCGTGACTGGGGTTGCTGGTTTCATAGGAAGCCACCTGGCCGAGGCGCTCCTTCGCGAGGGACTTGAGGTCCGGGCTATTGACAATCTGCTCGGTGGATGCACGGACAACATTCCCTCCGGAACTTTTTTCCGGAGAGCGGACTGCCGCGACGTGGACCAGTACATGGACCTCCTGGGCGGAGTCGATGTGGTGTTCCACCGCGCGGCGGCTCCGTATGAGGGCATCAGCGTCTTCTCGCCCCACCTAGTTCATGAACACACTTGTGGTTCGACGATCGCCACGCTCTCGGCGGCGGCGAGAAGCGGAATTCAGCGATTTATATTTTGTTCCTCAATGGCCAGGTATGGCGTCGGCCGTCCGCCGTTCACCGAGGATATGGTGCCCGCTCCGGTCGACCCCTATGGGGTCGCCAAGTACGCTGCGGAGATGACCATCCGTTCGGTCTGTCAAACGCACGAAGTCGAGTTCAACATCGCCGTCCTGCACAACGTGATCGGCCCACGACAACGATTCGACGACCCTTACCGGAATGTCGCGGCAATCATGATCAATCGGATGCTACGCGAGTTGCGGCCGGTGATCTACGGTGACGGATCGCAGCGGCGTTGTTTCGGCTTCGTCTCCGACACTGTCTCCTGTCTGATCAAGCTGGGAAGTGATGAGCACGTCCAGGGCGAGGTGGTGAATATCGGCCCGGACGAGGAGGCGGTCACTATCCTGGAGCTTGCGCAGCTTATCGCCGATATCATCGGTGCTCGATGCGACCCGATTTTTGTCCGTCGGAGACCGCTGGAAGTACATCACGCAACCTGCAGTGCCGACAAGGCACGGCGGCTGCTGGGATACAAGACGCAGGTGAGCCTTCGCGAAGGCCTCACCGCTATGGTCGAGTGGATCGCAGCCCAGGGCCCGCGCGAGTTCAATTATCATCTGCCGCTGGAAATCGTTAACGAGAGCACTCCTGAAACCTGGACGCAACGGCTTATCTAAAGGGTCATGGTCAGATTTTGGTGCTGTCCCCCATATACTGCTGATGGACGGAGATGAACAGGTGCGTATCGCCCTCCTGAATGTTCCCTACCGGTTGCCGGCAGACGCCCGCCAGTGGATCACTGTGCCACCGCAAGGGTATGGAGGGATTCAGTGGTCAGTGGCCAATCTCATCGACGGCCTTCTTGAGGTCGGCTGTACGCTCTACCTGCTGGGTGCACCAGGAAGTCCCGCACCCGAAGGGCTGCAGGTGGTTCCAGCTACGGATCTGGCGCAGAGCACGGAGTGGCTGGAGTCACATGATGTCGACGTCGTCCACGACCACAGCAACGGAGAACTGCTCCCGCGCCATCTGGGCGACCTCGCGGTAGTCAGCACGTTCCACCTGACTGGGACGCCGAGATGGCCGGCCAACTGCGTTTATGTGTCACGGGCGCAACGCGAAATGGCCGGCTCACGGTATGCACCGGTCATTCGCCTACCGGTCAACCCGGCCCGGTACTTCTTCAAGAACGCGAAGCAGGATTACCTTCTTTTCCTCGGCAGGGTGTCGCGGCACAAGGGGGTCAAGGAGGCCGCCGCGTTCGCCGCCGCAGCGGGCCTTGTTCTCAAGGTCGCTGGCCCGGCATGGGAGGCGGACTATCGTAGGGAGCTGCTCAGCGACTTCGCCGACACGGTCGATTTCCTCGGTGAGGTCGGTGGTCGTGATCGTCTGGAGCTGATCGCCAATGCCCGCGCGGTCCTTGTGATGTCCCAGCCGACCCCGGGGCCGTTCGGGACGACCTGGATGGAGCCGGGGGCCACGGTCGTCTCCGAGGCAGCCGCGAGCGGTACTCCCGTCGTGGCGACGGACAACGGTTGTCTCAGCGAGCTGGTGCCCGGTGTCGGTGTCGTGCTTCGTTCGGGCGAGGCGGTTTCTTCTGGCGTCGCCGGCCAGGCTCTTGCTTCACTTCCCGAACCGGAGGAGGTAGGTGATGTCGCTGTCCGCCGGTGGGGGCACGTCAAGATTGCCACGCAGTACCTCGGCGCATACGAGCACGCCATCCGGGGTCACGGTTGGAAGTAACGTTCCGCATCAGGGGCGGAAGTTAGTAGTCGATGGAGCCCAAGACCTACCGAGCCCCTTCAGCGGGCTGCCTCAGCCTGCCTGGCTTGATGACTTCGGCCACGTCGGGGCGCCATGAGCTGGCGACCGCCAGCCGTTCCGGAATCTGACCTATCGCGAGCATCATGATCACGCTCTCCCATGGGGGAAGGACGACGACGGCCCGAAGCCGGCTGTCGGCCTTGCTGTCGACAGACCAGTTCAGGCAGCAGGCTCCGAGGCCTTGGGCGTGGAGGGCGTGGATCAAGGCCATGGCGAACATGCCGCCATCGATCCAGCCTTGGTTGCGTTCCGCCGGGTAAACAAATGTGTGGAGATCAACGGTTATCAGAAGCACATGACTGGCTGTGTGACCGAAGCCAGTGTTGCCATTCTGGCAGGCGAGAACTGCGTTCGCGGCGTCGCCGCGTGGGAAGACACGCACTGACCAGCTCTGCCGGTTACAGACCGACGGTGTCCGTTGTGCTGCGGCAACGGCGGCCTCGATTTCCTGCCAGAGCACTGGATCGGGAGCGAAATTCCGGATGCTGCGCCGGGAGTAGAAGAAATCCAGGGAATCGAGCTTACTGGACTTGTGGATGGTATCCCGGGACACGATCACCGTTCCGCCCAGCGTGCCTGACGCGCTGGCTTGCTCCTTCAGCTGTTTGACGGCCTCCGTGAGCGCCGGAACCCAAGTAGGTACGGGCGTGCCCTGTGCATCGTTGGCGCGAAGGTATTCGGTCAGGACATCGACGGGCGCCTTGCACGCCTTCGCGTCACCTATAAGGCGCGAGTACATCGCAGTATTCACCACTAATCGTCCGGCGATCTCCTTTCCGAACCAGGCCTTGGGGCGGGGCACGGTGAGCCCTTTCTCGATCCGGTGGGTGTCCATCGTTACCAGCGCGCGAAGCGTCGCAGGTTCTCGCGGGGTGACGGCGCCGGAGTGAGTAATGAAGCGCATTGCGTCGTACCAGTACTCGTGAGCGAGCAGCAGGACCTTCTTGAGCCGCCAAACACGGACGCCCTCGGTGCGGGGATGTCCAGGCAGATGGCCGTCGCTGGGGGCCGTCATGACCGCAGTGCTCCCATCACGGCGAGCAGGAGCGTGAAGTTAAGTTGGGCGCGGTGAACAACGGTGGGGAGATTTGTGGAGAGGGCCTGGCTCATCGCCTGTGTGTGCAAGCCAGCCACAAGTCGCGCACCAGCCCTCTCATCGGCCACGAGGGTCTCGACGTCGAGATGCACGTGGTCAAGTGGAACGGCGTCGCCGTAGGTGTCGGCAAAGACACCGAGGAACTTCTGGGAGTAGCCAATCGCGGCGGTTGGGACGCCGGCCGACAGCGCGCCGATCGCCGCGTGCAGCCGTTCGGCGACGACGAGCGATGACTTCGCGGCGATTCCTTTGTACTCTGTGGCCGACAGCGGTCCAAGGACTGGGTGTACATCGGGGTGTGCGCGATCGCGCGCCAGCTCGGCGACGAGAACCCGGTCGTCGTTATGCGGTCGAGAATCGTGGACATGTGGGATGAGCAGCACCGGGAGGTGAAACCGAGAGAGAAGATGATCAATGAGATGGCTCAGCGCGTGGGTATGCGCGGCCTCGTCCAGGCGGCGGAACCGCACGATTCCTTTGCTCGGCGCTATGCATGCGTAGGGCTGGCCGGTCTCGATACCCACGGTGGAAAGAATCTC
This sequence comes from Pseudonocardiaceae bacterium, assembly GCA_050699655.1. GTDB lineage: Bacteria > Actinomycetota > Actinomycetes > Mycobacteriales > Pseudonocardiaceae. The sequence continues at coordinate 9,536 of JBOHFJ010000066.1, forward strand.
TTCGACTCGCCACTGCGGAGCCGCGGGGAGAAGGAAGGCGGGATCTGCGGCGAGAGTCACCTTCGCGGCTGGTAGTCCGAGGTCGTCGATGACATAGCGTTGTGACCGGCTCTCTCTGGTCGTCAGAACCTCACATCGTAGTGCGATCTTAGTCCACGCCAGCGCGTCTTCGCTGGCGGTGAACGGGCCGACTGAGTGCGCCAGCATCGCCACGGGGACACCGCTCCGCTGAGCCGCTGCGGGCGCGGACAGGTATGGGGTGGAGACACCGTAGCTCGAGGTGTAAAGGTCACCGCCGGTAGCGACGACGAGATCGGCGGCGGTTATCAGTGCCGCACTGCGGGCTTCGGCCCGCTCCGGTGTTTCCGGCGGACGGGCGTGTTCCCACGCTGTGGAGACGACGAACGGGTCCGCCACGCATTCAACATTCCACGGAGCCAATTGCGCTCGGTCCGTCGAGGCCGTCTGGGTCAAGACGGTGACGTCATACGGACCCGTCTGGTGAAGCTGTGCCGCGATCGAGGCGACCAACGCCTCAACCCCGCGGTTCTCGCAACTGGTGACGCCGGTGATGACCATGTTTCGCTTCCGGCCGCGCATCATCGCAGGAACCGCAGGAGGTCGGCGAGGATGTGTTCGTAGTTGAAGGTCGCATAGACCCTGTCCTGGATGCGCGTGAGAGCGCGTCGGTATCTGTTGTGATCGCGAAGCATCTCGGCGAGCTTCTCGTTCACTTCAGTCTCCAGGCGGAAGAGTTCGGCTTCATCCCCGTACACCGACGTGAGGTAGTTGAGGTCGTCAGTGAGCACGGGCACGCTGCCTGCGGCGAGCGTCTCGAACATCCGCGGTGTCAGCAGTCCCATCCTGGCCAGTACGGGGCGCACCAGAACCGGCGAGATCGCCGACCGGCACATCTCACTGATGACTCGACCGAACGGCACGGATGGCGCGACCTCGATACCACGGTCAGCCAGCCAGCCAGGTTCGGAGGCGGTCGCGCGCTCGTGCCCTGGACAGGCCTGGCTGTCCCACCACCGGCCGCACACCCGGATCCGCCGCAGCGGCGGATCCGCCGAGACGGCGGCTTGGACGACGGCGCTGAGCCCCTCCCAGCGCCACCAATTGGCGCCGATGTATTGGAGCTCATAGTCCAGCCGGGCCAGTTGTGTCGAGACGCCGATCTCACAGCCTAGCGATGTGCGGGCTTCCGCGTACGCCGCGATCGTGTGGCTGGAGCCGGCGTTCCAATGGAAGTTGCCCGCGAAGAGGATGCGTTTGGTCCCCATGGATCGGGCCTTACACCGTGTCAGACGCGCTATCCGGGTTCCCTGTCCGGATGTGCGCCATAGCGGGCCGTGTGGCAGCCAGCCGTCGGTAGCGGCGGCGACGATCAATGATCTGCGGTAGACGGCGGCCCAGCCAGGCAGCCGCCATGCACGTCTCCAGCGTGCCGCGTGCCGGGTTTGTCCGGCCGCCGACGCTATTGCCGTGGAGGTCTTTCCACAACCATCGGCCGGCCAGACACAGGGCCTCAGGTGGCGCCCAGTCCACGTCGGTGAACAAGTAATAATAGCGGTTACGCCGCATCTGAATCCGCCGGTAATGGCCATGACCGGCGCCGCCTCCACCCTTATGCTGGATGCCGAGGTCGAGCAGAAGCGCGACGCGCCATCCGGCCCACCGTGCGCGCCGGCAAAGGTCTGTCTCTTCGTAGTAGGTGTGGAAGACCTCGTCAAACAGGCCGGCCGTCCGGAGCACCTCGGCACGGACGAAGAAAGCCGAGCCCTGGACGTAGGCATGCTCCAGCGTGTTGGGGGCGCGTCCTTCCAGAGGTCCCGCTGGCAACCGGCGGCTCGGCCAGTCCGCAGCGAAGCCGTGCCGTTCTCCGGACTTCAGAGCAACCTCGGACCACTCGTTGTGGGTGCTCAAATCATCCGATGTGGCGCAGTAGACGTACTGCATCGGTCCGACGATTCCGTACTGCGAATGGTTTTCCATGAACCCGACAAGATCCCCCACGAGAGATGCCGGTGTGCGGGTGTCCGGGTTGACGAGAAAGACGTAGTCGGCTTCTTCCTCCAACGCCAACCGCATACCGACGTTGTTGGCTCGAGCGAAGCCGAAGTTGGCTGGGTTACGGGTGACCTTGACGCGCGGAAACAGCTTGCTGACATGATGCGGGCTACCGTCGGTGGAGGCGTTGTCAACGTACCTGATGTGCAGCTCGATCCCGGTCGTGTCGCTGGCCGTCAGTGAGGCGAAGCAAGTCTTGAGCCACTGGAGCTCGTTGGTGCCGACAGTGATCGTCGCAACCTTCACAGGCTCTTGCCGATCCATGTCACCCCTCACTATTGGGCAGTTCGAGTCCGACCGGGGCGAACTCGATGACAATGCTGCGCCGGACCGTGGCAGTGTGATTCGCGCGCGACGCGTGCACCACACGGACGTCATGGATGAGCACGTCGCCGGCCTCGGCGGGGACTACCTGGACGGAGCCCTGCTTGTGGGCCTCCGTGACGTCCGCGTCCCCTGGCAGCAAATGCGATCCAGGTACGAACTCCAGGCTCCCGTTGTCAGGGCTGGAGTAATCCAGGAAGAGACTGAGGTTACAGACAGTGTGCGGAGGCACTGATGTCCGATCACGGTGCCAGGGGACACGTGCGGCGACGCGTGGCATCTTGACGATCATCGCGCAAGCTGTAGGCCGCACTGGGACGCCCAGCACCTCATTCGCCAGGCGATGCAACGGCCCCTTGGTGAACAGGACATTGATGGCTGATGATCCCATTTTTTCTAGGTTATGGACCCGGTAGAGGACCGGCTCCCGAGTGGAAGGCTGTGCGAAGTACCAGTAATCCTCCGACCTGTAATGATCGTTGATGAACCTTCGGATAAGCTGCTTGGCCTCAACTTGGAGTCCCGCCAGGAGAGGTCGGTCTACCAGCCACGGCGCGATAACGTAGCCGTCCTTCCGGAAGCGCTCGGCTACAGGAGTGTCCATCGGTACCCTCACCCGCACCCCCGGGTCGACCGTCGTCAGGGGAGCCCAGACTAGTCCTGCTCAACGTGCCGGTCGCTCGTCGGCTGAGCAAGTCCCGGCCTGTGCTGTCTCTGCGGGATCAGCCTACGCACATGGCCTGACAAGCGGATCACTGACCCGTCGCACGGCGGCGACAATCAGAGACTCATGAGCCAATCCGATCATGACCGCGCCGACGTAGATGATGGCTAAGGCCGTGCCATGACAGCGAGCCCCACCTGCTTGTCGATTTCTCCCCCACTCCTTGAGTAGCCCTTGCCTGGCATCGCCGCGTCGTACCTCGCTCCGCCCCTGCCAATAGGCACGCCTGATCAAGTATCGGAACTTCAGCCGCTCCGGCGGAATCCGGTGAGTCACTTGAGGTTCGTCGAGAACCACTTGCGCGGCACCCCTCAGTAGCATCTGACGGACGAAGGTCGTGTCCTCCGCCGAGCTGAGCTTGCTGCCTACGCGCCCCAGGCGCTCGTCGAAGTCCACTCCGAGCAGGCGTGCTCGCGCGATGTCAACAGCAATACATCCGCCCCAGATCGAGGCCGGTCCTGCTGGGTTGTGCACGCCGAGGTAGTGTAGTTGACCGATCGTGAGAAGCCAGGGAATCTGCCGCCCCTGGAAGTCGGCCGTGATGCGGACGCCCGCCACATCGGCCCCCCGTCCCAAGACACCCCGCAGGCCATCGACGACGGCTGTCGTCAAGACGATGTCGTCATCGACGAATATGACATGTCTGGTCTCGCACTCCTCCAGCACCCGGTTCCTGCTGTACGCGAGCCCCCTGTTCCGGCCGTTATACACAATCCTGAGCGCAGGATGCACGAACGCCCACCCCATACTCGTGGTGTCCGTATCCATGACCGCCATGACGCGGTCGCCGTGATCAACGATCCGCAGGGTGCGGGCGATGGCTTCGAAGAGCAGGACTGGCCGGTTGCTGCAGATCGCGATCGTCATCGGAACGCGAGGTTGGTCCATTGGCACCCGGCTCCGGTCGAGCACGAGCGGCCTGCGGACGTACCGCAAGCAGCCGACCGAGCTTCGCGTCCCTTATGAGCGGCACCGACGCTCGGCCAGTGATCACTGGTGCCCCTTACGCCCGAGTGTTACCCCCGAGGCTTCGGTCCGCTGGCGCGCCGCTTCATAGAGAACTACAGTGGCCGCGTTCGCCGCGTTCAGCGAGCTCGCCGACCCCGAGATCGGGATCCGGACCATGTAGTCGCAGGCTTCGCGCCACCCAGCGCTCAGGCCCAATGTCTCGTTTCCCACGAGGATGAGAGTCGGCTGGGTCAGATCCTGCCCGGCGACGTCCACGTCACCCTTCTCATCGGTCCCGACGATGACCAATGACGTACCGTTCGCCCGGACTGCAGTCACCCACTTCAGCACCTCCCGGTGGGAAGACCCCCGCACGATCGGGACAGCGAACAACGATCCCGTGCTGGCGCGCACTGACTTCGGATCGTAAGGGTCCGCCCCATGTCCGGTCAGGATGACGCCTGAGCCACCGAACGCATCGACTGAACGTATGAGCGTACCAACGTTACCCGGGCTCGCCGGCCGGTCAAAGACCATCCCGAGAAAATCAGGGCCCACACTGATCCGGGAGAAATCGTCTGCGGGCATCCCCACGACCGCCAGCAATTCAGGCACCTCGTCGGCCTTCTCGCCTAGCTCGCGCAGCAGCTCGGCAGTCATCGCGACACGCTGCGCGCTGACCCCGTCCAGCGTCTCGGTCGCCCATCGGGACAGCGGCCGTGCCATGTCGTAGATCAGCGCGTGGATCGGCCAGCCATGCCGCACAGCGAGACTGATCGGCCGAACCCCCTGCGCGAGGAACTCCCCGGCGCGCTGGCGCTTGGTGCGGTTCGACAACAGTGCCTGCCACTGCTGAAAACTGGCGTTGCGCGACGTTACCCGCAAGATTTTCGCCAAAATAACCCCTGGTCTCATCAGCGCAGTCTTCGCTGAGGCGGTAGATGCGGCCCGTTAGTGCTAACGAGCGGGCCATCCTTACGCTTCCAACCACCGCTTGATCGGCAAGATTACTTGGCCTGCGACGGGGTCGCCCAGGCCAGCCCGTGGGCGTCGTTGCCTCGTTGCGCGCGCAGTGCACGTCCCTATCCGCCCCGCGATGAGCCTCGCGAGGGTGAGTAGGTCGCTGTCAACAGGTCACCGGGCGATGAACAGAGTGGTGAAGCTTCGCCGCAGGTGCGCGGCGGCCTCGAGCTGGGCTTGCTCGGCCTTGTCGAGTACCGCGGCGGCGCCGAAGAACTCGTGCATGACCCCGTCGTAGCGGGTGGCCATGACCGGGACCCCAGCGGCTTGCAGGTGCCGCGCGAACTCCTCGCCCTCGCGCAGCTAGGGGTTTTGTGGTCGCTGACCTGGTTCCCGTCCTGCGTGTGGCTAAACGACCGGGTGCTGTAGTACCGTGCCCCATGCTGTCGACTGGGTTAGTCGCGTCGGCCGAGCTTGACGCGCTCGGGTGTTCCATCACCAAGATTGACCAGCCGCTGGAGGTCGCCGCCGATTTGGCCGCCGCGGTCGATCAGAACCGGCTCTACGATGAGGCCGACACCGGGTTCGCGCTGATGTTGGCCGCTGAGTTCAGCGAGCGTGGCGGGGATCTGGCCTCGGCCGAGGTGCTGGCCGGGCGGGCCGCCGAGATGCACTACCTCTGGGGTGATGCGGACCTCTACCCTCGAACGTTCCGGGCGGAGGTCTTGATGCGCCTGGGCCGCGCGGATGAGGCGATGGCCGTGCTGACCCCGCTGCGCCCGTTGCTGCTCGAGGACACTGAAGCCTCGTCTCAGCTCACTTCCGCGTTGCGGGCGGGTGGGTGCGACGAGCTCGCGGAGCAGTGGCTGACCGAAGCGTTGCGCACCGCGGTGGCGCGCCAGCATGAAACGGGAGCGGAGCAGGACGAGTCGGTGGTGTATGCGCTGGCCCAGGCCCGCCACGCGCTGCGTCGCGACCGGCAGCTGCCGGTCGATGAGCTCGATGACCTCGCCGAGCGCCTGCTGCGTGAGTTCCGCGAGGCACGGGGTATCGCTCTCGCGCTTGATGACGGTGAGTACCCGATAGACTGAAGTGGTTGCGCCCACGTCTGGTAGGCGCTGAAGGGAACTCAACCTCTGTGACCGAGATCATCCTGCCGTCAGACGGAGACCGTGTCGAGCCGGTCGACATCCAGCAGGAGATGCAGCGCTCCTACATCGACTACGCGATGAGTGTGATCGTCGGCCGGGCGTTGCCGCAGGTGCGCGACGGGCTGAAACCGGTGCACCGGCGGGTGCTCTACTCGATGTACGACTCCGCCTTCCGCCCGGATCGGGGCCCGGTCAAGTGCGCCCGCGTCGTCGGTGACGTGATGGGCAACTACCACCCGCACGGTGACTCGGCGATCTACGACACCCTGGTGCGGATGGCGCAGCCCTGGTCGATGCGCTACCCACTGATCGACGGGCAGGGCAACTTCGGCTCGCCGGGCAATGATCCGCCGGCGGCCATGCGGTACTGCGTGACAGGGGAGTCCCGGGTACGGACCGCTGATGGGGGCAGTATCCGTATCGCGGACATTGTTCCGGGCGCCACACCGCACAGCGACAATCCGATCGATCTCAAGGTTCTCGATCGGAACGGCGACCCGGTCCGGGCAGAGATGCTGTTCCATTCCGGTGAGCAGCGGACTCTCCGGGTGACGACCGCCGCGGGTTATCAGCTCGCCGGGACCGCAAACCACCCCGTGCTGTGCTTGGTGGACGTGCTCGGCGTGCCGACCCTGTTGTGGAAGCTGTTCGAAGAGGTGCGACCGGGTGACCGCTTGGTCATCCAGCGCACTCCCCGGCAAGAGTGGGGCGCGCCATCGTGGTCCGAGGTGGCGGCGGGAATCGTCCTCGGAGCGTTCGTCAGCGAGGGATTCGTCTCGGAGAGCCGGGCCGGCTTCAACAACATCGACCAGGAATTCTTTTCGCTCGTCCTGGCTGCCTACGACACGGCTGTCGGTGGGCGACGGTATGTGTACAGCCGGACTATCTCGTCTGGTTCAGTCCTCCACGAGCTTGACATCCAGGATCTCAGCTCGTTGCGGCGCAGTGTACTGAGTGAAGTGTCAGGGCGAAGCGCGGAGAAAAGGGTTCCCGAGTTCATCTGGGCCGGTTCACCCGATCTCCAGCGGGCCTTCCTGCAGGCGCTGTTCACCGGAGACGGATCTGCGTCGGCGCTACCTCGGAGGACGGTGC
>JBOHFJ010000067.1:0-16772 GCA_050699655.1 Pseudonocardiaceae bacterium
GGTCAAATTCCGACCACCCCCGCCGTTACCGACGACATCGCACCAGATCATTTCATTGCGCGGCGGAACTGCTCGACCAAATCGCGGTCGGCTGCCTCAGTACCGCCCTGCCGCCGGCCATGCGAGTGCCGTTCCCTAGCAAACGGCGCTCCAGATATTCAACTCAGTCGTTGACTCAGCCAGCACTGCCGCCAGGGCCGCCGGTACCGCCGCCCGCGTCGTTGCTCTGGTTACCGAACACCGTGATCGGGAGGACGCTGGCGACAACACCGATGCCACCGGTACCGTTGCCACCGTTGCCACCCTGGTTGTGGCCTTCGCCAGCGGCGAACAGGGACATGACGGTACGCGCCGGCAGCAGCTCCACGTGCTGGCCATCAACCTCAGCAAAGCTCAATGCGTCAGACATGAAATCCTCCTCATCAGTAGCCCCCCTGTGGGGCCGGAAAAAAAAACCACCTCATCGACCCCTTGCCGATTCGGCTAATGACTACTCTGGTCACAAGTCGGACATCTGACAACATCCATTTACCCTTAAACTTTTTCTCCCACCACGTAGCCGCGACGCCGATTTTTCGAGTACCTATCCAGCCGGCCAACCACGTACATGACCGGCGCCCAACTACTTACCACAGGATGTCGCACCGGGATTGCCCAGGAACCATTCGATCACCATCGTCGCTAGCTAGAGCCTCATCGGCGCTGAGCGTAGGTGGTGGGAACCAGCCGCGAGGCGGCCCCGAAAGCACATCTGCAATCACGACGGAACAGTGGTTTTCGCGCCACGCCGAGGGGCTGGTGGGTGACTACGTAGACGCGCCTGTCGTGACTACCTAGTTCGCGCCCCGGCGCGGCTACTGAGCGCCATAAATCGATGACACAGCGGTGGCGGCCCGCCGGCCGCGCCGGGCGCCCGCGACTACTTAGTCGACGAGCACGGACTGTGCTCAGTAGCCGCACTGACCGTCACGTTGGCGTGGAGCAGGTATTCGGCGGGCTGGAAAGCGCGGGTGGCGCGACGGAACCGCCAGGTGAAGGTTGGCCACAGCGTGGTGTTGCGGCCGTGGCGATCGAGGTACCAGCTTGCGCAGCCACCCGCGGTCCACACAGTGCCCGCCATCCGACGCTGGACGGTCTGGTTGTAGGCCGCCTGCGCCTGAGCCCGGACCTCCACCGCGGCGGCCCCGGTGCGCCGCAGGTAGCGCAGGGCGTCGAGAGTGTAGGCCACCTGGGACTCGATCATGTAGATCAACGAGCTGTGCCCGAGCCCGGTGTTGGGGCCGACCAGCATGAACAGGTTGGGAAACCCGGCCACCGTGGTGCCGCGATGCGCCTGCGCCCCACCGGACCAGACCTCAGCCAGGGTCCGGCCGTCACGGCCCCGAAGCCGCGCGGCCACCGGCATGTCGGTGACGTGGAACCCGGTACCGAAAATGATGGTGTCCACCTCCCGGCGAGTGCCGTCCGCGGCCTGCACCCAGTCCGGGCCGACCCGGGTGAGCCCCGACGTGACGAGATCCACGTTGGGCTTCGTCAGGGCGGGGAGATAATCACTGGAGATCAGGATCCGCTTGCAGCCGATGGTGTAGTCGGGGATCAGCTTGGCCCTCAGCTCGGGGTCGGGGACCTGACGGCGCAGGTGCGCGCGAGCGATCGACTCGGTCATCGCGAGCAGTCGTGGGTGCACGGTGAATCCGGGCACCAACGCCTCCCGGCAGCAGTAGATCCCAGCCCGCGTCAGCCGTTGCAGACCAGGCACCGTCCGGTACAGCGTCTGCTCGAAGCCGCTGATCTCCCGCACGCTCCTCGGCATGATCCAGGCTGGGGTGCGCTGGAACAACGTGAGCGAGGCGACTTTCGACTGGATGAGCGGCACGAACTGGATGGCCGAGGCGCCGGTGCCGACCACGGCTACCCGCCGATCACGCAGGTCGTAGTCACCGTTCCAGCGCGCGGAATGGAACACCGCACCCTGGAACGACGTCAATCCTGGAATGTCGGGAATCTTCGGATCCGAGAGGGCGCCAGTCCCGGTGATCAGCACATCGCAGGTCAGCTCGCCCCGGTTGGTGCGAACCAGCCACCGGCGCCGCGGGTGATCCCACGCGGCGTCGAGCAGCTCGTGCTGGAAGCGAATGTGCGGGCGCAGGCCGTAGCGCCGCGCGCAGTGTCGTAGGTAGTCCCAAATCTCCTGTTGTGGCGAGAAGTTGCGGCTCCAGGACGGATTGGGTTCGAAGGAAAAGGAGTACAGCCGCGAGGGCACGTCGCAGGCGCACCCCGGATAGCGGTTGTCGCGCCAGGTGCCCCCCACCTCAGCGGCCCGTTCCAGCACCACGAAATCGGTCATCCCGTGCTGACGGAGGCGGATCGCCATCCCCAGCCCGGCGAAGCCAGTACCGATGATGATGACACGGTGGTGGGTCTTCTCGTTCACGCCACTCACGACCGCTCCCATCGGTATGGCCCTACCCGGCAGGGGTGTTACCACCAGTAACGTTACCGTCGAGTAGGTATGGGTGTCCAGTCATCCCGAGAGTCTTCGGGGGAATCTCTGGGCCGCTTGACGGATGGCGTTACCGCCGGTCGTGGCGGCCTCGCTCCCGCTGGGCGAACGGGGCAGACCAGTCAGCGCGGCGCAACCGCCGCCGAACGCCGTGGCGGCCGCGCCTGCGCCACCGACCGGCACGTGCCTGGTAGTCCTTACCCCGTGGCATTCAAATCGCTCGCCGAGACCCGCGAGACCGCGCTCCATCCGCACCCCTGTGCCCGCGACTGCGTCGAGGTTCTGTCGGCGCCGGAGCACTTGGCCCACGCCGCCGTCGGGGCGCTCGGTTGGAGTGGCGTGGTCCTGCCGCCGATGGTGTTGCTGGGCCGCCGGGTGGTGGCCGTCGCCAGCCTCCTCGACGATGTGCACGAGCGCCGGGTCAACTCCGGCTGGGAACCGGTGACCGACCGGGTGTCGATAGCCACCTGGGACTGGCCTGAGCTGAGCCGTCACACGCCAGCACCCGCCGTGCGACTGAGCGGCATCATCGCGCCAGCCCGGCATTGGCGGACCGGGCTCACCAGTGCCGCGCCGTTCGCCGAGCTGTGTCCCACCGCCCTGCTGCTGCCCGCGCCCATCGCGCGCAACGTGGAGTGCCTGCGCCACGCCGAGCATCACGGACCCACCGTGCTGGCCGCCGCGGGGCCACACGACGCCGACCCTGAGGCCGTTGACGTGGTGCACGCCGGCCGCGCCCACCCACTCACGACCACCCCCCCAACCGCCACCGCCCGCTGGGTCCAAGAAATGATCTACGACCGCCTGCTAGCGGGTCTAGTTCCCGACATGGAGACATGTCGGGGTTAAATAGCCCCCTTGTGCCCCGATATGTCTCCATGTCGGGGCGGTAAGGTGTCGTGCTAGCTGGTCGTGTCGAGGTGCTGAAGGATGAGTGGGTACACGTCGCGAGCGGCGTGCTCGCCGAAAATGCAGTCGATGTGGCCGTAGCTGGGAATGACGTGACGCTGGTACAGGTGTGGGCCGTTGTGCTGCGCCAACAGCTCCAGCGTCTTCGCTGTGCTCTCGGGGAGGAAACAGGAATTCTCCGCGCCATGAATGAAAGCGGTCGGGACGGCGAGGCGCTCCAGGTGCGGAAGGTAGATGTCCTGCCCGTCAGCTGAGCGCAGCGCGCCAGCGCGGACCATGAGCGCCATGTGCTCCAACGCGTGGACGTTGGCGATCCCGAACATCTCGTGCAGGGCGTCGTGGGTGAGGCTGTTCAGTTGGTCGTGCTCGTAGAGTTCAGAGTACATGAAACTGATTCGATGACACACCGCGCTGGTGCACTCGTATGCATTGTCGCCGGGGACGACCTCGAGGAATCGATCGTACAGCCGGCTGGACCAGTCTTCACTGGTGTCAGCGTAGGCGCTGAGAGATGTGATGCCGAGCCTGTCGAGCAACGCGGGCAGGTGCAGCCCGGCCTTGAGCCGGGTCATGGGTGGGCACACGATGTGGGTGGCGACCTGCGAGGAGACGACCGAGCGCACCCCGCCCAGACCATTCAGCATCGCCATAAAAAAGGTTGTCGACCCGTAGCAGTGGACCAGCATCTGCACCGACGGGCTGGCCGTGACCGCGCGTACCATGGCGATCGCGGCCGGGTAGTCATACCGCGCGATGTCGTCAGCGGTGAACGGTTTCGCTGAGGTGGGCAGCTCAATGCTGGCCCGGAAGTCGAACAGCCAGACGTCGTAGCCGTGGGCGTACAGGAATTCAAGCAGGTTGGTCTCGATCGTATCGATAGCGAAAATCCGGCTAGAGACACCCATGCCATGCGCGAGGATGACCGGGCCTTTCGAGCTGTTTTTAGGGCCGCCCTGGTACCGGGTCAGCCGCAGCGTCACACCGTCGTCGGTGGTGACCGAATGGAGCTCCGGGGCGCAGACCCGCAGCGGCCGGCGTTTGCGGAGTGGCGCGGCCGTGTTGAACCGCTCCAGCGCGCGAGCCACGCCACCGTAGACATCGAACAGGGCACCAGCGAAAAACGCCCCGAACTCGGCCGTGGCCGCCAGCCGCTGTTGCTCACTGGTGGCGCCCGGCACCGTCATCGTGGTGAGTTGTTTCATGAAGTCCGCAGGCTTGATCGTCAAGATTCCGGTGGCCACCACCGGCCCGCCATCAGCATCACCCTCGTACACCGTGACGTAGAGAGTCGTGTTGGCGGCCCAGATGTCCGGTCCATGAACGTCGTTGATGATCTTGAATCCGACGAAGTAATAATGTCGGCCTTCTTCGGTGGTCAGCCGCATGCGATAGCGCATTTGCCGGCCGTCAATCTGCCCGGGATCCTTGACAAACAGGTTGAACACTCCGTCGGTCACGGTGATCGGATCAGGTGAGAGCGCCGGGGCGGTCACGGTGCCGATCATGCGCGCCTGGTGGTCCGAGTCGGGGGTCAGCATGCTCTTGAGATCATCACTGGTGATAGTGAGGGTGAAGGAGCAGGGCGAGCCGTCGGCCGCACCATGAGCGGCGGCGGCCTGGTAGTCGTCCCGGAAATCGCCCCCGAAAACGCCCCGGAAATCGCCATTGACCTGAGTGGAGATGTAGCCCGTCATGGTCTCGCTGAACTGGATACCCAGCGCTCGCGGCGACTGCGGCGTGGGCGGCGGCGCCGAGGGCAGCGTGTAGTCGATGCGCCAACCCCGGTCCCGGGCGAGCAGCACGCAACAGCGCTCGGCCAGCGCCGAGATCGTGAGCAACGGGTTCACTCCCAGCGAGCGGGGGATCACCGAACCGTCGGACACATAGAGTCCCTCGTGCACGGCGTTGCCCGCCGCTCCGGCGAAAACCTGGCCCTGGTGGTTCACCACACCGCGCTCGGCGTCCTCGGCCATCACGCAACCACCCAGCGGATGGACGCTGACCAGCCGGTCGCCCAGCAACTTGGTCCAGATCGGCGACGTCAGGTAGGTGCCACCCCAGGGCACGGCGGCGCGCCGCAGCACCTCGCTGATCCGCTCGAAGACTGGTTGCTCACCCACGTGGGGCCAGTGGATGCGCAGCCGGCCGTTCTCGAGCGCAGCGCGCCCGTTGCCGTCGTCGTGGGACATGACGAGGTAGGTCTGGGTGTTGCGGACCGCCCCTCGGTAGGGGCCGAACACCAGGCTCTCGGATTCCCGCGCGCGCTCTCGGATCCGGGCCTGCAGGCTCGGATCGGTGTTCACCCCGCTGAGGCGGGCCACCGCGTCATAGGCCAGCGGCAGCTCGTGGGCCAGCGCCCCGGGGATGGCGCCCTCTTCGATCACCATTCCCCGCTCCAGGTCGGGCTGGTTTCGATTGTCAATGATGCCGGTGATGCACGGCCCGACTTTCCCACCCGAGCGGTGGCCCCACCCGACCCCGTTCACCGCGTGATCACTGTTGTAACTGAACGCGATAACGTCGCCGTTTCCGGTCAGCCGTGCGCCGACCTGGTTAGACAGCGGCAGGCCGTTCGTGGCGGAGCGCAGCAGGATCTCGGTGGAACCGAGGGTGCCCGCGGCGAGCACCACGACCTCAGCGCTCACGAACAGCGGCGGGGCGTCGAAGAGTTCCCGCCCGGTGTCCAGCACCTGGTAATGCACCAGCCAGCGGTCGTCTTTGCGTTCCACGAAACGGACCGCGACCCGCGTGAAGATCTCGGCGCCGTGGTTGCGCGCATCGGGCAGGTAATTCATCAACACGGTGTTCTTGGCCCCGTAGTTGCAGCCGGAAACACAGTTCCCACACAGCGTGCATGCCCGCTGCTCGACTCCCACGTGATTGACGTGGTCGGTGAACGTCACGTTGATTGGCGGCCGGTAGAACTGCCCCGGCAGCACCGTGGCCGAATCGGCAAGTGCCCGGAGCTTTCGCAAGCCCACCAGACTGTCCGGCAGCGGCGTGGGCTTGAGCATCTCCTCGGCGCGCTGGTAACCGTCCGCCATGAGCGTGCCCAGATCGGCCCGCAGCGCCGCCGGCCAGCGCGGATCATCGAAGACCCGCTCCTCGGCCCGCAGGCTCACACCCGCGTTGACCAGCGACGTGCCCCCCAAGCCGCATCCCAGGAAGACATTGAGGTCGTCGTTGACCCGCATGTCGTACAGGCCGGTGCGCGACCCGACATGGCGCTGCGGCGAGTCGACCTGGATCTCCGCCAGGGCTTCTGGGCCGGTGTCGGGGTACTCACCCGGCTGCAACTCCTTGCCCCGCTCCAGCAGGCACACGTGCCGGCCGGCGCGAGCCAGTCGAGAGGCGGTGATCGCTCCACCGTAGCCGGAGCCGATCACCACCACCTCGTAATGCTCCTGGATCTCCTCAACCGGCGACGACAGACGAACGATCATTACAGTCTCCCCGACTCTGGCGGCTCATCAGCAACGAAGAGGACCACCAGGCTCCCCCAGATACCTCGCTACTCGATCGTGTCGCCCGTATCGGTAGCTGGGTTGGCGGCGAAGATGCTGAAGGCGCCGCCCTGCGGGTCACGCAGCATGGCCATCGCGCCGATCGGGGTGTCCATCGGCCCGTTGACCACGGTCCCACCCAGCTCGCTCGCCCGTCGCGCGACGTCGGAGGCGTCCTCGACGGCGAAGTAGACGTGCCAGTGGCTGGGCACACCGGCGGGTGGCGCGGTGACCCCGGCGACGGTATCCTCACCCGATTTGAACAAGGTGTAGGCGCCTTCGCCGAAGTCCATGGTGCCAGTGGTCAGACCGAGCACCTGCTGGTAAAAAGCGACCGCGGCGGTCTCGTCGTCGGTCCTCAGCTCGTTCCAGGCCACCGCGCCCGGCTCGTTGACCCGGGTGGCGCCGATGTGCTGGTGTGCCTGCCACAAAGCGATCGCGGCGCCGGTCGGGTCCAACGCGACGGCCATCCGCCCGGCCTCCATGACGTCGAACGGCGCCATCAGCAGCTTCCCGCCAGCCGGCTCCACCCGGGCGACCACGGCGTCGACGTCGTCGACGGCCAGGTAGGTGTTCCACCTCGGCGGGACACCCTGGGCGGCCAGGCCCGGCGGCTGCGGGGCGATCGCGGCGACGGCGCCGTCGTCTTTCATCGCCATCGAGTATACCCCGCCTTGCGGCATCGGCCCCTCGTCGTAGCGCCAGCCGAACAGCTGGCCGTAGAAGGACTTCGCCGCATCGGGGTCAGTGGTCTGCAGGTCCACCCAGTTGGGCCTGCCCTGGGGGTAGGAAGTGCGCTGAGCCATCGGATCCTCGTTCTCTCCGGGAGTTGGGCTGGTGTCGACAGCTGGGTCGCCTGGGGGAGCAGGCACGCCCATTGTGTACCCTCGCCCCCTCTCGAGACCTCGGGTGCGAATCCACGCGCCGGGTCGCGAGTGGCCAGACCTGGAGTCGGCGTCACACCGGAGGAAGACTCGTATGCACCACCGCATCGTGAAGGGTCCCCGCCGCGCGGTCCGCACCGTCGTGACGGGAGCCACCGTGACCTCGGCCGCCGCTGTGGCCTTGGTCACCACGCTGGTACCCGCCCCCGAGGCGGCCGCCGGCCCGGCCTGGGCACCCGCGGCGCAGTCCACCGTGCACCCCGGGGTGGTGACCACCACCGCGAGCGGCCAGTGCACCGCGAACTTCATCTTCTTCAACGCCACCGACGTGTTCATCGGGCAGGCCGCGCACTGCGCCGGCACCGGAGCCCCGACTGAGACCAGCGGCTGCACCTCCGGCTCCAAACCACTGGGCACGCCGGTCACCATCGCCGGGGCCAGCAAGCCGGGCACCCTGGTGTACAGCTCGTGGCTCACCATGGCGAAGCGCGGCGAGAAAGATGCCAACACCTGCGACTACAACGACCTCGCGCTCGTCAAGCTCGACCCGGCTGACCGGGGCAAGGTCAACCCGAGCGTGCCGTTCTTCGGTGGGCCGACCGGCGTCTCCACGAGCCCGACGAAGCTCGGTGACGGGGTGCTGACCTACGGAAACTCGCCGCTGCGGGCCGGCGTCGCCGCGCTGTCACCGAAGGATGGGATCAGCCTCGGCGACGAGGGCGGTGGCTGGTCGCACACGTGCTACACCTTCACGCCCGGCGTGCCCGGTGACTCGGGCAGCGCCGTGCTGACCAAGGACGGCAAGGCGCTGGGTGTGCTGACCAGCTTGGCGTTGGCCCCACTGGCCGGCAGCAACGGCGTCGGCGACATGTCCCGAGAGCTGGCCTATCTCAATGAACACGGCGGCTTGGGCGTCGTGACGCTGGCGCTGGGCACCGAACCCTTCCACTCCGTGCTCCCCTAGTTTGGCGGCCGGACAGTGACCATGGACGCCGTGCTCGCGATCCTGTTCGACATCGACGGCACGCTGCTCATCACCGGTGGCGCCAGCGCGGTCGCCTGGCGCCGGGCCTTCGCCGAGCTTTACGAGATCCCGGTCGACGTCGGCGACTTCACCCACGCCGGCATGACCGATCCCGAGATCGGGCGCCTGACCTTCAGAGCTGTGATCGGCCACGAGCCCAGTCCGCGTGAATTGGCGACCCTGATGGCCAAGCGGCTGGAGCATCTCCCCGCCGCGGTGGCGGGGTCCTCCGGCTTTCGCGTGCTGCCGGGTGTTACTGAGCTGCTGCCCTCACTGGTGCGCCGGGGTTACCTGCTCGGCCTGACCACCGGTCTCGTCGAGTCCGCGGCGCACATCAAGCTCGCCCGCGCCGACCTCAACAAGTACTTCCACTTCGGCGGGTACGGCTCGGACTCACCGGATCGCACCGAGCTGACCCGGCGCGCGATCCAGCGGGCCGGCACGGTCCTCGGCACACCCCTGGAGCCCCAGCAAGTCTGGGTCCTCGGCGACACCCCACTGGACATCACGGCCGCGCACGGCGCGGGTGCGGTCGCGATCGGCGTCGCCAGCGGCGAGTACACCACCGACGAGCTCCGCGACGCCGGCGCCGATCACGTCCTGCACGCCCTCACCGACGAGCTCCCCCTGTAAACACTCACCGATGTGGCACGCCTTCTCAGGTGCTCTCGGTGCCCCGAACTCAACAGCAGAGCTGTTCGGCCGGTTCTGGAGAGCGCTGTGGTTGAGCTCGGGAACAGGAGTGCTGGTAAAGTGATCGCTCCGGCGCTTGTCTCCTGCGTCACTTCCGCCCCACCGGGGGTGGGTGGATCCGTTGCGGACGCGACAGTCCTTCCCCGGATCGCACTGACAGTGACATCAGGTCCGTGCTGCCAGGTACATCGGGTGGCGCTTCCAGGCGGTCAGCTCATTGATGCTCCCCGACTTCGCCGACGCTCTATCCAGATGCGGGCGGGAGCGCCCCAGGCAGCGGCCGGCCGCGAATTCCCGACCCACCTAATACGATCACAAAAAGACCGTGAGGACACAAGCGCTTCGCAAGCGTCCCTTGGTCGCTAGGTTCACGGGCGCCCGTGACAATCCACCCCGTGCGGGCGTGATCTCTGGTGACCGCATCCCTGACGGTTGGGGAAATTTCGGTGCTGGTTTGGCCGGATCACCGCGCGGCGATAACGTCTAGCTGCCAACTGGGGGAACGGCCAGGAAGTGGAGGCCGCACAACATTCAGGAAGCGCCATGACTGAGTTGCGGAGCCAGAAGGGGGAGCGTGACCAGGTGGCGCGCTCGATGCGGGCCGATGGCAGGTCGTGGGTGGAGGTGGCCGAGGTGCTGCGGCAGCGCTACCGTCTCAACGCGCGGGTGGCGTTGCGCTATGCCCATGGCTGGAGCCAGCGCCAGGTCGCCGAGGAATGGAACAAGCGCTGGCCCGATGAGCTGAAGACGTTCAAGACTTTTTCGTACTGGGAGCAGTGGCCCAGCAGCACCGGGCATGCGCCCCACCTGGACAGTTTCGCCAAGCTGGCGCAGCTCTATGAATGCGCGGTCAGCGACTTGCTCGTGGACTTGCCTGACTTCCGGCATCTTGACGCCAAATTCGACACCCAGATAACAGCGCTGTCGATGCACGCGCCGGTGGTCAAGCTTGTCTCGCCGAACGACCCGCCGAGGTGGCCGACGGCGACCGGCCTCCCGTTGCCGGACAACTTTGCCACCCTCCTCGTGCAGTTCCTCGGATCCTGGGCACTGCCTGACCGTGATGTGCTCGTCGCCGCTCGGGACCGCGATCAGGCGTACCATCAGCTTGTCCAGTTCCTCCACAGTTGGGCGCACACCGTGGACCGTCGCAACGCGCTGCGCGTGCTGGGTTCGGCGGCGGCCGTCGCGTCTCTGTTCCCGGCCCTCGACGGTGACGAGCAGCAGCGGGTCGCCGCGGTGCTCAGCACGCCAGGCCGGGTGGACGCGCAGACCATCGCGCACATCGAAGCGGTGCTGTGGCACTGCCAGTGGCAGGATTACGGGCTCGGCCCACGGGCCGTTTTCCACACCGTCGTTGCCCAGCGGGATCTGGCCCGCGAGCTGGTGAGCGACTGCCCGGACACCCTGCGGCCCCAGCTGCTCTCGGCGCTGAGCGAAGCCTCACACCAAGCGGGCTGGCTGTCGTTCGATCTCCAGCGGTTCGACGACGCGAGCTATTACTACGAAGATGCCCGCGCGTTAGCTCACGAGGCGGAGAACGCCGGGCTGGGTGCGTTCGTGCTGTGCGAGATGAGCCACCTGGCGACCTGGCGGGGCAACCCGCGCACCGGCATCGACCACGCCGTCGCGGCCGAGCGGTGGGCCCACCGCACCGATGACATGCGCTTGCGCGCCTACACCGCTGACCTGGCCGCGCGGGCCTACGCCGCCGACGGGCAACGAGACGCCTGCCTGGCGGCCCTCGACACCGCCCACGCCCTGCTCACCAAGGCCGATGACCAAGCGCCGAGCTACACCACGTATAGCAAAGCGGGATACATGTGTATTCGCGGCGCGTGTCACCTCAAGCTCGGCGAGACTGACCACGCTATCTCCCATGCGCAACAGGCCCTCAAGATCTGGGACCCGAGGATATCCACCCGGAACGTGGCGATGACTCTTCTCGACCTCAGCGAAGCACATGCGCAGTCCACTGAGATTGACGAGGCGGCGCGACTGCTCGGTGACGCCGGGGAGATCGCGACGCGGCACAGCTCAGCTCGGCTGGCCGAACGGTTGACGCAGGGCCGCGCCACATTGCAACCCTGGAAGGACACCGCCGCCGTCCGTCAACTCGACGAGCGCTTGGCGTCTTTCGGGGTCGTGTGACACGGGAGTTCTATGACGCGGCCGAGCCGACCAGGCTCGCCAGCGCGCCGGCTC
This sequence comes from Pseudonocardiaceae bacterium, assembly GCA_050699655.1. Taxonomy (GTDB): domain Bacteria; phylum Actinomycetota; class Actinomycetes; order Mycobacteriales; family Pseudonocardiaceae. The sequence continues at coordinate 11,722 of JBOHFJ010000067.1, forward strand.
CGGCGGTGACGGCTGCGGGGAGCGTGGAGTACGCGTTTTCCGGCGCGGAGGCGAGCAGGACCACCACGTAGCGCGAATCCGTCCCGACCAGGCCGGTGCTGTTCATCACCGCCTGCGAGCCACTGGTTCCCCAGCCCTGCTTGATCGCCCACGTGGTATGCGGCATCCCGTCCGGAATGCCGAAGTACTGGTTGGTGCCATCGGTGGCAATCCGCGGGGCGTCGGCGAGCGCACCGAGCACGAGGTCCCGGTCGGGGTTGGGCAACTGGTCGGTGATGAAGCGATACACCGTCACCATGTCTTGCGGAGTGATCAGCGTGTCGCCCCACTCGCCGGGATCGGCGGGCGGCCGGGTGCCGGTGAGCCCGAGCACGCTGACCATTCTGGTCACGATGGCGGGTCCCCCGTCGACGGTCCACAAGCTATCCGCGATCTGGTCGTCGCTGGCGGCGAGCATCTGGTGGATCTCCTGCTGGGTCGCGTTGTCCGGGGCCGCCCAGTTGTCCCGATCCAATGCGCCCAACGCGATCAGCAACTTGACCACCGACATGGCGGCACCGGGCTGGTCAGCGTTCTGGCTGGTGAGCACCGTGTCGGTCTGCCGGTCGTAAACCTCGAAACTGACCTTGGCGCTCGGCAGCACCGCCCGCATCGCCTGCGTCACCGACGCCGCCGTGGTGAGCTGCTCGCCTGGGGGAGAGGCCGGCGCGGCGGCCAGCGTCAGCCGCGCGGCTGACGGAATCTGCTCGGCTGACGGAATCTGGGCCGCCCTCGAATGGTGGGCGCTCGGCGCGACCTCCGCGGAAGCCAACCCGGCACCAGCAACGCAAAGTAGTACCGCCATCACCAGCGTCAGCAGACGTTTCATGTCCGTTGAATCGCGACACTGGTCCCGATTCTTACGCTATGCGCGAATTTCTCGGGGAATCTTCAGGAAAATTCAAGGTTGCCGCAGGATTGTAGAGTGGACGCCTGCTGTCATTTTCGCTTATCACGGCCAACCGCCGCAATAAGCGACAGAGAGAAACGGAATGACCGCATTCTGTCAGATCGCCCCGTGAATCGTTGCTGTCCACGCAACCCCTTGGCGGTGTCAAGCTGAACGCCCGGTCCGAGTGGACGCTGACGCTGACCCCGGAGCCGAGCAACGCCCCACCTCGCCCGAGGCCTCCCGCTTGGCGAGCCCTCACTGAGTGTCCGCCGGGTGGCTGCGGCGTACCACTCCCGGGGCCGGTACGCTGTCGGCACGCTAGGGCCGTTAGCTCAATGGTAAAGCTGCGGACTCTTAACCCCCTTTACCGTCTCGTCAGCCACCAGCGTCTCTGATATCGAGGCCAGCCTGCCCGAACTCGCAGTTGGTACTACCGATTTTCAAGCGGGGCGCGGACGAGTAGCTATCGACGACTTCGCCGAACTGCTCTGCGGTGTGTGGCTTCGCCGTCCAACCCGACCAAGCGTGGCTCTGGATCGACGTCCAGGCCGCGCTCGGCTACCTGCGCGAGACGCAGCGCGCAGGACAGCGGCGATTACCTTGCGCACTTCCATCACAGCCTCGCTGGGAGTTGGGCCACGGCGAATGCAGCCTCGACGAAGGAGCTTTGCACGACGTCAGGCTCCCGGTCACCTATCGCGAGCTGCTGTCGTATGCCCCGACTATGCTCGAACACGAATTGCTAGCCAATGCAGCCCACGCATCGGCGGCAGCCAACGCAGGCCAGACACCCGATGCATGCTCTGATGCCAACGCTGGATACGGTCGCGACGCTGCCCGCAGTGGCCACGCTCCCCGCGACCGCAACACTGCCGACAGTCTCCACACTGCCGGTCACGGCCACGGTGTGTCCTGTCTCAGCGCCATCGACGGTCGGGCTGGATCGAGCGCCGTCGCTGAAGGTGGCCAGTCCGCCGCGGCGGCCCTTCGACGGACGCAAGGACGCTATGCGAGCAAGGGGCGACGGCGTCTCCCGCACGTGACGAACGTCGCGGAAAAGACGACATCCTGGCTAGTCCGCCCCGATATTTGAGGGCCCGGGGAGTGACCCAGGAGCCGAGGTTCCTCATACCTCGCGTGTTGACCGAGATGGCGATCTCCTCGCGGCACGGATCTCCCGTGTCGGGCCACCGGTGGTGTAAATCCGTCGGCTGATGCCTTCCAAGGTTCGAATCCTTGACCCACCACGCAGCACAAACAGTGGCCTGACCTGCCATGACGGGTCAGGCCACTGTGCTGGGGAGTCACGATCGGTGTCCCCGTGGCTCCCCGCTGTAGTCCGTTGGTCGCCGCTGTATCTGGCACGGATTTGGCCCAGCGGGTGGATGTACGAGCTCGACCTACTCGCTCCGGTTCCCTCATATCCGGTCGCCTCCGCGGCGGCTCGCCGGGATCAAGCTGGCTACACCAACATCGCCCAAGACCTGCGCTTGGCCAGTGACAACATCAACCATCCACACACCCCGCTGGCTTCACCGGACTTTGCCGGGGTCCTGTCCCAGGGAGTACGATTGGCGCCCGTGACAGCCTCGAAAGCAGAGGGCGAACGGGTGGTCCTGGGCCGGCGTAACAAGCTCAGCACGATGGTGCCGTTCCACTGGTCCGCCGAGGCGCCGCCCGGTCTTAACGAAGTGGAGTGGGCCGAGGAGTTGGGCGCCACGTGGGAGGGCGACGAGCTGGTCACCTACGACTACCCAACGCTCACCGACCTCCTCGAATACTACGAGAAGAACGAGTATCTACCGGACAACGACTGATACCCGCATCGCTGTCCCGCTCATCGTCTCCACCGATGTGCTCCTACTCGTCCGCCCCGCCTTTCGGGACCTGCACCCGGACGGCGGCCCATCGAGCATGAGCTGGGGGAACGCTCTCGTCATTTCTTCGAAGTTCTCACGCCTGCCCGACGTGTGACGGCCCCGAGATCACATGTGAGTCCCAGTTTGGAAGACTGCGCCGCCAGGGGCCTCGATCGGTGGTCAGGCCTGGTCAGGAGGCACCGTTGTTGACTGCGGTTGGCCGGTGTTAATGGCACGCTAATGGCACACGCGGGGTGTTGATCTGCCGCAGGACAGGATACCTGCTCCCCTGGTGACCCACCACTAGCCAGCTGTGGTCATAGGTGACCCCTGGTTGACCGTCAGGGGACCCCCTCGTGTGGCAAGCGTGTGGCGCGGCGCACCGCGCCTGGCACTGCCGAGCTTCGCCGATCACGCAGAGTCGCTGAGCATCGGCCGTCTCCACCCGACCGGGTGGGGCGCCAATCTCGACCTCCGCGGATTAGTAGGTATTGCTACGGTTGCAGGCGGCATGCAGACTGGGCGGCTCAGGCGATCTCGAAACATTCACACTGAGGTTCCGTGACACAGAATGGAAATCAATGATGAAATGGGCTGGAATCGACACTGATGCGGTGTTGTTGAAGACCATCGCGGCCGCCGCGCCAGAATGGCAGGTGACGCGGGAGTTCTTTGACAATAGTGCATGTTTGCCCGACCAGGTGGTGCAGCAGCTGCGCGGGACCGGTGTATTCCGGATGGCGCTGTCAACCGACCTCGGTGGCAGTGAGACCGACCCGATCACCCAGATTCGCGCCGTTGAGATGCTCGCTGAGGTCGACGCCTCCCTAGGGTGGTACGCCATGGTCGGCTCCGATGGTGGGTTCTTTGCATCATTTTTGGACCCAGGTGCGGCCAGACGACTGTACGGACCAGATCCCAATGTCATCACCGCTGGGTTCGTCGAACCGGCGGGACAAGCGGTTCCGACGGAAGATGGCTATCTGGTCAGTGGGCGGTGGCCATTCGGCAGCGCCTCCAGGCATAGCACCTGGCTGGCCAGTGGTTGCCGCGTTGACACCGGAGACATCGGGCACCCAGAGCATGGCCGGTGGGTAGTTGCGATCATGCCCCGTGCTGAGTGTCGGCTCGTGGAGGACAGCTGGCAGACCCTCGGGTTGAAAGGCAGCGGCAGCTTCGACTATCTGGCCGAGCAGGTGTTCGTCCCCACCGACCAGGTCTTCAGCTTCCTGGATGGGCCACGTAGCGCTCATCCGTTGCACCGATTCCCGCTGATGTATCGTGCGAAATCCTGCGGCGTGGCGCTCGGTGTGGCCCGCGGCGCAATTGCTGAGCGGCGGCAGACCATCGTCGCTAAACACAGTGTGGTGACGGGTCGGTCGGTGGGCGAGTCGCATCATGTGTACCAGGCCCTCGGCCGGGCGGAGGCACTGACCGGAGCTGCCCGTTGCTACGCGTACGCGACGGTCGCTGAACTGTGGCAGGTGCTGTGTGACGGGCAGGTCCCGGAGGACGAGCTGCGCGTGCGTTTTCGGCTGATGCTCGCGCAGGTGACCCAAAGTTGCCGAGACGCGGTCAGTTATCTGTTCACCGCGGCCGGGGGAAGCGCCATCTACCGGCGCAATCTACTCGAGCGCCGGTTCCGTGACATCCATACAATTTCACAACACGCAATGGCCCACGACCGCACTTTCGAAACGGCAGGCAAGGCGCTGCTCGGCCTGCCACTCGACGAGCCGATGTTCTGCTGAGACCTCTGAATGTAGACGAACGCATGCGAATGAGAGACCAAAGATGACACCACGACTGCCCCTACGACTCGGCAAGCATTACGCTTCGGGGCAATAGGGAAACGGCGACGAATTAGGGGATGACGTCATCACGCCGCTTCAGATTGTTACGTGCTCGTTCGGACTGTCGGCGGGGTAGGCCGGAGGCCTGATCCGCGAGTTCGAGATCCGCGCCGGCCGGTGAGCGACTGCCGTCCGTGCGGTGACGGTGAGTCCGTAGCGGGAGCGGCTGGGCCAGCCGTGGGCCCGCAGGTTCCCATTGGGGCATGGTCACCACTGCACGGTCAGGCTGATGCTGTCACCGTTGCGAGTGATGGTGATGGTGGGTTCGTGCAGGCGTGGCACGGTGTGCCAGGTGCGGGTCAGCTCCAAGAGTTCGCCGCCGAGCTGTTCGGCGGCTGGGCCGTGCGCGGCGATGCCGATCTCCTCGCCGTCCTCGACGTCGCGGGTCGTGAGGTAGGCCAGGGACCC
>JBOHFJ010000068.1:0-16717 GCA_050699655.1 Pseudonocardiaceae bacterium
GATCGTGCTGCTTCAGGAAACCGAGCGGCGCCGGCTCGCCGGCGAGATCCACGACGGCATCAGCCAGCGCATCGTCAGCCTGTCGTTTCACCTCTCGGCGGCGGCGGACGCGGTCGGCGCCGACCCGACCGGCGCCGGCGAGCAGATCGCCCGCGCTCAGGAACTCGCCGCCGGAGCGTTGGAGGAGACCCGGCACGCGATCGCCGGGCTGCGCCCGCCCGTGCTGGACGATCTCGGGTTGGCCGCCAGCCTGGAGAGCCTCGCGCGGTCGATCCCGCTGCACCACGTCCAGGTGGACGCCGTGCCGATCAGCCTGCCCGAGCACGCTGAGACCGCCGTCTACCGGATCGCCCAAGAAGCGCTGCAGAACGTGATGAAGCACGCCGACGCCGCGCACGTGCAGCTGCGGCTCTCAAGCGCCGCCGATGCGGTCCTGCTGGAGATCTCCGACGACGGTGTCGGCTTCGACCCCGCCGCCACAACCACGCGAGCCGGGCCCATGGGATACGGCCTGCCGGGCATGCAACAGCGCGCCGAGCTGCTGGGCGGGCAACTCACCGCGGACAGCGCTCCCGGCCGCGGCACCGTGGTGCGCCTGCGGGTGCCCCTCACCCCAGAGCATTAACGGGGCCAGTCGGCCGGGCTCGTCCACGCCGTCTCCCGACTCGGCCGACAACGACAAAGTCGCGTGCCGCTTACGCCTGGCTTGCGCTGCCCACCTAGCTTGTGATGGTAGGCACGTCGGCATACATGTATGGCTTCGTGAGCTTTTTAAGCACGCCCTAGACGGATTTGAAGGCCTGAGATAAGGGGTGGGGGGATGGATTTTGCTATGTCGACCGAGGATCGGGAGAAATTTCTCGCAGGTATTCACATCGGGGTTCTGGGTGTGGATGATCCGCGTGGGCAGCGTGCGCCATTGCTGGTTCCGGTCTGGTACTCCTATGAACCCGGCGGAGATGTGATGGTGCAGACCGGGCGGGATTCGGTGAAGGCCCGGCTCATCCGCGAGGTGGGCCGTTTTAGTTTCTGCGTTCAAGACGAATCGGCGCCGTATCGGTACGTCAGCGTTGAGGGGCCGGTCGTGGCCATCGAAGATCCGCTGGACCCGGCCAAGCGTTCGGCTCTGGCTTATCGTTACCTGGATTCGGTGACGGCATCGGCTTACTTGGCGGCGAATCGTCACCAATTGGCCGGGGACATCATCTTTCACATGCGTCCGCAACGGTGGCGGACCGCGGATTTCTCCACTTTTGTCGCGGAATTCAGCTAGCGGATAACTCGACTTTCCCGTCGGTGGACGTGATTCCGGTACACAGCCATCCCGCAACTGAAGGAACCTTCTCATGCTGTTACCTCGAGTGATGGCCCAGTCTTCGAGGGTCTGTGACGCCATTACCGTGGTGCATCCGCGGGATCGCTGCCTGCACGGGTTGTTCGACGAGCAGGCGGCGGTGCGGCCACGGGCGACCGCCGGGGTGGATGCGGGTCGTAGCCTGAGCTACGGCGAGCTGAAGGTCCGCTCCGACGCGCTAGCCGCCCGGTTGCGCGGCGCCGGGGTGCGGCAGGGTGACAAGGTCGGCGTGTGCGGCCCACGATGTCTGGACGCGCTGATCGGGTTCTTGGGCATCGTCAAGGCGGGCGCGGCCTATGTTCCCCTCGATGATGCCTCGCCACCCGCGCGGTTGCAGGCGATGGATGAGGACGCAGGCGTGCAGGTGGCGGTGACGCTACCTGGTGCCGTCTGCCGAATCCGGCGGTTACGGACCCGTATCGACCAGGCCATACCGGTACCCCTACGTGCCGACGCTACCCGAGGTGGCCGCGACGGACTGCGCCTACGTCATGTTCACGTCCGGTTCGACCGGGCGGCCCAAACCGGTGGCGATCCCGCACCGCGGTGTGGTCCGGCTCGCCGTGTCGGACTCGGTCACTCAGCGGCCACGTCCCGGCGACCGGGTGTTGCACGCCTACAGCCTGTCCTCGGACGCCTCCACGATCGAGATCTGGTCCACACTGCTGGGTGGCGCCTGCCTGGTCCTGGTTGATCGGGAGGAGCTACTGTCACCGGCCGCGCTGGAAAGCCGGCTGCGGGCCGAGCGCGTCACGATCGAGTACCTGACCACCGGGGTGTTCCACCACGTGGCGCGTACGAGGCCGGGGGCGCTGGGGATGCTGCGGTTCGCTTCCGTGGGTGGTGAGGCGATGGATCCGGATCTGACCCGCGCGGTGCTGGCGGCTTGCCCGGACACGACGGTGGTCAACTTCTACGGTCCGACCGAGAACAGCGTGGTGTCCACCGCACACGTGGTGCGAGACCTGCCCGCCGGGACGAGTGCCGTGCCGATCGGCCGCCCGCTGGAGAACTCCACCTGCTACGTGTTCCGTGACAAAGACACGCTCGCCGATGTGGGTGAAGAGGGCGAGTTGCTTGTCGGCGGAGACGGGCTGGCCCTGGGCTATCTGGGTGATCCGGAGCTGACTGCCGAGCGGTTCATCGACCACCCCTTCGAGCTGGCTCCCGGCTCTACCGCACCGGGGATCGCGCGATCTGGCGCGAGGACGGCGAGCTGGAGTACGTCGGCCGCTCGGATCGGCAGGTCAAACTCCGTGGTCACCGGATCGAGCTGGACGGGATCGAGGAGCGGCTGAGAGCCCACGGCTCGGTCGGCGAAGCGGTCGTCGAGCTTGACGGAGACACCCTGACCGGCTATCTCACACCCGCTCACTCCGGGCATCCCGTGTCTGTCGACCGCATACGGCAGGACCTCGCCGCATGGCTGCCCGCCCCGGCGGTGCCATTCCAGCTGTTCACTGTGGCGGAATTCCCGATGACCGTCGAAGGCAAAGTCGACCGCCGGCAACTACGTGCCCAGACATGGGCCAGCCTGGACACAGACCGCGCGCCGGTACCACCCGGTGAGCTGGGTCCGCGGGGCTCGCTGGCCGAGATCTGGCAAGTGGGGCTGCGAGTACACCCAGCCGCCACCGACGACTTCTTCGACCTCGGCGGCGACTCACTCTTGGCCGCCGAGGTCGTCACCCGCACTCTCGCTGTGCTCGACATCGACGCGCGGCACGGCAGCACCTTGATCCACAGCCTGCTGCGAACGCCCACCCTGGAGGACTTCACCTGCGCTGTCGAAGCTCTGCTGAGCGGGGAAGGTGCGGTGTACGCGTCCGGAACGGACTTCCGTGAGGAGGGGCGGCTGGTCTTGACGGTGCCGCCGCAGTCCGGACCTACGCCGCGCTGGGATCAGCCACGGGACGTGCTCCTGACCGGGGCCGGCGGGTTCGTCGGCGCCTTCCTCCTCGACCGGCTGCTGCGCGCCACCACCACCCGAGTGCACTGCCCCGCCGGGCGCTGTCGGACGTTTCAGCGTTAAGGCCGTGCGCGGTCACCAGCATCGTATCCGGGAACAGGCCGACCGGTTGCTCGACGCGGTCGAGGCCGGTGGCCAGCCGGGCGAGCTGGTCGGCGGCTTCACCGAGCCGTTCCCGCTGCTCGTGATGTGCGACCTGGTGGGCATTCCCTATGCCGAACGGGAGCGCTTCGTGCCGCTCGCGGACGCCCCGTTCAACGTCCAGCTCGGTTTGGACAACGCGCGCCGGGCCACTGCGCTGGTGCATGAGTACGCCACCGAGCTGATCGAGCGCAAGCGCCGGGAACCCACCGAGGACATCCTCAGCGACTTGGTGCGCCAGCAGGAAGCCGGCGAGCTGACAGACGAGGACGTGACCACCTTCGGACTCTCCATGCTGCTGATCGGGCACCGGACCAGCGCGGTATTTCTGACCAATGCGGTACTGCTGCTGCTCACCGAGCCGGAGCAGTTCCTCGGCGTGCGAGCCGCTGGCGAGGTGTCATCCAGCGCGGTGGAGGAGCTGCTGCGCTACCTGCCCGTGATGAACGCGGAGGTGATACTCCAGGCCATTGGCACGGCTGGAGCTGACGGCCTTGTTGAACCAATTCCCCCGACTGCGTCTCGCCGTCCCCGAGCACGAGTTACCCTGGGAGGACGACTCGCCCAGCAAGTCACCGATCTCGCTGCCCGTACGCTGGTGAGCACCCCCCCCCCCGAGAAATACCTGCGATGTCCATGTCCACAACGCGCCGTCACAACAGATCGATTAAGGAGAACCGACACAGATGAAAACCGTAATCTGTGACGCCAGGATCGCGGGGCTAGCCCTCGCCGAGCGTCTCGACACCCTCGGCTCCACGAGATGAAGCTACCTGAACGAGGCCGGGCGACAACGAGCCAGCCTGAACGGAACGCAGTTCGCCAAGGTAATGGGGTGCGACCTGCCGTTGCGGTCACTGTCCGTGCAACAGCGCTAGCACCTGCTCAAGCTTCGCGTTCATCTCGGTCCTGGCCTCGGCCAACTCCCCGCTCACCTGCTCAAGCTTCGCGTTCATCTCGGTCCTGGTTTCGGCCAACTCCCCGCTCACCTGCTCAAGCTTCGCGTTCATCTCGGTCCTGGTTTCGGTCAACTCCCCGCTCACCTGCTCGAGCTTGTCGTCGATCACATCCAGGCGCTGGCCGTGACGCAGCTGAGTGCCCACGACCGTGGACACCGCGACGTCGAGAGCCGAAATTTTCCGGTCAATCCCGTGCACCAACTCATAGATCGCCAGAACATCGTTGGCGTTCTGGCGGACCTGGCGTTCCAGGGGCGAGGGGGCGAGCATGGCGCAACTCTAGAGGGTGCGGGGTGGGGTGGTGCGGGGATGGTGCCGACCTGCAAGGCAGCCGCGACCATCTGGCGGCGGGGCTTGACCGCACACCCTCGTGATCGGCCGGTCCGTAGTGGGTGACCCGACAAGTTCAGCCATCTCGCGAAGGCGGCGTACCGATGAGCGGGGCAAGCAATCCCGACTGATCACGCCAGCGGCGTCCAGACCGTGCGGCTGAGCGAGGAGGAGCGCCGGTTCGCGCGGCGCTGAGCGGTCCTGACCGGCTTTGAGCCCTATGACCCGCTGGCGACCGGGATGGCCGAGCTGTACCTCGCCACGGTCCGTGACCAGGTGGGAACCACCGTCCTCAACAAGGTTCTCAGCGTGCTGGACCGGGATCTCGACGCCCTGAGCGGTCTAGAGCCGGAGGTGGCGCGCGCTGACCTACCTCTAGTACACCAGTGCCTGGCCATAGCTGGCCCCCGAGGAGCACGGGCTACTGCGCCGCGCGGCGGCCAACGTCAATTCGTCGTCTCGTCTGAGGCCTACCCCGAGGGGCTGGTCTGGCGGACCTTCAACGGTCACCCGGCCGGTGCCACCGTCCATCTTCTCCCCCGACACCGTCACCAAGGAGACGCCCGCGTGAGGACATCGCGGGGAGCCTGCTGGCCAAACAGCTCGGTGCCCAACTCCTCGTTCCGGCGCAACGCCGCCGCACTGTCTCCCGACGTCCTGGACCTCGCCCCACTACGCCTACCGATGCACAAGATCCCGCCGAGATACCTTGACGAGGTCTGCCGCAGCCTTGATGGGCGGGCGTTCCACGATCCGGTGACCGCTGAGGACTTCACCGACCATGGCGGCGCTCTGGCGCTGCGCAGCGCCGAGCAGATCCACCGCGACCTCGTCGAGCCGCACCGCCCGGTGAACCTCCGGGGTGCTGTGGAGGTCGCGCCGTGACCACGACCCACCCACCGTCCGGCACCCCGTCAGCGGCGCACGAGGCGGCCGACGGCCTCGTCCTAGGCGACCGGCTCAAGCACCCGCAGCACCTCGACGACGACCCGCTGCCCTCAGGGAAGGGCTGGACCTCGATCAGGCAGTTCTACGACTTCACATCCGTCCGGGACTGCTCGCGCTGGTCACCGAGCTCGGTGAGGACCCGTCTTACCTTGGCCGCCGGGAGCGCCAAGTCGGCCCGGCAGAGTTCTACAACTCTGGCGGCGAGGCGTTCCCCGTCACCGACTTGACTTCGGCGCTACGCGCGCTGCGAGTGATCACCGAGCAGGGCGAGGGGCTGAGTGACTCCCCTCCCGACGCGCCACCCACCGGCCCCGAGGTCGCCGTACGCTGAGAGGACGCCTACCGGATCGACCCGAACGCCTCCGTCGCCGACTACGCCCGGTGCGACGACACAGCGGTTTACCAGCACGCGGTGGCCTTCAACGACGCCTACACCGAGCTCCTCGCGTCGTGTCAGAGCTGATGAAGCCGTCCCTGACCCGACCGTTCGCGACTGGGTTCGCGCGCGCCGTGGCAACGACCTGTACACGACGTCGATCACGCTCGCGGAGATCCGCTACGGCATCGAGCGTCTCCCCACCGGCCGTCGCAGAGACCGCCTGAAGGCAACGGCCGACGATGTCTTCGCCGCGTTCGAGGAACAGGTCTTGCCCTTCGATAGCGCAGCGGCGGCGCACTACCCCACGATAGCGACCCGTCGTGACCGTACCGGACTTCCCATTGACGGATTCGACGCACAGATCGCGTCCATCTGCCGCAGCCACGACACCGCTTTGGCCACGCGCAACCTCAAGGGCTTCCACGACACCGGGATCGGCGTGATCGACCCATGGCACGCAGCCTGAGCTGACCCAACGCGGAACCCTGGTCGCGGAACGGACGAGCAACTACTCGCCCAACGCCTCCGACAGCCCGAAATCCGCCACGGCAAGATCACCACAAGTTACCCTGAGCGCTGGTTACGACACGCCGCAGCGATCAGCCAGCTAGACGGCTCCCATATGGCAGTATGCCGACGGGCGCAGCCCAGGCATCAACTGATCACCTACCCGGACCGGGGCCACCATAACGGTTGGCGACCGGAAATAACGGTGATGAGGACAGGAGTTAGCTCATGCTTGCAATGAAGGTGAAGGCTTCACTATTTGCGGTTTCCACGTTGACCAGCGCAATGCTGGTCGCCTCGACAGTTCCCGCCAATGCTGTCTCGTCCAGCAGTCCAGCAGTCCAGCAGTCATAGAATTAATTTTTGTTCATTTCAACAGTCGCATCGAATGAACAAAATCATATGTACTTCGAAATTTATTATGGCGACTACTGTGCGGTGTACCGGGTTACCGCAACCCTGCGTGGAGCATCAGCCGAGCGTGGGCATTTTGAGCTTACCGGTCCGAATGGGTATCGCCAGAACGCTGGAAGTCCAGGTGGTTGCACTGATACCGCAGGCCGTTTCAATGACGGTGACGGAGTTTCCTGCACACTACCAAACCCCCAGGGAAGCCTCAACGAGCTGTGGTGCGCAACGTTTTTTCGACACAACAGCGATGGCAAGTTTGAGTCGATCGCGGGCCAAACATGCGTCACCGCTGGGCGTTGACACAAATCCCGCCTCTGACCTGAATCCGTAAATAACCACGTAGCGGGAGCCGGGCCGCAACGGAGTTGGGAACGCGCGCCAAGCCCGGTCCGCCGAGGCCAATCAGAGCGTGCAGAAAGGTGCCCTGGGCACATGCGCGCGTTCCTCCTCGGTCGTACCTCGTCACGTTGGTCGGTGGCAAGCTGTACTTCTGCGTAATCATTTGATGACTGTGAGTTCTTGGTGGGAACGAGGCGTCGGCGACCTTCAATGAGACCTACACCAAGCTTCTCGCCCACCTGGAGAGCGCCTTCAACGGCATGTCCCGATTCATGATCTTCGGCGTGCCCGTGATGCGCCGCCTGCGCGAGCACGCAAGCGGCTCCATCCCAACCCGCATCCCGATCCGGGCAAGGGGTCGGGCGGGTACGACGCGGACGGCTTGTTCCCGAATTGTAGAGCTGACTCCACCATCGTCCCCGCCCACTCTAGGGAGGATGACTGTAAGTCATGACTATGGTACAGTCACCCCTCGATTGATCACTTGGCGTGGGGATGTGATCCGGTGAACCAGAAAGAACCCAGGGATAACCGGGTAGCAACGTGCCCATCAATGATAATCCTACAACCGACAAGCCTATGCAATCTTGACTGCGCGTATTGCTACCTTCCTGGACGTAAGTCCAAGAAGGAGATGTCTCTTTCAGTAGCGCGTGCCATTGCCGAGGGACTCCACCCAGATTGGATGGAGTCAGTACCGTTGGAGTTGGTATGGCATGGCGGTGAACCTCTCACTGTCGGCCCCGCCCTGTTCGAGGAACTTCTCAAACCCTTTGCGCCGCTACAGAATTCCGGCTTGGTTCAACACGTGATACAGACCAACGCCACTCTGATCAACAACGAATGGTGCGATCTATTCCTCAGGCATGACGTTGAGGTGGGAGTCAGCTTCGACGGCCCATCGACCCTGAACCACAACCGGGTCGACTGGCAAGGAAAACCAACATTTACAAGAATTATGAACGGAATAACGAAGCTCAAAGAAAAAAAATCAACTTCAGTGTGATCGCCGTCATCGACCGGGCCGCGATCGATAGTGTCGACCAGATTCTGGACTTCCTTTCCGCCCTCTATCCCAGATCAATAGCTCTCAATCTGGAAGAGCGCGAAGGCGTCAACCTCCACAATGACTCCCCCTCCCCCAATGAGGCCAGAACCCTGTGGCGGGACGTGTTCACCTGGGCCAGCAGGAACACTAGTACACGGATACGAGAAGTCGACCGACTACTGAACTACCTCGCCGCGCCACCATCAACGACAGCCGTAGAAACCCCACATGATCCGCTTCCTACCGTCGCCTGGAACGGTGATGTCATCATGCTCTCCCCGGAACTGCTCGGGATGAAATCATCTCAGTACGCCGACTTCATTGCGGGAAATGTCTTGAGTAAACCTCTGCACCGCATGCTGTCACAAATCAACGATCTCCCATATGTTCAAGAATTTCAAACTTCAAACAGGAGTTCAGGAGTGCAAACAAACCTGCGATTTCTTCGCATTTTGCCAAGGAGGCCAAGCGGGGAACCGCTTCTTTGAGCACGGGACCTTCTCCGCCGCCGAGACCCACCACTGTCAGATCACAATACAAGCCCTGGTAACCGGTTTCGCCGACCTTGCCGAGACTGAAAGAAAAATACCATGACCCTGCTAGAAGAACTTGCCGCTACGACCAACTCGACTCTGCTCGCCCTGATCAATCCCTACCGAAATCCAGACAACATTGCCGCTCCGGAACCAAGTCGGGCAAACAAGCATCAGACCTCCGAGTTCGGAAAGTCAGCTTTCAGGAAAACACATTGGGACAAGAAAGCGTAGCTCGCCCGACGGGCGACAGAAGCACGAAACGGGATCACCAAGACATGGATCACACTGGCCACCACGACAGCGAACCAGCCCGTGAACGAGCCGACTTCCTGACACGCCATCTTCACCTTGCGGCGGGCAAGCTGGGCGTTACTCCCGTTGGGGACCCTACGTTCACAGGAGAGATGCGAACGATAGGGATACGTGCGCAAGACAAAGCCGGGGACGTGTGGCTGCGGACCATTATGGACGACCCCGATGCGGGGCAGCTTTGTCGGTGGGACGGCAACGTCGAAGCCAACCAAATCCACGGCGTACCCAAACCTGAGGTCATCCGGTGGGCAGACTGGCGCGACCCCGACTGGCATGGTGACGGTATCCGACTCAGAGGCGAGGTCATGACGTACGTCTCCGACAAACCCGTCTCCACCGACGGAGACCTCTACACCGATCCCGGCCTACCTGACACTTGGTGGACCACGTTAAGACAAGCCCTCACCGCACTGCAACAGCACCCGGTCCCTGAACAAGACTTCGGCTGGCTGCCCGAATACACCGCCGAAGGTGTGGAGCGATTCTTTGATACGAACCTACCCGTGGAACTGTTCACGACCCAGGTCACCTGGACCACCGCTCACGGAGACCTCCACTGGGTCAACATCACCGGCCCCCGCCTGTGGCTACTTGACTGGGAATGCTGGCGTCGCGCCCCTGCGTGGTATGACGCCGCAACTCTCTACTGCAGCAGCCTATTCCACCCACCCACAGCACAACGAATCCATGATCTCTTCCCCGAACTGGACAGCCACTCCGGAACCATCGCTCAACTCGCCGCCATCAGCCGCTACCTGTGGATGAGCGAGGACCCCGGGTCGACAGCAAGACTCCATACGCTAGGCCGGACCCTGGTCCAGCGTCTCAACCTGTCGCTTCACTAGCATAGAGAGTAAGACACGCCGTTTGCGGCATCTTTCGATGAGTTTTGGCGGGGAGTAGCCTTCATGGACGCTGGGGAAGCCCGGACGATCGGACTGGTGTTGTGGCGGGTCCGCGATGATCGGGGCAAGTCGCTGCGGGTGGTTGCCGGGCTGGCGGGGATGAGCAAGGACACCCTGAACCGGATCGAGCGCGGTGAACGTTCCCCGACATTGGTGGAGATCACGGCGCTGGCCGACGCGCTCCAGATCTCCGTGGCGGAGCTGACCAGGCTCCCCGTGCCCGCACCCGCCAACGGGCACACCGACAGCACCACCAAAGCGATCGGCCTCGCGCTGGACGCGATCGAGGTCGGCCATCCCGGTGGGCTGGTGCTCCCCGTTGCGGTGCTCCGGGACCGGGCGGCCAGGTTCCTCCAGCACAAGCGGGAGTGCCGGTTCCCTGAGGTGGCCGCGGAGCTGCCAGGGCTGGTCCGGGATGTGCATACCACGCTGACCACCGGCACCGACCACGGCGAGTTGCTTGAGCTGGCCGTGCACCTGCATGTACACGTCACCTGGCCGTGGCTCATCCTGGCGGCCGCGCCCGATGACCTGCGGCGCCGGGTGGTGTTCCTGGCGCAACGCCTGGCCCAGGAACACGGTGCGGCCACCACGCTCGGCGTGGCCGGGTTCGGCGTGGCCGAGGCGCTGCTCAACAGTGGGGCCTTCGAGCTGGGGGGAATCGAGCTCGACTCGCTGACCCTGCCGCCGACCACCGCCGCCACCGCCGGTCTGGTGGGTGTACTCACCGCCGTCCACGCCAAGACCGCCGCGCTCAACGGCCGCCCGAGTGAGGCGACCGCCGCGATGGACGCGGCCGTGGACATGGCAGCCCGGTTCGGTGAGCTCGACGCGACCGACCAGCTGGGATTCGGCGAGTTCGGACCGACCTGGGTCGGGTTCCGCCGAACGCGTCTGGCCCTGGACACGGGTGAACCTGATCGTGCGGTGAGCATCGCCGAAGGGCTGAACCCCGAACGCCACCCCTTTCCGTACGGTCATGCCTCCCATTGGGTGGAGTACGGGCGGGCGCTGGCGCAGCTGCGGGGACGCCGCGACGACGCGGTGCGGGCGCTGCGTCGGGCTGAGACGATGAATCCCGTTCGGGTGCGGCGCAACCCCTTGGTCCGGGACACGATCGCCGTCCTGCTCACGGGCGCACGCCGCGACGCGGTCGGTCAGGAGCTGCGGGGCATGGCCCGCCGAGCCGGTCTGTCCGAGTAACCCGTCGGGGACCCGTTACCACTGCCACGAGAGATGTCGCGACGCCGCGACACCCGCCGCTACTGATCGGGCACTGTGTGTGTTTCTGGGCCAAAGAAACCGCCAACAGGACGAGAGGCTGAGCGTGGGCACGGTAATGCGGCAGGAGAACGAACGGGGACGGATGGCCGTGGATGGTGAGCACACTGACAGCGGCGACCGCGGTGAACCGCCCGTGGTGCGGGAGACAGAGCGCCAGATGGGCGTGCCACAGTCGGATCAACGAGGCGGCACCACGGTTCTGGGCTGTGGCCGGTCGCTGCCCGAACTGCACCTGATCGAGGCGGAGGAAGTTCTCAAACTGCGATACCACTGGCGGGTTCCCGTCACGCTGTGCGGCGCGGACACGACCAGCGCAAGTCCCACCGACGTTGAGGACTGTCCCGGCTGCCGAGACTGTCTGCGCTACTGCGCAACGTGCGCGCGTGAAGTGGCCAGATTCAGCGCGAGGCAGACCGGTGAGGTCACGACCACCGGGGCAATGTCCTGAGCTCGTGTCTGGGCCTCACCGGAATATCCGACAACACCGCAGTCGACGGCGACACCTTCGCTTACCTCGCCGCGAGCCGGCTGAGTAAGTCGCGAGCTGAATTCGGCGTCCACGCGGGTGGCTCAGGAGAACTTCGCGCAACTCGCTTAGGATCGGGGCGTGGTACCTCCGGTTGTTGACTTCACCTGGTGGCGGGACAGACGCGACCAGGTTCTCCTCGCGGACGTCCGCTGGTACCTGGACGGGCGGTCCGGACTGAACGCCTACCGCCAAGGGCACCTGCCCGGGGCGGTTTTCGTCGACCTGGATCGCTGGCTCTCCGGTGACGGCAGCCCGGGACAGGGCCGCCACCCGCTGCCGGATCCGGAGGTTTTCGCCCAGGGCATGGCCTCGCTCGGCATCGCCGACGGCAGCACCGTCGTGGCCTACGATGACGTCGGCGGCGTGATCGCGGCCCGGCTGGTGTGGATGCTGCGCGCTACCGGGCATACTGCTGCCCTGCTCGACGGCGGCGTGAGCGCCTACCCCGGGCCGCTGGAGCGAGCCAGCCCGTCTTTGTCGCCCGCGGTGTTCACGCCCCAGCCCTGGCCCGGGGAACGACTGGCCGACATCGACAACGCCACGGATCCGGCGAACACGGTGCTCGATGCCCGCACCCGGGAGCGCTACCGCGGCGAGCACGACCCGATCGACCCACGGCCTGGACACATCCCCGGAGCACGCAGCCTCCCGTGTCGGGAGAACCTCGACAAAGACGGCAGGTTCCTGCCCGTCGCGCGATTGCGCCAGCGCTTCCAAGCAGTGGGCGTCACCGATGGCACTTCGGTCGTCTCCTACTGCGGCTCCGGCGTGACCGCCTGCCACAACCTGCTCGCCCTGGAACTCGCGGGCCTGGGCCACGGCCGGCTCTACCCCGGATCCTGGTCCCAATACAGCCACGCCAGCGACCGCGCTGTGGAGACCGGCGACCCTCGGGTGGGGTAACCCGTGAGTGAACGGTGCTTCCCGACAGGACGTAGGTCACCACGGGATACCCGCTTCGGCCCCCCACCTGTCATGCGGACGGAACAACCACCGTCGTGCTGTCCGTGTGCTGTAGTGAGCGGTCGATAGAGGTCCCCTACAGCACGCCGAGATACAGGTCAACGGGCATCACCCGGAACATCTGGCCCGGCGGGGCGGTGGCTGGATTGTGCTTTGTGTCACCATGGTGCATGATTTTTTACCCTGCGCTACCGGCCCTGGCTGCTGTGCCGTACATGCGTGTGATGGCATGATGGCTACCGACGAAGCGAGCACTGTGAATCAGCTCATCGGGCACGGGGCCACTACCGGAGATGTGCTGGGCAACATCCGGTGGCAGCTGTCCGGACATCAATTTCGCCAGGCGGACATCAGACTGCCCGGCCTGTGGGCCAGCCGGCCGTTTCTAGAGGGTCACGTCCGTGCCCAGGTGAGCGATCTGCCGAACGTGACACTTGTTGAGCGCACCGATGTTGTCGCAGTGACCGCGACGACCGATCGCTGCCGAGTCACCGGGGTGCGGGTGCACGGCACCGCAGGCGGTGGTGAGCGAGCAGTGCCGGCCGATCTGGTCATCGATACCACCGGCCGGGGGTCCCGAGCGCCGTTGTGGCTTTCCGAACTGGGTTATGAACCAGCCGCGGTGGATCGAGTAGATATCGGGCTTGGCTACGCCACCCGCATCTACCGGCTGCGGCGAGGGGCTCTCGGTACCGATGTGGCGGTCCTGACCGCGGGAACACCGCGGAACCCGCGCGGCGGCGCGCTCGCCACGATCGAGGGTGGGCGTCACATTCTGACGCTCTTCGGCATCCTTGGCGACCACCCGCCGACCGATCCGGCCGGTTTCGACGCGTTCGCGGCCAGCCTGCTGTTCCCGGACATTACCGAGGCGATTCGCGATGCTGAGCCGTTGACCGACCCGGTCTCCTTCCGGTTTCCAGCCAGCGTGCGCCATCGCTACGAGCGGCTGCGGCGCTTCCCGATCGGCCTGCTGGTTCTCGGCGACGCAGTGTGCTCATTCAACCCGATTTACGGCCAGGGAATGACCGTAGCCGCAGTGCAGGCCAGCGCGCTACAGCGGCTGCTGGCTCGGGGTGAGATGCCACAGGCAGGCCGTTATTTCCGGGCGATCGCCCGGACCATCAATACACCATGGGATATCGCGGTGGGGGCGGACCTTGCCTTTCCTGGGGTACCGGGAGCGCGCACCGCGAAGATCCGGATGGTTAACAACTATCTTCCGAAACTGCACGCCGCCGCCACCACCGACGTCACTCTGGGGCAGGCATTTGTCCGGGTGATGGGCATGGTGGACCGCCCCGAGGGGCTGTTGCGGCCCGACCCAGTGCTACGGGTGCTGTGGACGCACCGATCGGGTGCACCAGCACCGACGTGATACAGGAGGACACCGGGCGCGGTGCGTCGTGCTATACGCGTGCCACAAGAAAGGTCAACAGTGTTCCACTGAGGTAACCCATGACCACGGCTGGCAGCAGGTCAAAGCCTGCGGGTATCCCGTCACGCCGGCACCGAAGGCGCTCCGAGGCAAGCTCACCGACGCGACGGGATACCCACTTCCCACGCCCCTCCTGCGGCAGGCCACCACCCCGCGCGTGCCATTAACCCTGGTCAACCACGGTCAATAGCGGACCGGTGACCCGGTCTGACCACAGAGTGCGTGCGCTGACGGCGCAGTGGGCGCAGTCTTTCAAGCTGGCCATGGGGTTCGATTCCAGCAGCGGAACCATTCTGTAATACCAGGTTGGTCGCGTCGTCGCCACTCCAGCGCGGTCTTTCGCGCGTCAGTCGAGTCCCTTATGTAACGCCTGGCCCAGGAACACGGTGCGGCCACCACGCTGGGCATGGCCGGGACTCTGCCGCCGGCCACCGCCGGTCTGGTGGGCACACTCACCGCCGTCCACGCCAAGACCGCCGCGCTCAACGGCCGGTGCGCACGGCGCTGGAGGCCGCCCGAGAGCGGCCATGCCTTGTTGCTTCGCAACCGACATCATCCCAAGCCAGAACGACACCCATCACCAACTCCGGGCCGGTGTCGCCCTGCTACTCGCGGATTCGGGTCAGACGGAAGGGGATCATGTCGCTATGTCAATTGTGATCCGAGAGATGGCCCTTGATGAGGTGGGTCTCATCATTGATTACTTCCACGGCTCCACACCGGAGCACCTCGAGGCGCTCGGGGTGGACCCGACGCGGTTGCCGACTCGCCGGGATTGGCGGGAGTGGTATGTCAGCGAGTACAACAAGCCAGTCCAAGATCGCTCGACTTTGCTGGTCATCTGGGAGCTGGACGGCGTCGCAGTCGGTTTCTCGACCTCCAACAAAATCGCCTATGGTGAGCAAGCGCACATGCATCTGCATGTCATAGACCCTCAACGCCGTGGTTCAGGCATTGGTTCCGCCGCTGTCCGCGAGACGGTCGAGCTCTACTTCAACGCGCTGGCACTGAAGCGGCTGTTCTGTGAGCCCAACGCGTTCAATGTGGCGCCGAACCGGACACTACAGAGCGCCGGTTTCAGGTATGTCAAGACCTACAAGACCGTCCCCGGGCACTACAACTACCATCAGGCAGTCACCCGTTGGGTTTTTGAGAAGTGACGGGTATCCCGCCAACGATTCAACTGCCCGCGGAGCGATCCACGCCTGGGACGCCGATCCGTAACCGCGGTTAGTTGGAGGTGTTTTCGCTGTTAGGACGCCTAGCGCGGCTGGGCTGTGCCCGGCGGGGCTCGCCGGGCATCTTGGGGTAGTCGGGTGGGTAGGGCAGGTCGCCGAGACGGTGGTCACGCTCGTCGCGCGCCGCCCAGTCCAACAACGTCTCCAGGCCGAAGGCTTCGCCATCCAGCTCGGCGTGCGGGTCACCCCGCCGCGCGAGCAGCGTGGGCACCGTGAGCACGTCGAAATCCTCCGGGTGTACCTCCGGCAGGTCCGCCCAGTGCACCGGCATCGACACCGTGGCGCGCGGGGTGCCGCGCACCGACCAGGCCGAGGCGATGGTACGGTCCCGGGCCGCCTGGTTGAAGTCCAGGAACACCCGCTGGCCGCGCTCCTTTTTCCACCACGACACGGTGGCCAGCCGCGGGATCCGCCGCGCCACCTCCCGAGCCAGCGCGATCACCGCCCGGCGGACTTCCGTGAACGACCACTGAGGCCGGATCCGGACCGCGATGTGCACTCCGCGGCCTCCCGAGGTCTTGGGATAACCGACCAGCCCCGCCTGCGCGAGCACTTCGCGCAGCACCCCGGCCACCGCGACGGCGTCGGAGAAACCGGTCCCCGGCTGCGGGTCGAGGTCGACGCGCAGCTCATCGGGGTGATCCACGTCTGGGCGGCGCACCGGCCACGGGTGAAAGTCGAAGGTGCCCAGGTTCGCCGCCCAGGCGAGCACGGCGGGCTCGGTGGGGCACACCTCGCGAGCGGTACGCCCGGACGGGAAGGTGATCTCCACCGAGTCTACCCAGTCCGGGGCGCCGCGAGGAACCCGCTTGGCGTAGAAGGCTTCCCCGGTCACCCCGTCCACGAAGCGCCGCAGCGTGACCGGGCGCTGCGCGAGCACGCCCAGCAGCGGCTGCGACACCGCGAGATAGTACTCCACGATCTGTCGCTTGGTGATGCCGCGCTCCGGGAAGTAGACCTTGTCCGGGTTGGACACCCGCACGGTGCGCTCGCCCCGCAGGCCGGGCACCGTGAGCGCCAGCGCCTCACCTCGGCCCATGTCCGGCAAGCTACCGCACATCCACCCGACGCGGGAGGCTCTACCGAGTGCCTCTCGGGTGTCGCTGACTTCCTCGACGGCGTGGACG
>JBOHFJ010000069.1:0-16666 GCA_050699655.1 Pseudonocardiaceae bacterium
GGGGCGTTAGTTTTGTCGGGCGTTGCGGGTGAAAAAGGTGGTGAGCCGTTCGTCCAGCTCACGCAGGTGCGGGGAGCCGGCTCGGAGGGGCTGGATGTGCCGGTGCAGGGTGCCCAGCCGCTGGGTGATGACGGTCGAGTTGACGTCGGTGGCGGTGCGCAGCGCGTCCCGGCCGTATGCTGCGGCCTGCTCTAGGTCCCGGCCACGCAGATGTGTGAGGGCGAGATCTGATTGGTCGATACACCGACCACGAACCGCCCACGGAGGACAGGCTTGCAGGGCTGTGTTGCCCAGAGTAGTGGCCTGCTGGGTGTCACCGATCCCGCGCAGGCACACGGCAAGGTCGGAGGTGAGAGCACTTTCGCAGTAGAAACGGCCCTGCCGCAGGGGCCCGTCGCCGAGGTGTGCTGACTCGTAGAGTCGTTCGGCGGCCAGCACCGCCCGACGCGCCGCGCTGGCCTCGCCGAGCAGGGCCAAGCCGCGTGCCTCGAGTGCGTGCAGCTCGGCGGCCAACGCCGGGGTCGCCGCTCCTTGAGCGATGGTCAGTCCGGCCCGGGCCAGAGCCACCGCCTGGCGCCCGTATCGCGGAGTGTCGTGATCGACGGGGGTGTCCCCGCCGATTCGGACCGTCATCCGGCTCATCGTGGCCAGCACAAAGGCCGCGTACAGCCGGTCGCCGGCCCGCATGGCCAGATCCAACGCCTGGATGTGGTAGCGCTGCGCCAGCGCGTCGCGGCCCGTATCGGCGGCCATGAAACCAGCCAGCCGGGTGGCCTGGGCGACCCCGGACAGCAGCGCCTTACCTGTCTTCTCCGAGTAACTGCCGTGCAGCAGTTGGTTGGCCTCCCGGTGCAGCAGCACCACCACCTGCTCCCGCACCCGACCCGACCCGAACTGCTGCCCCAGTTTGCTCAGCTGAGCAACCTGCTCAGTGAGAGCCTCCACGTCGGTCATGCCCACCCGCTGACCCGCCGTGCGGGCGGTGCCCTGCGCTGGGGCGACGAGGAGCGCGACCACCATGGGCTCGGCGAACGCGGCCACGCTGAACACCGAGCCCAGCAACAGCTTGCGACGGCGCATGTCACGTCCCGAGAGCTCGACGACCGTGCGGACGGTGCCCTCCAGTGTGCCCGAGCAGGTCAACCCGTCATAGGGATCCTCCCCGGTCGGTTCACGGTCGAGGAACCCGCAGTCGGTGACGGTCACCTCCTGGTGCAGCCGCCGGCCCAGCACGGTGGCGATCAGGCGCGGAACCGGCCAGCGCGGCTGTGCCCCCTCCAGCATCCGCCGCACCGAGGTGGCACTGGTGCCGGCATGCTTGCCTTCCCGGGCGGCGGCGCTGACCACCGCACGGGCCAACCCGGCGTTGCTCATCTCCGCCTCGTCCAACAGCGCCCGCAACGCGCCGTTGCCGCCCGCCGCCGTCCCACCCTCGCCACTCATGGCCCGTTGCCACCTCGTCTCCGCTCGATCGCTGAATGCGGTCCATCGTGGACCGTCCTCGGGTGGATGGGGAAGTCGGCACCGCCGAGTGAGACCCCAGTGAGACCCCCGCCAGGCATCTCGACCCGGTGCCGAGCCGCATTTACTGACACCGCCGGTGCGCTGGGTGTTCACTACTCGTGTCGGATCGCACGGCCCTCAAGGGGAATCCGGATCGGAGGAGATCAGGTGGAGTCGAATGCGCTGGTGGCGGGAGTGACACATCTGCTGGCGGTGGATGACGCGGTGGAGGAGCAGTTGCGGTGCGGGGTGTACGCGGCGGTGTGCGGGCAGTGGGTGGCGAGGTCGGACCTACCGCCGTCGGAGTGCCCGCAGGATTGCGAGTGCGATCTGGCGTTGTACTGCCCGGAGTGTGTAAGCCGGGCCGCCGAGTCGGCCGCCCATGACCTATCGGACCACGCTTGACGGTGTAGTTCCACAGCGTTTCGACGTCGGCGCGAAGACCGTCGGTGAGCGTGACGTTCACGGTGGACACCCCGATCATCGATCATCAGTCGGGCACGGCGAAGGTCAAGCTCGTGGTCGGCATATGGCGCCGAGGTACCGGCACAGCGCACAGCTCTTGCTTGCGATCTAGTCGTCATATGATACTAGGTCCCGACTTGAGCTGAGGAGGTGCGGCGATGGTGTTACGCAGGGTGGTTACGGACGAGCTGTGCAAGGACGGGTACAACTGCCATGGAATATGGGTGGATGACGATCTGAACATGGAGGACGTTGTGATCGTCGGTGAGGATCTTGGCTCGTCTCCGGTACCACTGGGCGCTGGCGAGCGGGCTATCCGCATCAGGCGCCAGATCGTACAGAGCGCGAATCTGTAGCGAGGCATGATGGAGATCGCTGACCTCGCGCGGATCGTCGACGGCGCGCGGTTGTCCGTTTTTCGCCTCGAGACGCTGCCGCAGTATCTAGTCCCCCAGGAGGCTGAGGAGTTCGCGGCATGGCGGTCCGGGCGCCCTGTCACATTGCCCACCCTCGAGACCAGCCCGTGGCTTGTTCAGGTGGCTGCCAGGGTAACCAGTGGGGTTCGTTGGTCTCGGGTCCATGTTCTGGATCATCCGCTGAGCGACTACTGCCGGTATGAGATCTGGGGTTACGCGGCCAACCAGGCCGTCGGCGAGCAGATCCACCTCGCGGACCGGGGTGCACATCCGGACCTGGAATCACTGCGCGAGGATTTCTGGCTTGTCGACGGCGCGATGGTGGTCCGGATGATCTACGACGCGCGGGGGCGGTTTGAACGGCCCGAACTGGCCGGGGACGTGCGGCCATACATTGTGATGCGAGACACCGCGTTTCGTCACGCCGAACCACTCGATGAATACGTGGCCCGACGAGCCCTTGAGCTCACCGCACGATCCGTATGACAGAAGCAAACGAGGACCGACGGCGCGCGGCTGTGGTGCTGCGGGGGTTGCGAGCCGATGCCGGTTTATCGACCACGCAACTGGCGGGCCGGCTCGGCTGGTCGCAGTCAAAGGTGAGTAAGACAGAGCTGGGGCGGACCACGCCATCGCCGGAGGATGTGGACGCCTGGGCTCGGGCCACGGGTGCCTCGTCCGCCACTCGCGAGGAACTATGGGTCCTTGCGGAGCGGTCGGCGACTCGGTTGACGGCGTGGCGGCGCGAGCTGGCCCCCGGCCGACGCCGGATGCAGCAAGACATTCAGCGGTTCGAGGCGGCAGCGTCTGTGGTGCGGGTGTTCTCGCCTGACGTGGTCGTCGGGCTGGCGCAGACCCCGGCCTACGCCGAAGCGATGTTCCGTCTCGGTCGCGACGCGGGCCTCACGGAGGACGCCGGGAAAGTCGTCGCCGCCTGGCTCGCGCGCCAGACCGTGCTCGATGACGAGCACAAGAAGTTCCTTTTCGTGATGGGAGAGACCGCGCTGTGGCGGCGCCTGATCTCCCCGGAGCAGATGAGCCCCCAGATCCGACGGCTACGCGAGCTCGCGACACGGCCCAATGTCGACCTGGCCATTATTCGTTTCACGAGCGAAGAGCACACACACCAGTACCACGGTTTCGCGGTGCTCGGCGATCCGGATGCTGACGACGAGGCACTCGTGCTCGCCGAAACCGTGACCCGTGGTCTGACCATCCGGAGCACCGACGAGATCCGGCAGTACATCGAGCACTTCAACGCCTTGCGTGCGGGCGCGGTGGATGGCGGCGAGCTGGATCGGTTCCTCCAGGAGGTTTCCGCACGGTGTGCGGGAGGTTGACGCATGAACCGATCTAGTCGCCTGCTGCACCACGTATCGGAGAACTAGTCAGCGAACCACAACGTCCAAAGAAAAGGGAATTATCCCGTGACTGAAGGGACCACCGATCCGGCCGGTGCTACGGCTAGACTCCGCCCAGTGACGACCGACACCACCCAAGAGGGCAAGCACTTGGATCAGGATGCGGCCGAGCTGCGCGACGCCATGGTTGACGAGATCAACGCGGACCGAGAATGGGTGGGCGTGGTGCCGCGCGAGGTCGAGGCCGCGCTGCGGACCGTGCCCCGGCACCTGTTCGCGCCAGAAGTGCCACTCGATCAGGCCTACGCCGATCGCTCCATCGTCACCAAGCGCACCGAGCGTGGCGCCCCCCTCAGCTCGGTCTCCGCGCCGCATATACAGGCGATGATGCTGGGTCAGCTCCAGGCGGCGCCGGGGCAGCGGGTTCTGGAGATCGGCAGTGGCGGGTACAACGCGGCGCTGCTTCGGGAGCTGGTCGGGCCGGAGGGCTCCGTGACCACGCTCGACATCGACCAGGAGATCACCGACCGCGCTCACGCCTGCCTGACGACGGCGGGCTATCACGATGTGCGCGTGCTGTGCGCGGACGGTGAGCTCGGCGCCGCGGAGTACGGCCCGTTCGACCGGATCATCGTCACCGCAGGTACCTGGGGCATCCCGTCGGCATGGGTGGAACAGCTGGTCGAGGGTGGGCGGTTGGTGGTTCCGCTGTGGACGAGAGGGCTGGGCCGGTCCTGGGCACTGGAACGCCGCGACGGGTACCTGGCCGGCAGTGACCCCATGACCTGCGGGTTCGTACCGATTCAAGGCCTCGGGACAGTACGGAGCCGGTCGATCTCGCTTCATGGCGGCGAGGCCAGCCTTTGGGTGGGTGAACAGTGGGTCGATACCGCGGCGCTGGGTGAGGTGTTCTCGACACCGCGGGCGCAGGCCTGGTCCGGTGTCAAGGTCCGCAAGCGGGAGAACTTCGGTTACCTGGACCTGTGGCTGGCGATGCTGCCGGGCTTCTGTCTCCTCTCGGCGACCCAGGACGCCATCGAGCGCGGGTTGGTGTCCCCGACCTGGCACATGGCCAATCCGGCGCTGCTGCATCGAGGCGACAGTCTTGCCTACCGGGCCAAGCTGCGGCCGGTGGACGCCGAGGGAACGGTGCGAGAGCTCGGTGCCTACGCCCACGGCCCGGACGCCGCCGAGGCCGCGGACCGGTTCGCCGAACAGATCCGGATCTGGGACCAGAACCACCGGCACGGCCCGGGGCCGCGCCTGACGGTTCACCCAGCAGACACGCCCGACACTGAGCTGCCGAGCGGGCTCGTGACCGATAGACGACACACCCGGATCGTGCTCTCCTGGCCGGACCACACCGAATAGCACCCCACACCCACGACAGAGAACGGAGTTCCCGATGGATGCCATCACACCAACCACCGCCGATGACGAACTGGACCTCGACGTGAGATTCGTGGAGTCGGGCCTGGAATTCGCCGAGGGAGATTCGGAAGACTGTACCAAGCAGTGCACCGACGATAACTGCGATGACACCAAGGTCAACTGCGAATAGTTCACCGTGCGTGACGTTCCGGCGGGTCCACACCTGCCGGTTGCGGCATGGGAAGGGGGATGATGGCGGCTCAGTTCCGATGTGTTGACGCGGCCGTCATTCGGGTGGCTGTTTTCGGTGGCGAGTTGGGCCTGCCGCCGTGGCCGGATCTGACCGGCGGCAGCCCGGAGCACCTGCGGCAGTGGCGGAGCTGGTTGGCGCGGGTGTGGGAGCGGGAAGCGGTCGTCGAGGCAATCGAGGTCGCCAGCCCGGCGTGTCGGTGACGTGTGCGGTGGACGGGTTCCGCGGCCGCGTCGGGTGCGGCGGGTGGTGGAGTCGGTGGTCCAGTACTTGCTGCGGCTGACCAGCCGGGCCACTCCGTTCGGGCTCTTCGCCGGGGTGGCCGCGGCGCGCATCGGCTCCACGACGAGCTTCCACTGGGGTGATCCGGCCATCTCCACGCGAGCTGTCCGGTTACCTGTTGGACCTACCAGCTGTCCGGAAACGCGGGCTCCTCAATACCGACACCGGCACCCGTTGCCAACCCAGTCCTCCACCAGAGCCGTCGCGGAGTCAGCCTCGCCGAGGAAACCAACGCCTCGGCACCGCGTACCGGAGAAGAAAGTCGGCGAACCACAACATCCAAGGAAAAGGGAAGTATCTCGTGACTGAAGGGACCACCGAGCCGGCCGGTGCTACGGCTAGACTCCGCCCGGTGACGACCGACACCACCCACGAGAGCGTGCACTCGGATCAGGATGCGGCCGAGCTGCGCGATGCCATGGTTGATGAGATCATCGCGGACCGAGAATGGGTGGGCGTGGTACCGCGTGAGGTTGAGGCCGCGTTGCGGACCGTGCCCCGGCACCTGTTCGCGCCGGAGGTGCCGCTCGATCAGGCCTACGCCGATCGCTCGATCGTCACCAAACGCACCGAACACGGCAACCCCCTCAGCTCGGTCACCGGGCCGCATACGCAGGCGATGATGCTGGGTCAGCTCCAAGTGTCGTCAGGGCAGCGGGTTCTGGAGATCGGCTCCGGTGGCTACAACGCGGCGCTGCTACGGGAGCTGGTCGGGCCGGAGGGCTCGGTGACCACGCTCGACATTGACCAGGAGGTGGTGGAGCGCGCTCGCGCGTGCCTGGCGGCCTCGGGCTATCGCGATGTGCGCGTGGTCTGCGCGGACGGGGAGTTCGGCGCGGCGGAGTACGGCCCGTTCGACCGGATCATCGTCACCGTCGGTACCTGGGACATCCCGTCAGCGTGGGTGGAGCAGCTCGCCGAGGGCGGGCGACTGGTGATCCCGCTGCGAACCAAGGGACTCAACCTGTCCTGGGCACTGGAACACTCCGACGGACACCTGGCCGGCCGTGACCCCATGCCGTGCGGGTTCGTGCCGATGCAGGGCCTCGGCAAAAACCAGAGCCGGTCGATCTCGCTTCATAGCGGCGAGGCCAGCCTGTGGGTGTACGAACAGCAGGTCGATACCACGGCGCTGAGCGAGGTGTTGTCGACGCCGCGGGCGCAGGCCTGGTCCGGCGTCACGGTCCGCAGGCAGGAAAACTTCAACGACTTGGGCCTGTGGCTGGCCAGGCTGCCGGGCTTCTGCCTCCTCTCGGCGAAGCAGGACGCCGTCGACCGCGGGCTGATCTCCCCGACCTCACCCATGGCCTCTCCCGCGCTGCTCCACCGAAGCGGCAGCCTCGCCTACCGCGCCAAGCTCCGCCCGCTGGACACCGAGGGAACGGTGCGAGACCTCGGTGCCTACGCCCACGGCCCGGACGCCGCCGAGGCCGCAGACCGGTTCGCCGAACAGATCCGCATCTGGGACCGGGACCACCGGCACGGCCCGGGGCCGCGCCTGACGGTTCACCCAGCAGACACCCCCGATACCGACCTGCCGAGCGGGCTGGTTGTCGACAGGCGACACACCAGAATTGTGATCTCCTGGCCGGACCACACCGAATAGCACCCATGCCCTCGACAGAGAACGGAGTCCCCGATGGATGCCATCACGCCCTCCACCGCCGACGATGAGCTGGACCTCGACGTGAGATTCGTCGAGTCTGGCCTGGAATTCGCCGAGGGCGATTCGGAAGACTGCGCCGATGAGTCCACCGACGACGAGTGTAAGCACACCAGAGGCTGCGACTAGTCCAGCGTGCGTGACGTTCCGGCGGGTCCACACCTGCCGGTTGCGGCATGGGAAGGGGGATGATGGCCGCTCAGTTCCGATGTGTTGACGCGGCCGTCATTCGGGTGGCCGTTTTCGGTGGCGAGTTGGGCCTGCCGCCGTGGCCGGATCTGACCGGCGGCAGCCCGGAGCACCTGCGGCAGTGGCGGAGCTGGTTGGCGCGGGTGTGGGAGCGGGAAGCGGTCGTCGAGGCTATTGAGGTCGCTAGTCCGGTATTGGCCCGGCGTGTCGGTGACGTGTGCGGTGGACGGGTACCACAGCCACGCCGGGTGCGGCGGGTGGTGGAATCGGTGATCCGGTACTTGCTGCGGCTGACGAGCCGGGCCACCCCGTTCGGGCTCTTCGCCGGGGTGGCTGCGGCGCGGATCGGCTCCCCGGCGAGCTTCCGCTGGGGTGAGCGGCACCGCGCCATGGCACGCCCTGATGCCTCCTGGCTCGCGGAGGTGATCACGCAGCTCGAGACACGGCCCGAGGTGCTCAGAAGCTGGCCGCCGAGCTGCCCGGAAAACCGCTGGCGAAGATCGAAAAAATGCTCAGCGACCTGGTGCGCTGCCGCATTCTCGTCACCAGCCTGCATCCGCCCATGGATGTCACCGACCCGCTGGGCCACGTCATCGATCAGTTGACGGCTAGGGAAACCAGTGCCGCGCCGCTGCCCATGGCGCGGGAGCTGCGCGCGATCAGCGGCCAGTTGTCCCAGCACGATCAGCCGACCGCACCCGGGGCCCGCCGCGCTCTTTGCGCCTCGGTGTCGCGGCGGATGGCGGCCCTCTGTGATCGTCCCGAACCGTCACTCGCGGTCGATCTGCGGGTCGACTGCTCGGTGGTCTTGCCGCGGGCCGTGGCGCGCGAGGCCGAGGCCGCCGCGTCGGCGCTGGTGCGGCTGACACCTCATCGGTTCGGCAACCCGGCCTGGCGGGCCTGGCACGCCAAATTTTTGGAACGCTATGGGTCGGGCGCGGTGGTCCCGGTCGGCCAGGTCGTGGACCCCGACACCGGGCTGGGGTACCCCGCCGGCTACCGGGGTTCCCTGATGACACAGCCCCCGGCACCGGTGTCGGCCCGGGACCGCACGCTCCTGCGACTGGCCCAGCGGGCCGCGCTGGGCGGCGGGCGCGAGGTGGTGCTCGACGAACACCTGCTGTCGGAGCTGGCACCTGAGGTCACCGAAGCACCGCCGCCCCATGGTCCGCCGCATACCGAGCTGCGGTTCAGCCTGCACGCACCCACGACGGACGCGCTCGACCGAGGAGAGTTCACCCTGGTCGTCCTCAGTGCGGCGCGCCAAGCCGGAACCACGATAGGCCGATTTCTCCACCTGTTCGAGCCTGCGGACCGCGACCGCATGATCCACACGTTCACCGGCCTGCCCACGCTCGTCCCCGGATCGCTGCCCGCGCAGGTGTCCTGCCCGCCACTGTCGCCGCGGACCGGGAACCTCGCCCGAACCCCCGCGGCCTTCTCCCCGATCTCTCTCGGCGAACACCGCCCAAATACCGATGCGCAGATCTCCTTGGACGATCTGGCGGTCAGCGGCGACGCCCACCGCTTGTTTCTCGTTTCCCTGTCGCAGGGCCGAATCGTCGAACCCCTGATGCTGAACGCCGTCGAATTCCGCCGCGCGACCCACCCGCTGGCCCGGTTTCTGTGCGAGATCACCACGGCGCGCGCGGCCGTCTGTGTCCCGTTCGCCTGGGGAGCCGCCACGGGTCTTCCGTTCCTGCCGCGGGTCCGGTACCGCCGCTCCGTGCTGGCGCCCGCCAGCTGGCATCTGTCCGCCTCCGACCTGCCCGGGTCGCGTGCCTCTTGGCGGGAATGGTTACAGGCCTGGGACGGGCTGCGGCGCGGATATCGCATCCCGGAGGTGGTCAATCTCGGTGCGAACGACGTTCGTCTTCGCCTTGACCTGGACGAGCCCACCCACCTCGCGCTGCTGCGTACCTACCTGGGCCGGGCTACCGGCAACGTCACTGTGACTGAGGCGCCCGGGCCGCACGAATACGGGTGGGCAGGCGGGCACGCCCACGAGATCGTCATCCCGATGGCGGCCACCGGCCCACTATTTACTCAGCAACCCAGGCCGATTCGGGCGACCCACCACCCAGGGCACCCGCCCGGCAATTCAGAATGGCTGTACGTGAAGCTGTACGGGAACCCGGACCGGCAGACCGACATCCTCACCGCCCATCTGCCCGATCTGCTGTCCGAATGGGAGCACGGCCCAGCGGAGGCCTGGTGGTTCCTGCGCTACCAGGATCCAGAGCCGCACCTGCGCCTGCGCATCCGGCTTCATGACGCCTGCGGCTACGGTGCCGCCGCCCAGCGTTTCGGGGCCTGGGCTGACCGCGTCCGGAGCTTCGGGCTGCTCCGCAACATCGTGCTCGACACTTACTACCCCGAGGTCGGCCGCTACGGCACCGGTGCGGCCATGCGGGCGGCCGAGGCCGTGTTCGCCACTGACTCGGCCGTGGCCATCGCGGCGCTGACCAGCACCGCCAGCGGTACCGCACACCCGTACGCCGTCCTCGCGGCGAGTTTCACTGATCTGGTTACAGCCTTCACCGGCGGCCTGAACTGGCTGACCGACCACGCCAACCACCACCCGACCCCAGCACTCGCCCGGGACATCCACGCCCAAGCAATGCGCTTGGCGGATCCCACCGGCGACTGGGCCGCTCTGCTGCATCTGCACCACGCCCGCGTGGTCGGGATCAATCGGGATTCCGAACGGATCTGCCTTCGGCTCGCCCGCGCCGCCACGCTCGGGTGGGCGGCACGCCACGAAAGGAGCGGGCCATCGCCGTCGACCAGCGCCATGCTCACGCCGCTGTCGCCGTAGCCGCTCGGCTGGCCTGCCCCTCCTCGAGGTCAGGGCGACGGGGCATCCCCAGTCACTGGGCACGGGCGCTGTGGGAGTGGCGGTGCTGCACATCGAACGTGCGGCCACCGGGCTCGGTAGCTGGGAGTTGGCGCACACCTGGTTGGCGGCCGCCGCTGACGGCGACATCAGCGCAGGCCCCAACGCCACCCTGTTCTTCGGCGCACCGGCCCTGGCCTTCGCGGTCCACGCCGCCGCCGATCGACCGGGGCGGTATGAGCAGGCTTTGGAGGCGCTGGACGTCAGGGTCGCCGCCGTCACCCAGCACCGCCTCGATCAGGCGCACGCGCGCATCGGCCGCGGGGGCTACCCGGCGCTCGCCGAGTTCGATCTCATCAACGGGTTGACGGGCCTGGGCGCGCACCTCCTGCGGCGCGATCCGACTGGTGATCTCATCCAGCGGGTTCTCGCGTATCTCGTCCAGCTCACCGAACCACTCGGTGCTGAGGATCTTCCCGGCTGGTGGACCGACCACGCCCGCACCCGCCATAGATCAACCAACCTCCCCGGCGGGCACGGCAACTTCGGCATGGCGCACGGTATCAACGGGCCTCTGGCGTTGCTGGCCAGCACAAGGAGAGGAGTTGGACCCATGGCAGCCGTAGTGGGAAGACCTCACAGAAGACGTACGTGGGATCATCTGGGCGTAGACCGGGCCGGTCCTCGAGGCTGAACCGATCTCCAACGGCTACAACTCGGAAATCGCGGTCATCGTGCACACCGCGCAAGCACGGACCTTCGTCAAAGGCCTGCGCACCGAGCATCCACGGGTCTGGACCCAGCGCAGGGAACAAGCGATCAACCCGCACGTCGCGGGCATCGCTGCCCGCCTGCGCTGGCAGGTCGAGACCGGAGGCTGGAACCTCCTCGGCTTCGAGGTCATCGACGGCCGACCCGTGGACTACTCACCCGGATCTCCGGACCTGCCCAAACTTCGAGACGCCCTCGGACGCCTCGGACAAATCCCCTGCCCCGACCTGCCACTCAAACACGCGGAACAACGATGGTCCACGTTCAGCGACTCACCCGGCCTGTTCGCGGGCACAGCGCTGCTGCACACCGAGCTGAGCCCCGGAAACATCCTCATCACCAAGACCTCCGCCCACCTCGTCGACTGGGCCTGGCCGACCCGAGGCGCGAGCTGGATCGACCCCGCCTGCGCGGTGGTCTGGCTGATCGCCTTCGGCCACACCCCCGCGGACGCCGAGAAGTGGGCCAAGCAACTACCCGCGTGGCACACCGCTACTCCCACCCGTCTCGCCGCCTTCGCGCAGGCCCAGCACACGATGTGGGCCTCGATCGCCGAAGATCACCCCGACTCCTGGATATTCCGCGTAGCGCAAGGCGCTCAGCGTTGGGCGGAGCACCGCAGGTAAGCCACCATTGAGCCCAGGAGGGATCGTGGCCACCGAACCGCCGAGCATCCACCCGACACAGCAACTCCGCACCCCAGCGGGTGAACCCGTCGAGATCGATCTCGACATGGTCCCACTCATACAATCCCTGTGGGCGCTCGACCTCACCACGCTCGGCTGCTGCCAGGACAATGGCGAATACGCCCGCGCCCGACGAGAGATGCTCCCCCGTGGTGAACCCACCGGACACAGCGGCTTCATCGACTACCACCTCGGCTGGGCCTGGCTGAAGATGCCGATCGCCGACACCACACAATTCACCGAGATCCTTTTCTCCACCTCGTTCCGCGACGCTATCAACGTTCGCTGGCGGCGCGGCTCCTGGCGGCTCGACATCCCGTTCGTCTACAACGCGAACAACGGCATGGGACCGGCCACAGCCGTGCAGATTCACTTTCCGCGCGAACAGATCCAAGAACTGTCCTCAACCCTCGGCGGCCTCAGACGTGAGAAGATCGATCCGCAACGGCGGGTAAGCCCAGCAGTGTACGACCCGATGAAGCTGCAGGAAAGCGGGCACCGGGCGACGTGCCCGACGGGGGTCTCACTGGGGTCTCACTCGGCGGTGACGGCTTCCCCAGCCGCCCGACGACGGTCCACGATGGACCGCACCACGTGATCGAACGGATACGGGGTGGCAACGACCATGAGTGGTGCGGGCGCGACGGCGGCGGGCGGCAACACCGCGTTGCGGGCGCTGCTGGAGGAAGCGGAGATGAGCAACACCGGGCTGGTGCGCGCGGTGGTCAGCTCCGGCGCCCGGGAGGGAAAGCATGTGGGCACCAACACCACCTCAGTGCGGCGGATACTGGACGGTGCTCAGCCACGCTGGCCGGTGCCGCGCCTGATCGCCGCCGTGTTGACCCGGCGGTTGCAGCGGGAGGTGAAGCTCACCGACTGCGGGTTCATCGACCGCGAGCCCATCGGGGAGGATCCGTATGACGGGTTGACCTGTGCGGGCACACTGGAGGGCACAGTCCGCACGATCGTCGAGTTGTCGGGACGGGACATGCGCCGCCGCAAGCTGCTGCTGGGTTCCGGGTTCAGTATGGCGGCGTTCGCCGAGCCCGCGCTGCTCGCACTCATCGTTCCCCCGCAGCTGGGAACTGCCCGCACGGCTGGCCAGCGGGTCGGCATGGCCGACGTGGAAGTCCTCACCAAACAGATCCATCACTTGATCAGGCTGGGTTTCCAGTTCGGAACGGGGCGAGTGCGGGAGCAGGTGGTGGTGCTACTGCACCGGGAGGCCAACCAGCTGCTGCACGGCAGCTACTCGGAGAAGATCGGTAAAGCCCTGCTCTCCGGGGTCGCCCAGGCCACCCGGCTGGCCGGATACCTGGCCGCCGACGGGGGCCGCGACGCGCTGGCGCAGCGCTACTACATCCAAGCGCTGGACCTGGCCATGCGGGCGGGCGATCGGCTGTATGCGGCTGAGGTGCTGGCCACGATGAGCGGAATGACAGTCCGGATCGGCGAGAACGCACCAGCCGAGCACGACACGGCCCGGCACGGGCGTCAAGCGGTGGCGCTGGCCAGCGCCGGACTGACCGTCACCCAGGGCGCGGCCACCCCGGCGCTGGCCGCCGAGCTGCACGTACTGGAGGCGCGCGGCCTGGCCCTGCTCGGCGAGGCCAACGCGGCGCGCCGCGCGGCGCTGGCCGCTGAG
Organism: Pseudonocardiaceae bacterium; assembly: GCA_050699655.1. Classification (GTDB taxonomy): domain Bacteria; phylum Actinomycetota; class Actinomycetes; order Mycobacteriales; family Pseudonocardiaceae. The sequence goes on from JBOHFJ010000069.1 coordinate 13,439, forward strand.
CGGCTCTACGAGTCAGTACGCCTCGGTGACGGGCCCCCGTGGCAGGGCCGCTTCTACTCCGAGAACTCGTTGATGGCTGACGTCGGCCTTGCCTTAAGCAACATCGGCGAGGTCAAGCAGGCGCTCACTCTGAGCATCACAGCCTTGCAGGGAACCGAGGCCTGGAGGGTCCGCAGCCAGGCGATCATCCAGACGTACATCGCCACCCATCATCTTTCCGCCCGTGACCTGGAACAGGCTGCCGCGTACGGCCGGGACGCGCTGCGCACCGCCACCGACGTCAACTCGACCATCATCGCCCAGCGGCTGGGCACCCTGCACCGGCGCATCCAGCCCCTGCGCGCCAGCTCCCCGCACTTGCGCGAGCTCGACGAGCGACTTACCACCTTCTTCACCCGCAACACCCGACAGACCTAACACCCAGGTCGTGGACATGATCAGCTATGAGAGCGGCCCCACTCCTCCAGCTGGTTCGCCTCGTCGTCACGACCCAGAGCACGGAGGTCGGCGACGAGGTGGCTGGCCGAGGCCAGGGTGCTTGGGTGGTCGTCGCCGAGTACCCGGCGGCGGCGGGTGAGGGTGTCTTGCTGGAGCTGGCGAGCCTGTTCGTAGTGGCCCAGCGCGTGCAGGTCAAGAGCGAGGTAGCTGGCCGAGTTCAGATTGTAGGGGTGATCGTCGCCGAGCACCCGCCGCTTGCGGGTGAGGGTGTCTTGTTGAAGCTGGCGGGCCTGCTCGTACTGGCCCAGCGCATGGAGGTCAAGAGCGAGATTACAGGCCGAGGCCAGGGTACGGGGGTGGTCGTCGCCGAGCACCCGGCGGAAGCGGGTGAGGGTGTCTTGTTGGAGCTGGCAGGCCTGCTCGTACTGGCCCAGCGCGCGCAGGTCGCAGGCGAGGTTGCCGGCCGAGTTCAGGGTGTGGGGGTGGTCCTCGCCCAGTACCCGGCGGTAGCGGGTGAGGGTGTCCTCGTCGAGTTGGCGGGCCTGCTCGTACTGGCCCAGCTTGTGCAGGTCGAGAGAGAGATTGTTGGCTGATTCCAGGGTGTCGGGGTGGTCCTCCCCCAGTACCCGCCGGCGGCGGGTGAGGGTGTCCTCCTCGAGCAGGCAGGCCTGCTCGTACTGGCCCAGCTCGTACAGGTTTAGGGCGAGATTGCTGGCCGATCCCAGAGTGTCGGGATGGTCCTCACCCAGCACCGAGCGACGTAGGCGCAGGGCCCGTTCGAATAGCGGCCGGGCGGAGGCAGGTTCCCCTCGGATCAGCACGTACGTCCCGGCGCGGTGGAGCAGCCAGCCGACGTCGTCCCCGATCGGATCGAGGGTGCGGCGGGCATCGGTGGCGGTGAGGACGTGCGGGAGCAGCTGCCGCCAGAGAGGCCAGGTCGACAGGTTGTCCCAGGGGTCGTCGGCCGGCATTGCGGCTCGGAGTAGCCGGATCGTGACGGTGGCCATGTCGTGCTCGCTGGGCTGGGACCGTAGGAAGGCCTGCAGCAGCCGGTGCAGCTGCAAGCTGCCGGGCTCGACGCGGGCCAGCCCCCCTCGGCGCACCAGCCGGGTCAGCTCGGTGAGGGCCAGCGGATCACGGGCCATGCTGGCGAGTGGGTCGGGTAGCCGGTCAGGGTGGGTGGTGAACAGGGTGAGGGGGATTGGCTCGGGGGCCAGGTGCGCGGCCAGGGTGAGCAGATCCAACGCGGCCGGTGCCTGCACGGCAAGCCGGTCGAAAGCGATCTGATAACCGGCGGCCAGCGACACCGGATAGGTGGCCGGCGTGCCATGGGCCAGCAGGTCCGCGGTCCGCTCCTTAAGCAAGGACAGGTAGTCATCGGTGGACATGCCGGTCTCGGTCAGATAAGCGGCGGCCTGGCTAAGCGCCAGGGGCAGGTCACCCATAGCCTCGGCGATCCGGGCAGCGTCAGCGGCGGTGAGTCGCGGGACACGGCGCAGCAACATGAGTGACTCGCCGCGGTCGAAGACGTCCACCCCGAGTGGGGTGGCGAGGTCGTGCCAGGCGGGGTTGCGAGAGGTGATCAACACCTGCCCGCCACCACCGGTAGCCAGACAGGGGGCCAGCGCGGCGGGATCCTCGGCATTGTCATAGATCAGCAGCCAGCGGTCCCGCTCCCGCAACGCCCCCAGCAACCGCGCCACCGCCGAGGCAATAGGGTCGGTGACCCCGGCCAGGCCCAGGGCGTGAGCAAGCTGAGCCAACCGGTCGGGGATCAACGTGGGCACCTCGGAAGGGATCCACCAGACCACGTCATAGTCGGTATCGTGGCGGTGCGCGTACTCGATGGCCAACGCGGTCTTGCCGATCCCACCCATGCCGTGCAGGGCCTGCACCACCGTCGCCCGACCAGCTCGCAACGACGCACGCAACCCGGTGAGCAGATCTTCACGTCCGGTGAAGGTGACGTTGCGCGCGGGCACGTTCCACACCCGCCCACCCCGGGGCAGCTCAGCCAACGCCTGGAACAGCTTCTCGCTCAGCTCCTCCGGCGTGGTGACCGTTGCGGTGGTCAGTCCGCTGTCCGCGAGCCGGGCGCGAAACGCGTCCTGGCGGGCACCGTGCTCCTGATCGCGGAACAGATCCGCTGGGCCTTCCGCTTCGGCGCCCAGCAGGAACACCAGACGGGGCAGGCCACGCTCACCCGCGACCTCAAACTCCAACTCCGTGTACGACAACTCCGGCCGATCCCGCACCGGGGACCCGTACCGAAACCCGACAATTGCCGCATAGACGTCGGCGGCCAACACCGCCTCCCGACACACCTGCGCAGGCTTCTGGTTCCGCGCGGTGAAATACGCCATGTCCCCGATGACATCCCCAGCCCGACTGATCGCCCGCTCCGCCGCGTCGACGAACGACCGACGAACCGGAAACCGCCGCAGCTCCGAGGTATGACTCAAGAACACCCGCCGTGGCCGTGACGACACGCCGCACAGCATCCCACCGACCACGTCCGATGCCTACGGCCAGTCGTCACATCGTGGCCGAGGTCGCTGCGTCAGGACGGGTTCACAGCGATCAGGAGGTTCAGCACGGAGCGTCTGATGAGCAGGATTGGTGAGCGGGCCGACGTATTCGGAACGCGCACCCCGGCGATCCGAGCGAACTCAGCCGTGACCGCATAGCACATGGCCCGTACGAACCAGCTGACCCCGGCTACAGCAGTCGGCTGAATCCCTTGTTGGTACCGGAGCCGCGCCACTGACCGCGGACAGGGGAGTTGGCCTT
>JBOHFJ010000070.1:0-16594 GCA_050699655.1 Pseudonocardiaceae bacterium
CCGCCAAGACCGCCAGCGGCCGCGGCCGCAGACCCAGCCGCAACGCCACCATCAAGATCGACATACTCGCGGTCGTTGATCCTTGACAACACGATCCACCGCCTAACTTCACGGCATTGCCCCTAGCCGGTCGCTGACCGTGACGGGCAGAATGCGTCACGTGTACACCCGATGGCGCCCAGACCGCGGTCTGGGCCTCGTGTTCGGGGCGGGGCTGCTGGTGTTGCTGGCCGGGCTGGTGTCGCTGGCTATGGTCTTGGCTGTCACTGGGGATGTGCGGCAGGCCGCCGGCTGGGCTTCGGTGCTCAGCACGAGTCTAGCCATCGCGGGTGCGCTGGTCACGCTCGTGAGGTGGTGGTGGAGACAGCGCGCCGCTGTGGGGCAGCCGGCCAGATCGGGTCAGGTGGCACGGGCCACCGAGACGCCGCCGACCGCGAACGGCGCGGTGACCGTCGAGCAGAACCGGAGGCTGGACCAGGCGGTGAACGACCTCGCCGACGCGGTGCGTCGCCAGTGGGCGCAGGAGGCGGCGGTGCGGTCGCTGCGGCGTCCCGAGCCGATCCGTATCCGGTGGTCGAGCACCGGTCGGCCGGTCGCGGCCAGCCTGGCGGACGTGTTGACCGAGGGTGTGGTGCCGGGCCGCCCGGTGCGGCTGCGCCACGACGTGCACCACGTGGTCGAGCTGTTTCGGACGCTCCGGGCCCGGCAGCTGGTGGTCCTGGGTGCTCCGGGCGCGGGGAAGACCGTGCTGGCGCTGCTGTTCACCCTCGATCTACTGGAGGTTCTCCTGCCGGGTGAGCCGGTCCCGGTGCTGCTGAGCGCGTCCTCCTGGGACCCCCGCACCGAACACCTGCACACCTGGCTGGCACGCAGGATCTTGGAGGAGTATCCGGCGCTGGCCAACCACGATGTCTATGGCCACGACGCGGCCGAGCGGATGGTCACCCAGGGGCGGGTCATGGTGGTCTTGGACGGCTTGGACGAGATGCCAGCGGAGCTGCTGCCGGAGGCCCTCGACGCTCTCGACGCCGCCGTTGCCGGCCAGTATCCGTTGGTGGTGACCTGCCGCGGCGACGAGTATGAGGCCGCGGTTGCCAGGAGCGGCGCGATTCTGACGCGCGCGGCTGTGCTGGAGATCGAACCCGTCGACCTTGAGGACGCGGCGGCGTTCCTCATGGCGACGGGGCCATCGGCCCAAACCCGCTGGTGTCCCGTGCTGGATCATCTGCGCTTGCATCCTGACCTACCGCTGGCGCGAGCGTTGAGCAGCCCACTGATGGCCAGTCTGGCCAGGATCGTCTACGGCGCACCCGTTTCTGACCCAGCGGAACTGCTCGCGTTCGCCGATCAGGACGCAGTCGAACGCTATCTGCTCGAGGCGTTCATTCCCGCTGCCTACCGCTATGCTCCCCCCGCTCCCGGAACACCATCGACCCCGGAGCGGGAGCGGTACTCGCCAGAACAAGCCCGCCGGTGGTTGACGTTCCTCGCCCGCCACCGTGGCACCCTGGCCACCAGGGACTTCGCATGGTGGAAGTTAGCCAACGCCGTTCCCAGAGCGACCCGCAAGCTCATCATCGGGCTCACCGCCGGGCTGGTCTTCGGGTTCGCCGGTGTCCTCGGCGGGTCGAATATCCCTGGCCTCACCTATCGCTGTGAGATCGGCCTGGTGATGGGTCTCGTGTTCGGCCTGTCGACCACCTTCTCCGCCAGTGTGGGCAAGCGCCTAGCGCCGTTGCGTGTCGAAACGCGATTCCAGGGAACTCTGGTGCCCTTCCTTCGCCGATTCGTGTTCGGCTTCACGATTGGTGTCGGTGTCGGCTTCGGAGTGGGTCTCCCGTTCGAAGGGGCGTTCGCGACCGGGGTGGCGTTTGGGTTCGTGCTCGCGGCGCCGGTGTGGCTGGACATCCCGGCCGAGGTAGCCCAGGTGTCCAGTCCGGGAGTGGTCCTGAAGCAGGATCGCACAGCTGCGTTGTTATCTGGCCTGATATTGGCACTGCCGATTGGGATCATGGGCGGTCTCGTAGTCGGGTTCCCCTCTGGACTCGCATTCGGCGTCCTCGGTGGCGCCCAGGCGGTCCTGGCCGGTGGGTTCGTGGGCGCGGTCGCGGGTGGCGCACTGGGCGGCCGCGTGAATGGGCGCACGGGTCGCCGCGTGTTCGCGCTCACCGGCGCCGTCGTCGGTATCCTCGTGTTTTCCGCGACCCATACCGGCTCGCATGCGATTCTTGGATCTGCTTTTGGGGTAACCTTCGGGCTCGTGGTCGGAAGCGTGGGTCTGCTGTCCAGGGCGTGGGGAACCTACACAGGCAGCCGGATCTGGCTGGCCCTGCGCGGTGACCTGCCATGGCGACTGATGCGATTCCTCGACGATGCCCACCACCGGGGAGTGCTGCGGCAGTCCGGCGCGATGTACCAATTCCGCCATGCCCGCGTGCAGGACCACCTCGCTTACCCTGATCCGACCAATAACCTGGGCCGACCAGCAAACGAACGGGGCCGACCACAGTGCCCACCGACTCCGGGGCGGTCATAAGTACGTCGAGTTGGCTTCAGCCGATGGGCTGGATCGTACGGGGGCTGGTCGGAGGTAGGTGCCAGCGATGCCCACTGTCGGGGTGGTCGTACCAGACGTGCTGTCCGGTGGTGGTGGCGGTGATGCCGAACCGGTCGTACTGGGGCTTGCCGGCCCGCAGCCAGAACTCGTGGGCTTCCTCGACCCGGTCCCATAACCGGTGCGGGCCGGTTTGGGTGACCGGGAATCCCCCGCTGTTAGGGGTGCTGTGGACCGAGGCGTGGGAGCCGTCAGGTGCGCGGAGGTGGATGCCGGGCGTGCCGTCGTCGGTCAGCTGGCCCCAGGTGACCTCCGGCAGGTGCCACTGCGCGACGAAGCCGAACAGGCTGCTGGTGTGCAGCAGCGTCGGGTCGACGCCGGTGACCGAGCGCGCGGGCTCGCCGTCGGGTGCCCAGATCCGGCCGGGGGGTGGGAAGTCCAGGGTGTGCCGCAACCACATGAACGAGGTGCCCAGGGGCAGGAACCGCCCGGTTGCCGTCCCGTCGTCGTCGACGCTCAGCCGGGCTACGGTGCCCCCGATCTTGCCGCGCACGTCGGCCAGGATCACCGCGCCGGGGGCGGCCTGCTCCAGCCATGCGGTGGGGATGGCCGGTACCGAGCAGGTGGCGATGATCCGGTCATAGGGGGCGCCGGGCGGGTAGCCACCCGCACCGTCCACGGTGGCCAGGGTCGGGGTGTAGCCGTTGGCGGCCAGCCGCTCGGCGGCTAGCTCGACCAGCTCCGGGTCGATGTCCACGCTGGTCACCCACTGGCTGCCGAGCCGCTCACACAGCAGCGCGGCGTTGTAGCCACTGCCAGTGCCGATCTCCAACACGCGGCACCCGTCGGTGACGTCCAATTCCTCCAGCATGCGGAGCACCAAAGAGGGCAGCGTTGAGGAACTCGTCAGCATGGGTGCGGTGCCCGGCCGCAGCGCCGGGGACATTGGCACCTGCACCACTTTGGTGAACAGGGTCTGGTCGCTGTAGACCGCCGTGAGCCACTCGCCGCGTCGGTGCGGGTCGATCGAGAGCAGGCACCGCGCTCCGGGATCGGGGTAGTAGATGGGAATGTAGGGGTGTCGCCAGGTGCGTTCGAATACTTCCCGCCATTGCGGGGTGCGTAATACCCCCGCTGCGGTGAATTCTTCGGCCAGGTCCCGCAACCGGCGCTGGGCTGTCTCGTGCTCGCGCGGGGTGAGGTCGGTGGGGTAGCTCACCACGCGGTGGCTCCCTTCACAAGCAGATCAGCCAACGCTGAGGTGATCGGCAGCTCCAGCGCATCCTCCAGCCACCCGTAAGCGCCGAAGGGATTGCATTCAAACATGATCCATTCGTTGTCTGGAGTCACGGCGAAGTCGAACGCGCCGAAGGACAACCCGAAAGCCCGCATGAACGTTCGTATCCCAGTGGTGACGGGCTCGGGTGGCTCGACGGCCTCGTAGTCGAGGCTGTCGTAGTCTGACCGCCAGTCCACCCGGGCGGCGTCCGAGCCGGCGTGAATCGCCACCGCGAAGACCCGGTCACCGACCACGGTCACCCGGGCCTCCCATGCCTTCAGCAAAAACGGCTGGAAGAAATGCAAGGTGGTATCAATCCCGGCCAGATCGTCCAGCTCGGCCGGCTCGATGCGGCGGGTGTAGGCGATCTGGACTTGACCCGACTCGACCAGTAGCGCCCCGGCCAGTGCCTTGCCGGCCAGTGGTCCGCCGACGCTGCGGGCGAACTCACGTACAGCATCCGGTTTGTTGGTCACCGCCGAGTCAGGCACTCGCAGACCACAGCGGCGGGCCACGTGCAGCTGCCGCGGTTTGAGGGCATCGGACTCCCGCGAGGGATAGTTCACCCACAACACCTCGTCCAAGCTGGACAACACCCCAGCCAGCCCGCACCGAGCCTCGGCGGCGGCGTGCCGACGCTCCGATGCGGACAAGCCCTCCGGCAGCTCGAAGTGCGACGGGTGGCGATACCACACCGAGCGGATCTCACGCAGCCGCACTTTGCGATGTGGCGTGGCCAGCGTCCCGTCCCAGCCGTCCGGACCGAGCCGGGCATCCAGCGTCAGCGTCTGTGGGAAGGCCACCAGGTCGGTGCGGAACACCGGCACCCCGCGCTCGCCCAACTCCTCGACAAGCCGGTCCGCCGACGGATCGACGTCTCGCGCCAGGACCAAGACGGTCACCCTAGTCGGCCTGGTAGTCCGGATTGATCATCTCCTCCGGAGGAGGATTATTCGGGTCACCGTCTGTGACGTAGGAGGTGTCGACTGGTGGGGTGGCGCCGGGCTTAGTGTGCCGCAGCAGCGGGACCAGCGAACCGTCCTCCGCGTACACCAGCGCGATCTGCCGCTCGTGACAATAGATGTAGCGCCAAGTCGGCGGGGTGTCGAGCCGCGCGCCAGGCACCACATGGCGCAGCGAGAACGGGCGGATTTCCGGCCCACTCGGGCCTTCCTGGCAGTCCTCCAGAATCCCGCGCGGCGGGCCGAGAGGGAACCGGTCCCCCGGGCTGAACAGCGGGTCACGCCACAACGGAATGGGTTGGGCAGGCATAACAGATGTTCCTTCCCCTCGGCCGACATTACTCATTGTGCCCGTCCGCCGTGTGGCAAGCTAGCCTGAGCCGCCAGCACCGCATCGGACCTGGAGCATGCCTACGGGGTGATCGCCCTCAGATGCAGTGGTGGTCCAGGCGGGGGCCGCGCGCTGGGCCGCTCACCGGGTGGCCTTGGCGCATGCCGGGCATATTTGCTCGGGGTCGGGCGGGCTTCCGGAAAATCCCAGACCGCGACCGAACGGGAGCACTCTGGGCACAAACGTCACCCCGCACGCGGCGATCACGGTGCCATCATCGGGGAGCAGCGCACCCCGATGCGTATCGTGATCACCGATCGACCGCGGATACCAAGTCACCGGGGCCGCACTCATCCGTCTCGCCCAGTTGTGGCAGGGCACCATGCTGGATCTGTGGGTTTCTGGGTGGGGCAAGATCGGCGATCGGTGGCATGTCGTGCGCATCCATGTGCGCCCGCACTGCGCCCACGGCGGGCGATGGCCAGCCTTATCCACGTGCCGTCAGAACGCTCCTCGGCGATCTGGCCACCTTCGGGCAGAGCATGACTATGCTCAACGATGTGGTGGGCACTGCTCTGGATGCGGCGCGACGGCTTCGTGACGCCGCCGTCGACGGCCGCCTCGAGGCCTTGGCCGACCACCATGGTCTCGCGCTGGTCGTGATGTTCGGCAGCGCCTCCCGCGGTCAACCCGACGCGCGCGACCTTGATGTCGCGGTCGGGTCACGCGCGCGCAGCGGGCTCGACGTGGTTGCGGTGATCTGCGCACTCATGGACTTGGTCGACCACGACCGCGTCGACCTGCTCGATCTCGATCGGGCCGGCCCGGTGGCGCGCCAACACGCCCTGGTACCGGGTGAGCCGTTGTACGAGCACCAACCCGGTGAGTTCGCTCGACAACAAATGCGAGCCAGCGGGCAGCGCCTGGGCACCGAGTGGATGCGGCGACTGGACCTGGAACTGATGGCCAGTCACCTATGACACCTCGGCGTCTCGACGCGTCGATCGTCCACGCCAGGCTGTCGGTCATGCGAGGGCTCCTCGACGACCTCGCCGAAGTCGACACACCGGGGACGGCGCCGCTGGCCGAGAACCGAATGCTCCGACACGCCGTCGAGCGTATTCTCACCCAGCTTGTGGAGCTCGCCGCCGCCATCAACGAACACGTGGCCGGCGCCCGGCTGCAACGGGTCGCCACCACATACCGAGACTCCTTCGAGCTCGCCGAGGAATGCGGCCTGATCGACAAACAGCTGCGCGACGATCTCCTCCCCTCGATCGGCATGCGAAACGTCCTGGTGCACGAATACCTCGAGATCGACCTGGGGAAGGTCGCGGCGGCCGTGCCGCTGGCCCTGAGCTGCTACCGCCGCTACGTGCAACAAGTCGCCGAGTTCGCCATCCGCTTGGGTTGATCAAATCGTCTTCGCGGTGTGCCATTCACCCGCGAGGGCTTCGGCGATTTGGTAGGTGTTCAGGGCCGCTCCCTTGCGGAGGTTGTCTCCGCAGACGAAGAAGTCCAGCGTGTTCGCGAAGTCCAGGGCTTGGCGAATCCGGCCAACGCAGGTCGGGTCCGCGCCGACCGTCGCCGCCGGGGTCGGCCACACCCCGGCGGCCGGATCGTCGGCCAGCGCAACGCCGGGCGCCGCGGCGAGAACCCGCCGGGCCGCCGCCACGGTGACCGGCCGGGCGAACACCGCGTGCACCGCCAGCGCGTGGGAGGTGCGCACCGGGACCCGCACGCAGGTGGCCGACACCTTGAGCTCCGGGATGCCGAGGATCTTGCGGGACTCGTTACGGACCTTGAGCTCCTCGGAGGTCCAGCCCTCCGCTTTGAGTGACCCTGCCCAGGGCACCACATTCATCGCCAGCGGCGCTGGGAACGGCGACTCGGCGGGCAGCCCCGCCGCGGCCAGCGCGGCCGCGATGTCCCCGCCGCGCACCCCGACGCGCACCCCGACCCCCGGGCCAGCTACCGCGGCGAGCTCGGCGTACAGCCGGTCAACACCGGCGCGCCCCGCGCCGGACGCGGCTTGGTAGCTGGCCACCACCAGTTCGGTGAGGCCGAACTGGTGGTGCAGCGCGCCCAGCGCCGTCATCATCGACAGCGTCGTGCAGTTGGGGTTGGCGATGATGCCCTTCGGCCGTGGCGAAACGGCCGCGGGGTTCACCTCGGGAACCACCAGCGGAACATCGGGATCCATCCGGAACGCGCCAGAGTTGTCCACCACAACCGCGCCCCGAGCCGCGGCAACCGGGGCCCACCGCGCGGAGATCTCGTCCGGAACGTCGAACATCGCCACGGCCACGCCGTCGAAGGCCTCCGGGGTGAGTGCCACGACCACGCGCGGCACGCCCCGCACGGTGATCCGCTTGCCGACCGAGCGGGCCGAGGCAATCAACCGGATCTCGCCCCAGGGCACCGACCGCCGCGAGTTGATGATGTCAATCATGACGGCACCCACGGCGCCGGTAGCGCCGACGATCGCGAGCGTGGGCGGGGCGATGGACACTGCATCTTGCGGGACACCCGCACCCGCGTCTTGCGGGACACCCGCACCCGAGCTCACCGACCGGTCCCGGCGTAGACGACCGCACGCTCGTCGCCGCCCAGGTCGAATGCCTCATGGATCGCGCGCACCGCGGCGTCCAGCTGTTCGGCGCGGACCAGCACCGAGATCCGGATCTCCGAGGTGCTGATGGTCTCGATGTTGATCCCGGCCTGGGCGAGCGCCTCGCAGAACCGCGCCGTGACCCCCGGGTGTGAGCGCATCCCCGCTCCGATCAGCGACACCTTGCCGACCCGGTCATCGCAGCGCACGTCGGCGAAACCGATCCATGACTGCATCGCGCGCAGCGCCTTGACCGCGATGAGCGCATCGAGTTTGGGCAGTGTGAAGGTGATGTCGGTGCGGCCTTCGCTGGTAGAGATGTTCTGCAACACCATATCAATGTTGATCTCGGCGTCGGCGATCACGCGGAAGATGTGAGCAGCCTTGCCTAGCTCGTCGGGAACCCCGATGACGGTGATTTTCGACTCGGAACGATCATGCGCGACACCGGTGAGCATGGCCTGTTCCACAGTGAGATCCTCCACTGATCCAGCCACCATGGTGCCATGATTTCGGCCATACGACGAGCGGACGTGGACCGCGATGTGATTGCGCCGGGCGTATTCGACGCACCGCAGCATGAGCACACGCGCCCCGCACGCCGCCATCTCCAGCATCTCCTCGTAGGTGATGGTGTCGAGCTTGCGGGCATCGGGCACGATCCGCGGGTCGGCGGAATAGACGCCGTCGACATCGGTGTAGATCTCGCACACATCCGCCCGAAGCGCGGCCGCCAGCGCGATGGCGGTGACATCGGAGCCACCACGACCCAGTGTGGTGACGTCCTTGGTGTCTTGGGCGACCCCCTGGAACCCGGCCACCAGCGCCACCGCACCCTGATCCAGCGCATCGCGCACCCGGCTCGGCGTGACGTCGATGATGCGAGCCCTGCCGTGCGCGGCGGTGGTGATCACTCCGGCCTGCGAGCCGGTGAACGAGCGGGCGTCCACACCCAAGGCGTGCACCGCCATCGCGACCAGCGCGTTGGAGATCCGCTCGCCGGCGGTGAGCAACATGTCGAGCTCACGCTGGTGTGGTTGTGCCGAAACCTGGCTGGCGAGCTCGAGCAACTCGTCGGAGGTGTCACCCATCGCCGAGACCACCACCACGACCTCGTTGCCGCCCGCGCGCGTCTCCACGATCCGTTCGGCTACCTTCTTGATCCGCTCAGCACTATCCACCGATGAGCCGCCGTACTTCTGGACGACGAGCGCCACGCCGACCTCCCTACGCACAAAAAGGGGCCGTGCCCCTGGCGGACCAGGGGCACGGCCCTTAGAGCCTCGCCGGTTGTGGGGCAGCGGGTTAACGGCGACCCATGGCGCTGAGCAGGCCACTGCCGAACACCAGCGCCAACACACCGGTCACCAGGTGCAGGTAGTTGTCCGGGTCGTTGCCCGCTCCGACCGAGATGAAGCTGAGGTAACCCAGGAAGCCCAGGAGGGCCGCCAAAACGTAGAAGCCACCGATGGCGATGTTCAGACCCTCGTTCCCGGCGGCGGTGAGCGCGAACGCCCCCAGCAGCCACAACGCGCCAACCGCGAGGTGCACGATGTTGTGGAAGGGGTTGACCATGAAGAGACCGAAAACCGCGCTACCCGGGTCCTTGGTCAGGTTGCTGGTGAAACCCGTGTAGAAGAACCCGATGATGCCGCCCACGAAGTAGATACTGCCAGCGATCATCGAGAAGTTCTGCTCGAGCGTCCTGCCGTCCCTGGTCTGGAGCTTGATCCCGAACTTGTCCTCTGGACTAGCAAACGTCATGTCCGTCCCCTTCCACTCGACATCGACTCCACACTCGACATCGACGCCTCTGGCTCGTGTCCCTGGTAGCCTTATCGACTCGCGACGGCCCCTGGTTCACCTGCTGACTAAAAAATCACCCTATCGGATGCTGACAGCCAGTGACCAGCGGGTGGGGGTTTCGGAGTCGCCCCGCAACCACGCTCCGCCCCGACCCACCTGCGCAGTAGGGGTCACCCCTGGGTGGTCACGCCCCGCAAGTACAATGCTGCCCTCCGTGAGGAAGGAAGTGGGCAAGATGGCTATTCCGTGGAACGCCCTACGCGAGAGACGAGCGCTGGTCATCGTCGCCGGGACCGTACTGGCGGTGGGACTCGGAACGTCCGCCCTCATCTGGGGGCCGGGCTTGGTCACCCATGACCAAGCCGCGCAAGCCACCAAGACGACGAACTCGACAAACCAGGCGGACGTCTCCGCGAAGTCCCGGCCGGCCGGCTTCAGCGAGTTTCGCAGCGACCAAGGCGGTTTCGAGCTCGCCTACCCCGCCGGCTGGACCAAGCTGAGCCCGAAGGATCCCCAGGTGCTCCTGCTGGCGACCCAGGGCACCCAGGACTCATTCCTGGTGCGCGCCAGCCAGCTTCAAGATCCGATAGGGGTTGCGCAGCTCCCGGCCGCCAAGCAGATCACCGACAGCATCGTCACGTCCAACAAGACGGTTCACATGCTCAGCGACCCCAAGCAGGTCAACTTGGGCGGCCTGCCGGGCTACTTTTACCTCTACTCCTTCACCGATCCCAGCACCCAACAGGAAGGCGTGCACTCCCACTTCTTCCTGTTCAACGGGAAAACCATGATCAGCATGGTGTTCCAGAGCCTGCCCCGGGAGCATTTCTCCGAGTCCGCCAAAACGTTTGACCAGATCGCCGCCTCGTTCCACGCGCTGAACAAATGACGACCGAGTCACAGCCAACTGGGCAGCTCGGGTAGCCCGTCCGGCGCGTTGAGGGCCTGGCCGCCGCAGCGCCCGGTCAGCCAGCCGGCCAGCTCCCGCACCGGCCCGGAGACCTCCACCGGGACGCTGTCCTCGGGGCCGAAACTGGTCTGCGTACCACCGGGAAGCTGGAGCACAACGCGAGTCGAGACTCGGGTGTGCATCCAACTAGCCAGATCTCGCACCAAGGCGGTCGCGATGTCCTCCGGGATGCTGTCGATCTCCACTGCGGCACCCAAGCCCATGGCGTCCAGGTCCACCAGGTGCAGCCATAGCTCACGCACGCGCACCCACGGCACTGCTGAGGCAGGCAATGAGCCATGTCGCGTGCGCACAGTGGCTTCCCAGTCAGTCGAGGACAGCTCCCCCGCAGCGGCGGCGAATGCGGCTGCAGCGCGGCGGAGATCGTCGAGCTGCTCGGTCCGCCCTCGCCCAGAGCCGGCCTCAATGTCGGCGTCACGCTGCTGAACCGACGGGTACATCGGCGTCTCGATACCGGTCCGAGCCCAGGTGAGCAGCCGGCCCAGGCCCTCGGCGTTGCGGGCGACGTGGGTGACCACATGGCCGCGGGTCCAGCCGGGCAGCCGGGAGGGCACCCGCAGGTCGGCCAGCTCCATGACGGTCTGTTCAAACAGCGCCTGGGCATCCGCGACCCAGGCCAGATCCCGCTCCGGTCGGCTCATGCCACCCAACCCTACAAGATCGAGCCCTGTCGATAGGCGGCCGCTTCGGGGTACCGGGCGAGCACCGGCGCCACCGTGGCCAGCACCCCCGTCACCTGCTCGGCGGCGGCCCCGGTGAACGCCACGCGCTCGGCGAGCAGCGCGTCCAGCTCGGCCCGGTCCAGCGGAAGCCGGTCGTCGTTCGCGAGTCGGTCGAGCAGGTCGTTGCCAGCACCAAGCTCGCGCATCGCCAGCGCGACCGCGACGGCGTGCTCTTTGATCACCTCGTGCGCGCTCTCCCGGCCCATCCCGGCCCGCACCGCCGCGAGGAGCACCGTCGTGGTCGCCAGGAACGGCGCGTAGCGCGCCAGTTCCCGCTCGATCACCGCCGGGTGAGCGCCGAACTCCTCGAGCACCGTGAGAAAGGTCTCCACCAGGCCGTCGAAGGCGAAGAACGCGCTGGGTAGCGCGACCCGGCGCACCACCGAGTCCGACACGTCGCCCTCGTTCCACTGCGCGCCGGCCAGCTCGGCCACCATCGAGGCGTACCCGCGCAGCACCACGGCCAGACCGTGCACGCGCTCACAGGAACGGGTGTTCATCTTGTGCGGCATGGCGCTGGAACCAACCTGGCCGGGCTGGAACCCCTCGGTCACCAGTTCGTGCCCGGCCATCAGCCGGATCGTGGTCGCCAGCGACGACGGCGCGGCGGCCAGCTGCACCAGGGCACTGAGCACCTCATAGTCCAGCGAGCGCGGGTAAACCTGGCCCACGCTGGTGAGCACCTGGCTGAAACCCAGGTGCGCGGCCACCCGCCGCTCCAGGGCCGCCAGGGCGGACGGATCACCACCGAGCAGATCCAGCGCGTCCTGCGCGGTGCCCATCGGGCCCTTGATGCCGCGCAGCGGGTAGCGGGCCAGCAGCTCCTCCAACCGGGCGAAGGCCACCAGCAGCTCATCGGCCGCGCTGGCGAACCGCTTGCCCAGCGTGGTGGCCTGGGCCGCGACGTTGTGGCTGCGCCCGACCATCACCAGCTCGGCATACTCAGCGGCGCGGCCCGCCAGCCGGGCGAGCAGCGCGACACAGCGGTCCCGCACGTGCTCCAGAGAGCGGCGAATCTGGAGCTGCTCGACGTTCTCCGTGATGTCCCTTGACGTCAGCCCCTGGTGAATCGCCTGGTGCCCGGCCAGCGCGTTGAACTCCTCGATGCGCGCCTTGACGTCGTGGCGGCTCACCCGTTCCCGCCGCGCGATCGAGTCGAGATCCACGACGGACAGCACCCGCTGGTAGTCCTCCAGCACCTGCCGCTCCAGGGGCACCCCCAGCTCGGCCTGCGCCCGCAACACCGCCAACCACAATTCCCGCTCGAGCGCCACCTTGTGCTCAGCTGACCAAACCCGAACCAGTTCCCCAGACGCATACCGCGCCGCCAGCACATCCATCACCGCAACACCCTACGGCGCCGTACCCGTCATGGAGACATATCGGGCCTATCCTGCGGTTGATTGCCCCGATATGTCTCCATGTCGGGGTTGGAGCTCGGTGGTTTTTTGGGCTTGGGTGAGGGCGTTGATCACTAGTTCTAGCCAGCGGAGGCTGCGTCGATAACTCTCGGTGTCTTGGGGGGAGGGTGCGGGGGGGAGGATGCGCTCGGGGGAACCCGCGATGCTCACCCGGCCGGAGACGTCCAGCACGACGTGCAGGGTCTCCAGCATCCAGCCCCACTCGGCGGCTGAGGGGTAACCCTGACCGGGGAGCGCAACCACGCCGCCGTGCCGAGGCAGCGTGCCGAGCACCCGGGTCAGGCTGTGCTCCAAATCGTGCAGGACCCAGCCTTCCCAGAGCTGACGAACCGGACCGGTTTCCTTCGTGCCGCACCAGTAGTCCACCACATACGCGAGCCGGCCGTCGATGGTGCCGATGGGCACCGGCAGCCCGGTGACCTGAGCCAGCGGGTCGTCCGTGCAACCAGCGAGCTGCCAGCGCACCAACTCGCGCAACCAAGACCACTGTTCACGCAGGAAGCGAACCCCTTCCGGCGACAACGTCAGCAGTAGCTGCTCGCCTTGGCGGTCGCAAATGACCATCGTCTTGCTCAGCTCCCCTCCCGCAAATGATCGTCGGGAGGTTATCGCGTCAGCCACCCGCGGGTGGGCCAATCGCGCGGCGCGTCGCGAGCGAGCAGATATCGTTTCGGTAATGGCCGCCCGGCAGGTGTACCCGCTCGAGGCGCTGGTATGCCTGCGCCCGCGCGGCCGCGTGGTCGACGCCGGTCCCCACCACGGAGAGCACCCGCCCACCGGACGAGACGACGGCCCCGTCGGCGCGGCGGCGGGTGCCCGCGTGCAGCACCCCGGCCCCCGCCGCCCCAGTGATCACATCTCCGGTGCGCGGGATGCCGGGGTAGCCCTGCGCGGCCAGCACGACGACCACCGCGGCGCCCGGGTCCCACCGCAACGCGGGATGGCGGGCCAGCGCCCCGGTGGCCGCGGCGCTCAGCAGCCCGGCCAGCGGCGTGCGCAGCAGCGCCAGCAGCACCTGGGTCTCCGGGTCCCCAAAACGACAGTTAAACTCGATCACTTGGGGGCCCTCGCTGGTCAGGGCCAGGCCGGCATACAGCAGCCCGGAGAACGGGACGCCACGCCGGGCCAGCTCATCCACCACCGGCCGCACGATCCGCTCCGCGACGCCGGTGGCCAGCGACGCCGGTGGCCAGGGCAGCGGTGCCCCGGGCAGTTGATCACAGGGCAGGGGGGCATAGGCGCCCATCCCGCCGGTGTTCGGGCCGACGTCGCCGTCGCCGACCCGCTTGAAGTCCTGCGCGGGCAGCAGCGGCAGCACCGTGTGCTCACTGTCGACCAGGCAGAACAGCGAGACCTCCGGGCCGTCTAGGTAGGATTCCAGCAGCACCGGGTGGCCGCCGTCGAGCAGGGTCAGCGCGTGCGCCTTGGCCACCTCCCGATCCCCGGTGACCACGACTCCCTTCCCGGCGGCCAGGCGATCGTCCTTGACCACCCAGGGTGGCCCGAAGCGGCTCAGCGCCGCGTCTAGCCGGCCGGGGTTGTCCACCAGCTCGCCACGCGCGGTGGGTACTCCCGCGGCGGCCATCACGTCCTTGGCGAACGTCTTGGATCCCTCGATCCGCGCCGCCCCGGCACTGGGACCGAAGCACGCGATGCCGGCCGCGCGCACGGCGTCGGCCGCCCCGGCCACCAGCGGCGCCTCGGGACCGATCACCACCAGGTCGGCCGGCCACGCGCTCGCCAGCTCCGCGACCGAGACCGGGTCGATGGGGTCCACTTGAGGCTGCTCTGCCAGGGTCGCGGTGCCGGCGTTGCCTGGCGCGCAGGCCAGCGCGGTGACCGCCGGGTCCCCGGACAGGGCCAGCACCAGGGCGTGCTCGCGGGCGCCGGCACCGATCACGAGAACTCGCACGCTGCGCAGGGTAGGAGACGCCGGCCAGAATCAGAAACTCCGGCTGGGGCAGTGATCAGTCCAGCGGAGGTATTCGATATGATGACAGAATGTCGGGGGACCAAGCTTTGGACGAGATCGCGGTACGGGCGCCAGCAGTGGCAAGCACACACTGAGCGCTGGACACCATCGAATGACTGGCCCAGCCCAACCCGCCACCCGGGCGGGACTGACCCGCGCCTGGCTTGACGCGGCGCTCCCGACCATTGAGATGCCGATCCTGGGCGGGTGGGTCGAGGAATTCCTGCGCGAGCAGCTCGACCGGCTGGTCGATGCGCTCAGCCAGGAGCCGCCCCGCCCGGAACCCGCGGCGGAGCTCGGCACCGAGCTCGTGACGCGAGGCTTCACCGGCGCGCGGAGCCTGGGCGCCACCGTGGAGATCCTCGGGCATGGCCTGCTCACGCTGCCTGAGCTGCGCGCCGTCGAGGGGCTGGTCGGCAAGGTCGTGTCGGTGCTCGCCGCACTGGCCTCCGGATACGCCGCGGCACTCAAGGACACTACCGATTGGGCACTGCTCGAGCGGCGGGTGCGGCACCAGTCGCTGCATGACCTGCTGACCGGGCTGCCCAACCGGCTGCACTTCGCCAGTCACCTCGATTCAGTGCTCGAGCGGGACCGCGACGCGCCCGTCATGCTCTGCAAGCTCGACCTGGATTGCTTCGCGGTCGTCAACGAGGGTCTGGGCTTGGCCTTCGGTGACTTGCTGCTGCGCTCGGTCGCCACCCGGTTGCAAGCGCTGTTCGCCGCGCAGGGCGCCTTCCTCGCCCGGTTGGATGACGACGAGTTCGCGATCCTCATCAACGAATCGCCGAGCACTCCCAACGCCGCCGCCCTCGCCGCGCGCATCAACGCGGAGCTGGCCGAACCGGTCTACCTCGCCGGCCGCGGCCTGTCCGTCTCGGTGTGCATGGGCATCGTCGTGCGCCGCACCGCCCCGGACGCTGACGCCAAAGAGCTGATCCGCGCCGCGGAGGCGACGCTGCACCGGGCCAGGCGGACCGGCCGCGGGCAGTGGGGGCTGTTCGACCCCTTCGTCGACGCCGAGGAGCGGGCCCGGTACGCGTTGGCCACCGCCATGCCCGAGGCGTGGGAGAACGGCCAGGTCACCCTGTGCTATCAGCCGCTGGTGCGGCTGGATCCAGCGGCGGCCGACGCTGGCCGGGCGGTGGCGCTGTCGGCGCTGCTGCGCTGGGAGCACCCGGGAAACGGTCTCGTGGCGCACGAGGACTGCTTGGCGCTCGCCGAGCAGACCGGCCTGGTGCTCAGCATCGGGCGGTGGATGGTGCGGCAAGCCTGCGAGCAGCTGAGCGGCTGGCGCGAGCGGCTCGGAGCGGCGGTGCCACCGGTCCGCGTGGACCTGACCGCGCACTTGACCCAAGACCCGGATCTGGTGGGGGTGGTGCACGACGCTCTGGCCGACACCGGGCTGCAACCATCGGACATCGAGCTCGGCATGCCCGCCGAGGTGGTCGCGGCGGGGCACGGCGAAGCGGTGGACAACCTGGACACCCTGGCCGAGATCGGGGTGCGCACCGTGCTGACCCGATACGGCCAGTCACTGGGGAATCTGGTCCTGCTGGAGTCGCTGCCGGTGCGGGCGGTGGAGATCGCCGGCCCATTGGTGCGGGCCGCGGCGCGCAAGCCCGAGTCGGTGGTGCGCGCCGCGGTGGCCAGCATGGTGCCGCTGATCCGCCGCACCGGCGCCGCCGTGCTGGTGGCGGGTCTCGACGATCCCGAGCAAGCGGCCTGGTGGCGCGTGCTCGGCGCGGACGCCGCCCGCGGCACCGCGCTCGCCCCAGCTGTGGGGCCGCAGGACATTCCCCCGCTGCTGCGCTGAAGAGACATTCCCGCGCTGGGGACCATTCGCGCCGCGCTGCCGCGCTGGGACCTACTCCCGCGCTACTACCGCTAACGGGGCTGCGCCCCAGCCCGACCGCACCGTGTGTCCGCCGGTCAACCCCCGAAGACCCTCATGATCGTGGTTTGT
>JBOHFJ010000071.1:0-16583 GCA_050699655.1 Pseudonocardiaceae bacterium
GCCGTCCCGCACCTGGTGGAGGGCGTGTTCCCAGCGACCAAGAAGAGTTCGTCATGGTTGCGGACGGTCACCGAGCTGCCGATACCGCTGCGCGGTGACCGAGCCGAGCTGCCGGGGCTCACGCTGCCCGCTGGCGCTGACCAGAAGGAACTCGCCGAAGCCCTGGCGGAGCACGAGGCGGCCTTCGACACCCGCAGACTGACGGAGGAACGCCGGCTGTTGTACGTCGCGCTCACCCGCGCGGAGCACACCCTGCTGGTCAGTGGACACTATTGGGGACATTACTGGGGCGAAGCCGGCAGCGCCCCTCGAGCGCCCTCGCGGTTCCTGCTGGAGATTCGTGATGTCGAGCACTGTGTGATTGATCAGTGGGCGACGGCACCCGGCGAGGGCGAGCCCAACCCGTTGACCACGGCGCCGCCGAGCACGCTCTGGCCGGCCGACCCGCTCGGCGCTCGCCGGGATGCTGTGGAGCAGGGCGCCCAGCTGGTGCGTGAGGCGTTGGCGCTGGTGCGCACCGAGCGCCCCGCACCAGCGCCCGATGCGCAGGATTGGTGGCGAGAGATCGACGTGTTGCTCGCCGAGCGGGATGCCCACCGTGTGCGTCAACGGGTCGTGCTGCCCGCGCACCTGTCGGTGAGTCAGCTCATGGAGCTCGCCGAGAATCCCTCGGCGCTGGCCGCGCGGCTGCGCCGGCCGCTGCCGTTCGCGCCGAACCCGATGGCCCGGCGCGGTACCGCGTTTCATGCGTGGCTGGAACGCCGGTTCGGTTCTACCCGGCTGATCGATCATGATGAATTGCCCGGTGCCGCCGATGCGGGAGCCGCCCCGAATACCGAGCTCAGCCAGCTGCAAGCGGCTTTCCTCGCCAGTGAGTGGGCGGCGCGCAGCCCGCACGCCGTCGAGGTTCCTTTTGAGACCGTGCTCGACGGGGTGGGCGTGCGCGGACGGATGGATGCGGTGTTCGCCGAGGCTGATGGCGGCTGGACAGTGGTCGACTGGAAGACCGGGACGGTGCCCGACGATGTCGCGCTGCGCGCGGTGAGTGTGCAGCTCGCCGCATACCGGCTGGCCTGGTCGGCATTGTCGGGGGCCCCGCTGTACCGCGTGCGAGCGGCATTCCACTATGTGCGGGACAACCGCACGGTGCGACCCGCCGACCTGCTCGACGCCGATGGATTGCGGGATCTGCTGCGCTCTATCCCGGTCGGTTGACCGCGAGCCTCGCCGATGTCGGTACCCGCTGGCCACAATCTCCGTAGGATGTCGCCGCCGGCTAGGTGTATGCCATGAAATCCATCCGCTAGGTAGCCTCCCAGAGGACTTACGTGCGGCTACCGATTGCCGCATGCCCTTACTTCTCGGCAGTGTATGAGGTGCCGAATCGGTAATGTCGCCGATGAGGTTTTTTCGGTGCCCGGTGCCCACCGGGACTCACCTTTCCTAGGAGGTTTTTGATGTCTGCTGCACTGAGCTTTAGGGAGATCGACGGCCAGCACGCGGAGTTGCTGCCGGCCCGCACCGTGATGTCAATGTTCAGCGCCGGCAGCGGCAGTGGATGCGGCTGCACCGCCGCCGCTGCTCCCGCCGCCGCTAGCACCGGCACCGCCGCCGGCACCAGCGCCCCGGGCGTCACCGGCGGCGCGGGCGGCGCGGGTGAGGGCACCGCGAGTTTCTATCACAACTGGTTCTACACCGAGGGCGACACCACCATCAACGTCATCGGTGGCGCGGGTGGTGCCGGCGGCGCGGTCAGCGGTGCGGCGCCCGCTACTGGCGCCGCCGGGTAGTGCACGACGAGTTCGGCCCAGTGATCGGGTTGTCGCTCGGCGCGGGAGCTCACGGGAGGGGTGGCCGCAGGGCCGCCCCTCCCGGTTTGCTGTGTCCGCGGTGCGTACTGAGCCGACGAAATGTACGGTGCGCGGCGTTGTCGACTACGTATTCGAAAGGCGAGATCGTGGCTTGGAGATCTTGTTTAGGTAGCCGGTCGGAGCGAGTTACGTGTGGCTACTGATTGCCTCGTGCTCTCGCCAAGGGCAATGTATGTGGTGCTGAATCGGTAATGCCACCGAGGACGCTCCGGGTGTCTCGGGAGCACCGGGACACAACCTTTCCTAGGAGGATTTTGATGTCTACTGCACTGAGCTTTGCGGAGATCGACTGCCAGCACGTGGAGCTGTTGCCGGCGCGTACCGTGATGTCGATGTTCAGCGCCGGCGGTGGTAGCTGTGGTGGCCGAGGCGGCAACGGTGGCCAAGGGGGAACTGGCGGCGTCGGCCGGGGTGGCCTCGGGATCAACCTCGTCAACCTCAACCTGTTCGGTGACCAGACCAACAGCGCGGGTGACGGGGTTGGTGGCGCGGGCGGTTCCGCCAATGGCGGTCCTGGTGGAGCCTGCTACAGCTGAGGTGAATCGGTCCGCTCGAGCGGTCATCTGATCGCGATGGGCGTTGGCTAAGGGGGGTGGCCGGATCCGGCCCCCCCCCTTCCTGTAGGTACTCGGTCTTCCATTACGTACTCGGCGCCGGGGAATCTCCGTAGCCTATGCCGCCGGCTAAGTATTCGACATGGCGGTTCGGTTCTAAGTAGTACACCCGAAGGACTTACGTGTGACTACTGATTGCCACCCGCGGTGCTGATTGGCACAGTATGAGTTACCAAATCGGTACTGCCACCGACGAGGTTTTGGGAGGCCCGGTTCGCCGGGTATCACCTTTCCTAGGAGGAATTTGATGTCTGACGCGATGCGCTTTGCTGAGATCAACCGCCAGCACGTGGAGCTGTTGCCGGCGCGTACCGTGATGTCGATGTTCAGCGCTGGTGGTGGTTGCGGCGGCCGTGGCGGCGACGGCGGCTTGGGCGGCAAGGGCGGCGTCGGCCGGGGTGGTCTTGGGATCAACCTGATCAACCTCAACCTGTTCGGTGACCAGACCAACAGCGCTGGTGACGGAGCTGGTGGCGCGGGCGGCCCCGGTAATGGCGGTCCTGGTGGAGCCTGCTACAGCTGAGTTGAGCCGCCCCATCGGGTGAACACCTGATCATGGGGGCGCCGCCGGCCGGGAGGGGTGTCGGGATTGCCCTCACCCCTCCCCGGCGGCTAGCATCGGGTGCCACCAGGGGAAATAAGATTTTCTGGGCTTCTGTCGTAGGTAATCCCGCAGTCAGGGTCTCAGTAGTTTCGCCAGCTTACTCAGTATCCAGTGAACACTTATGGGCTAGGTGGGCCACCTGATAGAGTTAAGTACTGCTACTGATTGCCACATTGGTCTCACCATGGGCAAGGTATGTAGCGCCGATCGGCACTGCCGCCGACGCGGTGTTCGCAAGTTCCGAGGCCGCTTGAAGGCCACGGGACAACCTTTCCTAGGGGGATTCATGTCGGAGTCTGAGGTACTGAGTGTGATTGAGCTGGACGGGCAGCGCGTGGAGTTGCTGCCGGCCCGGACCGTGTTGTCGCTGTTCAGCGCCGGTGGCGCGGGCCGTGGTGGCAATGGTGGCCTGGGTGCGCCCGGCGGTAAGGGCTTCGGCGGCATCGGCGCCAACCTGGTTAACTTCAACGCGTTCGGCGACCAGACAAACTACGCTGGTTCCGGGCTAGGTGGCGAGGGTGGTGCCAGTGCCGGTGGCGCGGGCGGTGCCACTTACAGCTGAAGTGAGCCGCTGACACCGCTGATCAGCGGATTGTGTGTGGGGGAGTGACGGGGGGGTGGCGGGGCCACGGCCGCCCCCACCCCCCACATGACGTGGGCCGCAACGTCGTGTGGGGGCGCAACATGCGTATCGGCGCAAGGGAAACTAGGTAGCGACGAGTCGTGCCAGCGGCGTTGGTCATCAGTTAGGCTGACATTAAGCGGTGTCACTTATGGGTCACTTAAGAGTCGATCATGGTCCGCTCCTGAGTGCGTGGCGATGTGCGATCTAACCATTTTTGATTTGATGTGGTTTTGATTTCGACGCGGTGGGGTTTTCGAGTCGGGTTCGATTCGAGTCGGGGGGAGGGCGTCATCGATACTGAGCGTGTCGTCGTTGACTCTGAGTCCGTTGTGGGCGCTGAGTCCGCTTTGGGTACTGAGTGTGCTGCGAGCACAGTGCCCCGGCTGGCTACAGTGCCGCGGCTGGCTGACGGGGTCGAGCTGATCGGGGAGTATCAGGGGTCGGGTTTTCGAGAGCCTCGTTACATCGTGCGTCGGGCCGATGGGCAGGTCATCCAGCTGCCCCGGTTGCTGTATCTGCTGGCGTCCACGGTGGATGGTCAGCGCGACCAGGAGCAGGTCGCGAGGGTGCTCAGCACTGAGCTCGGCAAGGTGGTGCAGGCTGAGCAGGTGGCGTTTCTGGTGGACAACCGGTTGCGCCCGGTGGGGATTGTCACGGCCGATTCCGGCGGTGCCCAAGCCGACGCGCATGCCGACCCGGCCCAAGCCAACCCCGCCCAAGCCAACCCCGCCCAAGCCAACCCTGGGCCGAAGATGAAGTTGAAAGCGGATCCGTTGCTGGCGTTGAAGTTCCGGGTCGGGGTGGTGCCGGAGCGGGTGGTGTGGCGCATCGCCGGAGCGTTTGCGCCGATGTTCTGGCCGCCGGTGATTCTCGCTCTGCTGGCCGGGTTCGTCGGCTTGGACGCGGTGATCATCGTACAGGGCGGTCTGGGGCGGGTCGTGCCCAGCGCCCTGGCGCTGGTGTATCAGCCGGCGTTGACGCTGCTGGTCTTGGCGCTGATTGTGGTCGCGGGGGCGTTTCACGAATGCGGGCATGTCACCGCCTGCCGTTACGGTGGCGCCCGACCCGGGGTGATGGGTTTCGGGCTGTATCTGGTGTGGCCGGCGCTCTACAGCACGGTCACCGACTCCTACCGGTTGGGGCGAGCCGGGAGGCTGCGGACCGACCTGGGTGGGGTGTACTTCAACGCGGTGTTCATCCTCGGGATGAGCCTGGTCTATCTGGGGACCAGCTCACCATGGGTGCTGGTGACCATCGTCGCGCTGCATGTCGAGACCGCGACCCAGTTCTTGCCGATGATCCGACTGGATGGCTACTACATCCTCAGTGACCTGATCGGGGTGCCCGATCTGTTCAGCCGGACGGGGCCGGTGCTGGCGAGCCTGATCCCCGGACGCCCCACCCATCCTCGGGTGCAAGAGCTCAAGCCTTGGGCACGTCGAACGATCACCCTGTGGGTGCTCATCGTGGTGCCCTACCTGATCTACTGGATGCTCGGATTTGTACTCGTCGTGCCCCGGGTACTGCCAGTGGTGTGGGACCGGCTGATCTGGTTGATCCACACGGTGGGGGCAAAGGCGGCTGCCGGCCAGGGGGCTGAGACCGCTCTGGGCGTGGTGCAGATCGTGTTGTTGTTGCTACCGTGGGTGGGGTCTGTGCTGATGCTGGGCATGATGGCGCGCCGGCCGGCCCGGTGGCTCCTGGCCCGCTGGAATCAGGTGCGGGTGAGAGTAGGGAGGGCGTAGTGCCGTTCACCCCGCATCGTGGCCCGGATCGTGTCGCTGGGTGGTGGGCCGTTCGGGTTGGCGTGGCCGTGGCGATCCTGGTCGGGATGGGGCTGCTGACGGGCTGTCTGGGCACGGCGGGAACCACCGCCCCGGGTGCTCCTGGCCCCAGCGGCACCACTAGCGGCGGCACCAGCAACAGCGGTGGCAATGGCTATGGCGGCGACGGTGGCGACGCCAACGGCGGCACCGGGGGTAACGGCGGCGCCGGTGTCGGCGGCAATGGGGGCAATGGCTATGGCGGCAACGGTGGTAGCGGAGGCCATGGCGGCACCGGGGGTAACGGTGGCGCTGGCATCGGGGGTGACGGCACCGATGGGGCTGACGGTGGCAGTGGTGGTGCTGGTGTGCCCGGTGGGAGTTTTGCCGGGCCCACGGGGTTGGCCGGCTCTGGCAGGTTGACCAGCCGCACGATTGACTTGTCCGGGGTCACCGCAGTGGCGGCGGGGGCGGGTTTCGTGGTGCGCCTGCGGACGGGGGGACCCGCCCGGGCCACGGTCACGATGGATGACAACCTGACCGATCGGGTCGAGGCCACCGTGGTCGGTGACCAGCTGATCCTGGGGATCAAGCCAGGCATGAGCGTGCGCAACGCCACGCTGTCCGCCGAGGTGACGGTGGGTCAGCTCGATCGCTTGGATGCCAGCGGCGCCAGCCGGGTCATACTGAATCCCACGCTCACCAGCCCCGCGCTGCGGCTGGTCGTGAGCGGGGCCAGTGCGGTCACCGGCCCGGTCGCGGTCGGGCAGGTGGTGGCCACCGTCGTGGGAGCCGGCACCCTGGCACTGTCCGGACAGGCCCAGGACCTGCGCTTCAACGCGGCGGGAGCCAGCCGACTGCCGATGGCGGAGCTGACGGTCCGCCATCTCGACGCGACGCTGTCCGGGGTCAGCCACGCTGTTGTCACGGTCACCGACACGCTTGCCGCGCAAGCAACGGGTGCGGCGGTGCTGCGCTACCGAGGCGCCCCGAGCGTCATCCGCTCTCAGACGTCTGGGATGTCGTCGATCGTACGGGATTCACCGTAAGTAATTGATGGCCATTGTTGTGTGATGTTGTGTGATCGATCAATGATGTGCGGGCTCGACTGTGCAGAATCGGAACAGTTGAAGCGCAATGTCACCATGCGGGCACGTGCTGTTACCGAATGTTGGTCGTGGATGCCTGCCCGGGTCCAGGGTTCACCTTCTAGGGCGAGTCGCCCATGGCGATCTCGTCACCGTTAGCATATGCTGACCCACTAGGGGAGCTGGTCAGCTATTGGCACGACGCGGGGGAGCGTAGCCAAATGTGTCAGAGGGGGCGGGGGTGGCCAGTTTTTCTGGCCATGCCATCAACTGTGCCCCCGGCCAGCGCGAAGTACGGAGCGCCATGGTCGGGGCAGCGATGAGGACGGATCCGTGGACGCTCACGGGGCGTGACTCAGAGTTACAGTTTATCGCAGAGCGTTTAAGCGGCGGGGAATCGCGCAGTGTGGTCATCGCTGGACCCGCGGGGGTCGGTAAGACCCGACTGGCGCGGGAAGCGCTGGCGGTTGCCAAGCGCGGTGGTCGAGTGACCCGGTGGGCGGCGGGGACCAGCGCGGCGGCCGCGATCCCGTTGGGCGCGGTGGCGCATCTGCTCCCGGCGGTGGGGACGGTGTCTGATCCGCTGACGTTGCTGCAGCGTGCCGGCGCCGCGCTCGCCGAGCAGGGCAGGGGTCACCGGTTGGTGATCGGGATGGACGACGCGCATCTGCTCGATGAGCTGTCGGTGACATTGCTCCACCAGCTGGCCTTGACCCGCGCGGCATGTGTGGTGTTGACAGTGCGCACCGGCGAGCCCGCTCCCGATCCAGTGGTGACACTGTGGAAGAACGGGTTGGCTGACCGGTTAGAGCTGGCGCAGCTGCCTCGGGTGGAGCTGGACCGGTTGGTGACCGGTGTGCTCGGCGGAGTGGTCGACAGCCGCACAATCGAGCGGTTGTGGCGGGCCACCCGCGGGAACGCCCTTTTCCTACGTGAGCTGGTGGAGGGCGGGTGCGACACCGGCGCCCTGCGGGTGCGCGATGGCGTGTGGCGCTGGGAGGGCCGTCTGGAACCCACACCCCGGCTTCGCGAGATCGTGCAGGCTCAGCTGGGTGGCTTGGGCGCCGATGAGAGGACCGCGCTGGAGCTGCTGGCCACCGACGAACCACTGGGGTTGGGGCGGGTGGCCAGCTTGATCAACCCAGAGGTGGTCGCGGTGCTGGAGCGCCGCGGCTTGGTGACGGTGGTGAACAGTGGCTGGCGAGCCGAGGTCTGGTTGGCTCACCCGATCTATGCCACGGTGGTACGCGATCAGTTGCCCGAGGCCAATGCCTGCCAGTTGCGCCGCCGGCTGGCCAACACCCACCTGCCCTGGAAGCGGCAGGACGACCTGCTGCGCGCCGGCATGCTGCTGCTGGACAGTGACCAGCCTGGTGCGCACGCCAGTTTGCTGGCCGACGCGGCGGTGCACGCCAACGCCCTGTTCGATCATGACAACGCCGCGCGCATGGCGCGGGCGGCGATCGACGGCAGCGACGGCAGGGATGGTTTGCGGGCGCACCTGGCGTTGCTGGAGGCGGTGCGCTGGCGAGGCCAGTCCGACGAGGCCGAGCAGGTGGCGGCGACCGCGGCGCCCTTTGCCACTTCGGCGGAGGACCGGTCGCGCCTGGCCGTGCTGCGGGCACTGAATCTGTTCTTCGGCTTGGGCCAGGTGGCGAAGGCCGAGGCGATGTTGCACAAGGCGGCCGCTGACGCGGCGGACAACGAGATGTGCCGGCGCACCAGCGCGGTTCATGGCGTGCTGGCGTTCTTCGCGGGACGTCCCCAGCAGGCCGCGGAGTCCGGTGCGGAGATCATGGCCTCGGAGGGGGTCAGCGCTGAGGCGGTGGTGTGGGCCTCGGGCGTGACCGCCGCCGGGTTGGCCGCGCGGGGCCGCGGCACCGAGGCGCTGTCGGTGGTGGCGCAGGGCTGGGCGGCGCTGACCCGGTGCACGATCGAGCCAGAGCTGGCGTTGTGCCGCCAGCTCGTGGCTCATGGTGAGCTGTCGGCGTTGTTGCAGGTGGGGCGGGTACATGATGCCGTGGCTCGGGCCGCCGAGCTGCACCAATGGTGCATGGCCCAGCCGCAGTGGGCTGGCGATGCCCTGGCCGCCGCCCACATCGGGTGGTCAGCGCTGGCCGCTGGGCGTCCGCGCACCGCCATCCGGTGGCTGTCGGAGGCGGTGGCCGGCCTGGGCCAGTGTGACCCAGGCGGTTTCAGCCAACTGTGCATCGCGTTGCTGGCCCAAACCCACGCCCAGCTCGGTGACGCCGCGGCCGCGCGGCGGCTGTTGGACGCCGGTGGCGCGCGGCACCACTGCGCGGTGTTCGAGCCGGAGTGGCTGCTGGCCGAGGCTTGGCAGGCCTCCGCTGAGGACCGCCCCTGCCAGGCGACTGATCGGGCGATGCGGGCGGCGTCATTGGCGGCCGGTATGGGACAGCGCGCCGTGGAAGCGCAGGCCCTGCACACCGTGGTCCGGTTGGGGCGAGCCAGCCAGGTGGTCGGCCGGTTGCGGCAGTTGGCCAGCCAGGTCGAGGGCCCGCTGGTGGCCGCCTACAGCGCGCACGCCCAAGCGGCGGCGGCGGGCGCGGGTGGAGCGCTGGATGAGGTGGTGGCCGAGTTCGAGACGATGGGAACTCGCCTGCTGGCCACCGATGCCGCCGCGCACGCCGCCGCGGCGCACCTGCGGGCCGGTGATCGGCGTCGAGCGGCCGCCTCCACCGCCCGAGCCGCCGGCCTGGCCCGATCCTGCGAGGAGATCCGCACGCCGGCCATGGAGCAGCTGGCACCGCGACCGCTGACCAGTCGGGAGGGTGAGGTCGCCAGCATGGTAGTACAAGGCATGAAAAACCAGGCCATCGCTGAGCGGTTGGTGCTCTCGGTGCGGACAGTCGAGGCTCACCTGGCCAACGCCTACGCCAAACTCGGCATCAGCAGCCGCGCCGAACTAGCCCGAGCACTCCGCACGGACTAGTGCCGCCGGCAGCCGAGCGCGGCGTCGTGCAGCAACCCGTTGGAGCACAAGTTGTCACGCCGCCCTAGTCTGCCGCTCTAGTCTGGGGGGCGTGCCCACTGTGCTGCTTGTCGAGGACGACGCCGGCATCGCCCAGCCGCTCTCCCGCGCCCTGCAGCGGGAGGGCCACGAGGTGGTGGTGGTCGGTGATGGCCACGCCGCGCTGGCCCGTGCCCGGCAGCCCGAGGTCGCCCTGCTGGTGCTCGACCTCGGGCTGCCGGGGATGGATGGCCTGGACGTCTGCCGCCGGTTGCGCCGGGTGCGCCCCGAGGTCCCGGTGCTGATGCTCACCGCGCGAACCGACGAGGTGGACTTCGTGGTCGGGCTGGACGCGGGTGCGGATGACTACGTGTCCAAGCCGTTCCGGTTGGCCGAGCTGCTGGCCAGGGTGCGTGCTTTGCTGCGCCGCAGCGCGCCGGACGCGCTGGAGGCCGGTGGGGTGCGGATGGACCTGGCCGGGCGCCGGGTACTCATCGACGGCGCCGAGATCGCGCTGGCGAACAAGGAGTTTGAGCTGCTACGAGTGTTGCTCTCCCGGCCGGGACAGGTGGTCAGTCGGGAGGAAATCCTGTGTGAGGTGTGGAAAGACCTGGAGCACAAGAACTCCAAGACGCTGGACATGCATATGTCATGGCTGCGCCGCAAGATCGGCAGTGGTCGGATCGCCACCGTCCGGGGAGTCGGGTTCCGCTTCGACGCCCTGTAGAAAGCCCGGCAACCGGCGTAACGTTCCGGCGTGCGGTGGAGGATTCTGCGGTCCACGGTGATCGCGGTGGCGATCACCGGGCTCATCCTGGGTGGCGCCCTGGTGTTCGTCTCCTGGCGGCTGGCCGAACACAGCCCCGCGGCCCATCCGGTGCGCGCCCTCGCGCTGGCCTGCCTGCTCGTGGGCCTGTCGGTGGGAATCGGCGCGGCCATCGCCACCCACACCGCCCGGCGGCTGGCGGGGCCGCTGACAGACGTCGCCGAGCGGGCCGACCGGCTGGGGGCGGGGGATTTCCGCCCCGTGCCG
Organism: Pseudonocardiaceae bacterium; assembly: GCA_050699655.1. Lineage (GTDB taxonomy): Bacteria > Actinomycetota > Actinomycetes > Mycobacteriales > Pseudonocardiaceae. Next base: position 10,570 of record JBOHFJ010000071.1, read on the forward strand.
GCCCGCTCCGGCATCCCGGAGCTCGATCGGGTGGCGGACCGGCTGGACACCGCGGCGGCCGCGCTGGCCGAGCTCATCGCCCGGGAGCGGGCCCTCGTCGGTGACGTGTCACATCAGCTGCGCAGCCGGCTGACCGCGCTGCAGCTGCGGCTGGACGAGCTGGCCGCGCATCCCGACCCCGACATCGCCGAGGAGGCCGAGGCGGCGCTGGAGCAGGCCGAGCGGCTCGGCGCGGTGCTCGATGACCTGTTGCGGGCCACCGAGGAGGCTCGGGCCGCCACCGCCGAGCCGGTGGAGCTGGCCGAGCTGCTCGCCGAGGTGCTCGCCGACTGGCAGCCGCAGGCCGACGCGGACCAGCGGACGCTGCGGTTGCGGGCAGCCGACGAGCTGGTCGCCCGGGTCACCCCCGGTCGGTTGCGCGAGGCGCTCGGAGTACTGATCGACAACGCGCTGCGGCACGGTGCCGGTGTAGTAACACTGTCCGCGCGCTGGACCGGGGTGGCGCCGGACCGGATGGTCGTGGTGGAGGTGACCGACGGTGGTGAGGGGGTGCCCGAGGAGCTGGCCGCGCACGTCTTCGACCGGGGAGTCTCGGGGGCGTCCTCGACCGGGGTGGGGCTGGCGCTGGCCCGGGCGCTGGTCGAGGCCGACGGGGGGCGCCTTGAGCTCAGCTCGGCGCAACCCGCCCGGTTCGCCGTCTATCTGCGGGTACCACGCGGCGAAGGGGTCATTGACACGCCACGCTCGAGTACCGACGTGGTCCGCTAATCATCAGGCTACCGGCGCCTGACGGCGCACGTTTTGGTCTGGGAAGACGTACCGACGGAAGGCCCACCACCGGAACGCCATCGCCAGCAGCGTCCCGATCACATTGGCGCTGGCGAAGTCGGCGGCCTCCTGGGCGAGCAGGCTGACCTGGGGGACTTGCAGGTCCAGCACGTACCGCGAGATCCACAACGGGGTGGTGTTGAGCACCAGCCCGATGCCGCACACCAGAAAGAACAGCGCCGCCTCGTGGCGCCGTTCCCGGCCGCCCCGGGTACGGAAGGACCACTCCCGGTTCAAGACGTAGGACACGATCGTCGCCACCAGCACAGCGATAACCTTGGCGGTGACCGGCTTGGCCTCCAGCACCGTCAGCTTGAGCAGCGCGAACAGCGTGATGTCCACGATGTAGGTGATCCCGCCGACCATGGCGAACTTCACCAGCTCGCGGTGGCGGACCGCGATGTCGCGGTAAGGCTGCGGGATCTGGATGAGCACCACGTCGACCATGGACACCCGCGCAGTGTACGAAGCGTCTGCGGGAGCTCTCCCGCCCAGTCGGACCAGGCGGACCTGGGCCACCGGTTCCGCGCGGGTCGATGCGCATTGTGGCCAACACCGCCGGCATTGATCTCTACCACGACAAACAAGATCAACAAACTGTTTGACAATTCAACACATGAGATGCCTGACAGTGCCCCTTGTCATCATCCACGTCGAACCCTATACTTTCTGTTAAGACATGTTCGCCGTATCGGAAGTTTGGAGTTCCCTCGAGCCGTTATGCTGAACATACTTGTCGCAAGCCTCATGAAAACAGCTTATCGTCACCATGAGTCGTGCTGGTTTGAACGGACTTCACATGTATCCTGAGCTTGCTGCCACTCTTGGCGCCTACAGGGACGGCTTACGTCGCTCACCGATTTCCACCCTTACGGCTTCGAGTGAGAGTTTCGGTCGAGCGATGCTCGAGGTTTTTGAGGAACGTGTCCCTTCCGAGGACGTTCTGCTGGTAAATAAGTGTGCGACTATTCGGAGCGACGGGATTGGTGCCGCTCGACGGGGTTTCTTTGCCGAAGCTGAACAATCGTTCCGTGAGTGCCACGTAATGTTGGATGCTGCCGTGCGGTTGACACCAGAAAGCCGCATGCTAGCGTTGACGTTTTTACGGGCAGCGGAGGCGTACTTGGCGTACCGTCATGGTGAAATCGAGCAAGTTCGTTCCTTGGTATATGAAGCCATGAGGGCTGATGTTGCCCTCGAAACGTCGTACGGTTACACTATGGGGACACATCGAATCCAGCTTGCGGGCAATCTCATGAAGGCTGTGGGCTACGCTAACCGTGACGAGGCGATGAGGCTTGGAATTGGAATACTCGACGTACTTGAAGGTGATGCGACGAGCTGCCCGGTTCCCGAGGTGGCCGATCCGATTGATTTGGCAGGAACCCCCCCGGACCTTTTGTCTTTAATGGCGAACCAGATCATCGGAGAAATGGCCATCGTGCTGGCCGATACGGGCGTCGAGCAAGCGCGGAAATTATTCTCCGCCGCCATGATCCATGTGGAGCGGCGGGCGACTGGCAACTGCCCGAAATTTGCTTATTCCCACGACTGGCTTGCCGTTAAACAAGCGTTTCTAGATAGGGATGTTGACTGCTTCTTGATTCGGGCGACAGAACTGCTGGCGGCCGGCCGACGAGATGACTCGACGTTGTGGTTTGCTACTGCCGTGGACTTGTCCGTTTTATGTCATGAGTTCAATATTGCGGGCGGTGATATTGTTCTAGAGCGGCTCGTAAATGACGCTCAGAGTTGGGAAAATGTAACAGCCAGACTGCTGGCGGTCATAGAGGATCTGCGTGGAACGTCCGGGTGAACCCTTGAGTGGTGGCTCGACCACTTGCTGGCGCTATGCGCAGAACCTCCGGTGACCGATGGTCACGATGGCATTCCATTGTCCTTCGCCGAGCATTTCCAGACGGTCTGTGTGTAATGGGTCCAAGGTGCTGCGATGGCCGACGCTGACCAGTATACATTCGGGCAGTTCCGTGCGGATCAGGGTATAGAGCGCGTATTCGGTGCCTTCGTCGACCGCGGATGTCGCCTCGTCGAGAAAGACCAGCCGTGGCCGGTTCACCAAGATGCGGGCAAAAGCGAGACGCTGACGCTCACCTGGCGATAAGACGCGTGACCAATCCAGGTCGTCGTCGGTGCGATCCTGGAGGTGACTCAGGTGGACCATCTGCATCACCTGGCGCAGATACTCATCATCCGCGCGATGCGACAGTTGCGGATAGACCAACGCGGTGTGCAAAGTTCCCAAGGGTAGGTACGGCTGCTGCGACAAGAACAGAACGCCGTCTCCGGTGGGCCGGCGGACCGTGCCCTGGGCATGCGGCCATAGATCCGCCAGGCTCCGGAGCAGGGTGGTCTTGCCGCAGCCCGAGACACCGGTGACCAACAACGCTTGGCCGGGGTTCAGCTGCAGGTTCAGGCCTTCGATCAGTGGCCGGCCATTGGGACAGTGCACTGTCAGATTCTCAATGGTCAGCCCGTCGGGACAACCCGCGATGGTCACCGATGGCAGGGCGCGCGTGTGGCTGTTCGCGTCGAGCAGACCTGACAATCGGGTGAGCGTGGCCCGGTAGGTGGCGAAGATGTCGTAACTGTCCTGGAAGAAGGACAATGCCACGTATACCTGGCTGAACGCGGCGGCGGTCTGCTGAACGTCACCGAGAGTGATGGCCCGGCGAAAGAAGTAGGGTGCCTGAATGACATAGGGCAGTAACAGGGCGATCTGGGCAACCGCGGTGTTGAACCCTTGGAACTTCGTCCTGCGGAAGGCAAGAGCCCAGCTGTTGGTGATGACAGCGGCGAACCTGGTGGTCAAAGTCGCTCGCTCCACCTCCTCGCCGCGATAGAACGCGACGCTTTCTGAGTGATCCCGCAGGCGAACCAGAGCGTAACGGAATGAGGCACCAAGTCCCTCGTTCAGGAAGTTCAGCCGGATCAGCGGGCGGCCGATACGAAACGCGATCACAGATGACACGACGACGAAGATGTAAACCAATAAAACCATCGCTCGCGGGATCGTGTAGCCGAACATCGGCAGCGTGCCCGACAAGCCCCACAGAATGGGAGTGAACGATATCAGCGACACAATGGCCTTAACCGCGCCGATTCCCAGTTCCTCGGAGTTGGTGACAAACGAGGTGATGTCTTCCTGAATGCGCTGGTCGGGGTTGTCGACGGTTGTGGTCACGAACTGGCCGCGGTGGTAAGCGCGCCCGTCCAGCCAGTCACCAACCAGGTAGTCGGTCAGCCAGATTCGCCAGTGGATGATGAATGCCTGCCCGATGAGGTACAGCACCATAACAGCAGTTATCAAGACCGTCGCTAGCCCGCCCAGAACCATGAGGAAGAACGTGAACGCCCCCGAGTTTAGCTGCTGCATCGCTGTGAAGAGCCCGTTCATCGCGTACGACACCAGCACCTCGATGCGCACCCCGACGGCCGTCAGCCACAGTATCGTCAACAACGTGAGCAACGGTCGCCAGCTGATCCAGCTGCGGTGAGGACGGAAATAGGGCGCAGCGACCCGCCAGAGCTGCTTCCCCCAGCAGGTGAAGCGGGCCAGTAGCCAGATGACCACGGTGGAGGCGGCGACAACGCCAACCAGCGCCATCACCGACCACGCGAGGCTCGCGCTCCATTCGTGCCGCCAGTCCAATGACGTGTCCAAGAAGCTCTCCGTCGCAGTCTGTGGTGCGAGTACCTCAGGGGCAAGGCTGGGTATGGGCGGCGAACATACCCAAGCCTAGCTCGCTACCTTCAGCGAGGGCGGTAAACAGGCGGTGAGCCCGTCACCGCAGCCAGTGGTATGGGGGCCCCACCAGCCGGCCAGGCAGCAGGGACAACAGGTCAGGTAACAGCGTTACCGCGGGTCGGGCGGCGGCAGATGTAGACCAGCGCCGGAGGCAGGTTGCGCCACACCGTGCGCGTCACGACGACTTCGTCGAAGTAGTCGTGCAGCAGGGCTCGGAAACGGCGAGCTCCGGCCAGCGAAGCGGCATGGCGGTACGCGAAAGTGCTGAACCCCGCGCCCGGTGCGAGTGCCTGGCACACCTGCGCCAGGATTTGCCGCTGTTGCTCCGCGCTGAATAGTGACCAGGGCAGACCGCTGACCACAGCGTTCACTCGGGGCGCGCCGACGCTATCTAGCAGCCTGCCCAACTGCGCCGCGTCGCCACGGAGCACTGTCACGTGCGGATGGGAGCGCTCCAGGTGATCAGCGAGCTCAGGGTCGATCTCAACGGCGAGATGGCGACCGCCCGCCGGTAATCGACAGCTGATCATGGTGCTCACCGCGCCGGTGCCGGCACCGAGCTCAACCACCGTGGGGCAACCGTCGCGAGGAACCACGGTAGCCAGCACCTCGCTGAGATCACGGGAGCTGGGTACGACGGCACCGACCACGTTGGGGTGACGTAGCACAGCCGCAAGGAAGACCATCACATCGCGACCTGAAGTCTGGGTGTCCATACCTCCGATCATCGCAGCACGCACCGCCCGACCCCTCGGGGCCTAGCCTGATCACATACCAGGGACCCCCCTAAGGACCAGGGATCCGTCATGTTTGATGTTTGACCGTTTTGAGTGGTTTGGTGATGAGGTCGACGTATCGGTCGATGCCGTGCGCGAAGTGGCGGCGGGCCTGGTTGAGGTTGGTCCATCCGGTGAGCCGGAACGTGGCGATGAGGGTGTTTCTGATGATCGCCATGGTTTGTGGTGCGGTGCCGGTGCGGAGGGGGAGGCGTCCTCGTTGAAGGTGGTGTCGCGGACCCAGTGGGTCTTGTTTTCGATGGCGCCCCAGTGCCCACGCAGGAGTTGGCCCAGGTCGGGGGCATCAGCCCTGGCCGGGGTGAGGCTGGTGAGGCGGTAGGCGACCTCCTTGGTGCGGCGTTGTCCGTCGAGGTCCCCGACGTAGCGGATGACCCGGAACACTTGAGCGGCGTGCGGGAAGTCGATGCCCATGTCGCCGGTCACCGTGACGGCGCGCAGGATGCGCTCTTCGGTGCGACCATGACCTCGGTCGTCCTCGGTGTGCTCGACGAAGTCGCTTGCTGGACCAGACAGTGCCTGTTGGGCGGCGGCGAGCAGGCGCGGTTGGTTGGCTTTGATCGTTATGATGTAGTCGGCGTGCTTGACGGCGACGAGGTGCTCAGCGGTGGCGCCCTGGGTGTGCC
>JBOHFJ010000072.1:0-16574 GCA_050699655.1 Pseudonocardiaceae bacterium
ATTGTGCACGGCCACACCTCACTTTCAACGATCAAGCTACGGCCGCACCGCAGTGAGGCTACCGAAACGGAGAAGCGCCGTTGCGTTGCAACGTAGGCGAGGGACCTCGGCAACATCGCCGGCTACCTCGTGTGGCGCGGCACGCAGCAGCGGCACGAGCCGATCGCCGCCCCGATGCTGGTCCCCTCAGTCCCCCATCCCATGAGGAGACACACGGATCCGTCGCGTCCACGCGAGAGACGTCAACACGCGGCGAGAAGTCGTCGTCCCAGAACACACGCACACCACGCCAGTCCTTCCACGCATCACACCGACAATGACATCAGACACGTGATGCGGCAGGCATCAAGCGATCCGACACAAGAACGCCACCCCCCAACACGGACATGCCCCCGACCCCAGCCGCTACCCCGCACCCAGACACAGGTTAGACCACCCCGGGACAGCCGCCGACCGCAGATTCTCGACCCCATTATATAACCTTGAAACGACCGTGGGCCGTACCGTCCACCGGACGTAGGTCACCGTCAGCCGAATTGGGAATGGTAATCCGGATCGTCCGGTCAATGACACACTCGGACCTTGCCTCGACACGAAGGAGCCACCACCGACACAGTCTGGCCTCGTCTGCCATCAACCGCAGGCGGTACCCCGCTAAAAGGACATCCGCCCCAACAAGTTCGTGACATCGGCCAGAGCACCTACGAACATGCGCTCTGGGTATCGGTATGGTCACCTACTGTCAATGTAGCGACAAGCATACCTCAGGGGACGTGATGCACGACCGAGGCGACACAGCCGCACGCGTGGTTCAACTACTGACCGACTTGCTGACTACCACCGATCGGGCCGCAGCCGATCCCTGCGGGGTCCTCGCCGGCCTTGGTGACTTCCTTTTACGGTCGTTTCAGGACTCCTCACAGGCCAGTGAGTCGCTGGCACGGTGGCAGGAGCAGCCCGCCGATCCGAGCCTCCAAGCGGCGGTCGTGGATGTCATCACCGAGGCGCTACGCGCGAACCCCGAGTTCAAAACTGGACTGCTGTCCGCGTTGAACCTCGCCGAGCAACCTGCCGCAGCCCAGCCCAGCGAACCTGGCGCCGCCACGGTCACGGCGGGCAGGGACCAGAAATTCAGGGGCAACGTCAATATTGGCAGCGGCGTCCTCACCGTGAATCGGCAGCGCACCATCCGGCTGGGTTTGGGGAGCGCCCTCGCCGTGCTACTGGTCGGCAGTGTCACCACTGGCGTGGTGTATCTGCGGCAGGGCGACCGAGCCGCGCCACAGAGTGTGGACAGCCCGCCCGCCGTCAGTTCGCCCATTGCGGCCAAGCCACTCTCGACTGTGCCGCCAAACAGTCTGGACACGTCGATCGCCACAATCAAGATGACGAACTACGCCCACGACGACACGACAATCTACGGCTTTATCAGCGACAGCTCCTCTGAAGTGCCAGAGCCTGACCTGACCGCGACTGCCATCGCCACCGGGCAGCCCCGCTGGTCAGTCCGCCTACCCGACAACGGTGTTGCGAGTAACAACGAACGGTGGACTCCGACGTTGGTGACTGGGAACGGAAAGACCCTGGTGGCCACCCCGTATTACGGGACCGTTCCCGGCCACGGCACAACCCCCGGCCACGAATACATCGGCGTGATGGCGGCGGATTCCCAGACTGGCAGTGTCGCCTGGCATGTCGAGGTCCAGCAGTTCCAGCAGAATTCTATGGAAATGCTTCCCACTGGCTCACTGATCGGCGGCGGTTCGGTGCTGGCGGTTTCCTGGGAGGGGCCAACAGGTGACGGCCTGGCCCCGCAATCGCCCAATACGTCCGCAGTGGTGGACGCGACTAACGGCAAGGTGCTGAAGTTGGAATTACAGAAAGGATTACAGAAAATCTTCTACGACAAGGCCCAGTCAGACGAGAAAACGATCATTCTCGAAGGTGAAGGTATAGCTGCGTACGATGCTACGTCATTCCAGAGGCTCTGGGCGCTGCCGGATCCAGCCGCGAACAGGGTCTCCCTTGATTCGATTGGCGCTCTGTGGAACGGCGCACTGTACGGGAATGGGGCAGATAATCTCCCGGCGATGCTGGATGCCCGTACCGGAGCGGACAAAACGGCGACCCTGCCATGCGTACCGACAGTGCTGGTGCCTGGATACGCGCTGTGCGGCGGCAATGACTACCAAGTGCAGGTATATCCGATCAAATAACGATAGTCGCCAATGGCACCTTATGATCAATATTAGGGTACGATACTTCGGTTCAGGTCGCGCCGCCATAAGCTCTGGTCGGGAGTCGCGGATGATCCGCGTTGCCGTTAGCGTTAACGATGATCTTGATTGCCGCTAAGCGAGAACCACTCCTTGGGTGGGTTTCCCCAAGGTCTATGAAAGTTACCATGGAACATCGTTGATCCACAAATTATAGTTGATCATGTGTGGTATAACCGCGTCGAGATGAACATCGAACCATTGGCCAGAAAACTGGGGCGTCGCCCTGGATGACCTGGGCGTGACGGCGCCTGACATTCGTTACACCGCCACAAGCCCTCGCGCCCGGTCCAGGAAGTCTCCTACTGCCGGGACTTTCGCATGCGGCTTCAGCTGGCGGTAGAGGTCGCGGAGACGGCCGACGCCGCGAGTTGAATCTAGGTTCGCGGACAAGTCAAGTGCCGCTATGCCTTGCCCGGCAGCGGCGTCGAGGTCACGCTGCGGGCCTGGATGGACATGAGCCTCGGCGAGACGGATCAAGAAGTTCGTCCGGTCACGGATGAATGACTCATCGAACAGGGCGATACCGTCCTGGAGCATGGTGACCGCCTGGTCAGCTTTCCCCAACTGCAGCAGGCAGCGACCGGCGCCGGCAGTGACCTCCCCGGGTCCCACCCAGTACAGATACGGTGGCTCGTCGTCGTGCTTGAGACGTTCGACATAGGTGCGACTCTTCGAGATCGCCGCCACGCAGCCGGAGGAGTCCCGCAAGGTCGCCAAAGCATACGCCTGCCTGCTGTAGAGCGCTGTCAGCAGGCTTGCCGTCTCCCGACCCCGCACCCCGACCACCGCAGTCTCGACAAGCGTGACAGCCTCCCTCGGGTGCCCCTCACGTGCGGCCTGATAGGCCATCGACCCGAGGATATGGGCGTCCAGGGGCCGGTCACCGGCGGTATGCGCGGCGCGCAGGGCTGCGATGTAGTAGAGCTGCGCCAGTCCCGGCTGCCCAGAATCGTAGGCGGCCCAACCCGCGAGCTGTCCCAGCTCAGCCAGCGTCACGTGGAGTCTATGGCCTGTGGTCTCGTCGTAAGAGGCCTGATCCAGCAGCTCGGCGACCACCCCGAACTCCTGCTGGGCCATCGCGAGCACCGTGCCGCCCCCAGCCAGGTCATCCATCGCGCGAAGCTCAGGAATCATGGCCCGCAATCGGTCGGCCAGCCCGGCCGACACCCGACGCCCCGACAACCCCGACACCAGCGGCCCCGGCTCGTGCACCAGCCACTGATGCGCCGGAGCGGTCAACGCCATCCCACCCAGGAACACGAATCCTCGGCGCTCCACCGGACGACCACCGCCTCCCAGCACGACTGCCACCTCGACGGTACCGCGATGATTCCAAGGGAGCGCAAGTACTGGTTCGTGCTCGGGACCGTCGAACAGCTCCTGCGCCGCATCCGAATGGAGCGGCTCACCGCCATCCCACAGCTCCGAGCTACGTGATCGCCCGTCGTCGACCGGCTGTCCTTCGGCGAGCAGGGTGTCCAGCTCTTCGACCGAGACGCTCAGGGCGTCAGCGAGCTTGGGCCGGCACTGCGGCTGCGGGCAAGTTTCGCCCCGCTCCCAGCGCCCCACTGTCGTCGGTTGCACTCCCACGGCCCGCGCCAGCGCTTCCTGGCTGTGCCCAACAATCTCCCGGCGCTCCGCGAAAGCGTGGCGCTTGGCAGTCACGGTTCCCGTCTCCCCCATGAGCGAATCGATCCAGCACGTGATCGGCACACTAGCTCACCAGCGTGACCACTGGACTGGGTCGGCAAGGGACTCCACACGGACGGGCTGAGGACACGTGCAGAACAAACACGGCCTTGCGTTCCAGGATACCGAGAATGTGCAGTTCTCGACCTGGTTGAGCCAGGAGGCTCGCACCGGGGTGTGCACCATCACGGCGTTGGTGAAGCGGGACGGGTCGCTCAGCCAGTGGCGGGCTCGTCGGTGAGCAGGTTGCGGGTGCGGTTCGGGTCGACCGGGATGCCGGGGCCCATGGTGGTGGAGAAGTTAATCTTCTTCAGGTAGCGCCCTTTAGCGGCCGAAGGCTTGCTGCGCAGCACCTCGTCGAGCGCGGCAGCGTAGTTCTCCACCAGCTTGCCGGTGTCGAACGAGACTTTGCCGATGATCAGGTGGAGGTTGGCCTGCTTGTCCACCCGGAAATTAATCTTGCCACCTTTGATGTCCACGATGGCCTTGGCGACATCGGGGGTGACAGTGCCGGTTTTGGGGTTAGGCATCAGGCCGCGCGGGCCGAGAATCCTGGCTATCCGCCCGACCTTGGCCATCTGGTCGGGTGCGGCAATGGCGGCGTCGAAGTCCAGCCAGCCGCCCTGGATGCGCTCGATGAGATCCTCAGAGCCGACGGCGTCAGCGCCGGCAGCCAACGCTTGCGCCGCCCGGTCACCGGTGGCGAAGACGATAACCCGGACGGTCTTGCCGGTGCCGTGCGGCAGACTCACCGTGCCACGGACCATCTGATCGGCTTTACGGGGATCAACGCCCAGTTGCATGGCCACCTCAACGGTGGCGTCCATCTTGCTGGGAGATGTTTCCTTGGCTAACGCCGCAGCCTCCAGCGGGCTGTAGAACCGGCTGCGGTCGACCTTCTCGGCGGCCTGGCGATAGGCCTTGCTGCGCTTCATGTGTGTCTGTCCTTCATCAGGCGGATCAGTCGTGGTGCGGACCAGCGCTGGCCCTCCCACGCGTACGGTGCGAGCAGGACTTCAGTCGACGACGGTGATGCCCATCGAGCGGGCGGTCCCAGCGATGATCCTGATCGCGGCATCAATGTCGGTGGCGTTGAGATCTTCAAGTTTTCGCTCAGCGATGGCTCGGAGCTGAGCGCGACCAACCTTGGCAACCTTTGTCTTGTTCGGCTCCGCCGACCCCTTGGCCACTCCAGCCGCCTTGAGCAGCAGCACCGAGGCGGGCGGGGTCTTAAGCACAAAGTCGAACGAGCGGTCCTCGAAGACCGAGATCACCGCAGGCACCACCTCGCCACGGTTGTTCTGCGTCGCGGCGTTGTAGGCCTTGCAGAACTCCATGATGTTCAGGCCGTGTGGTCCCAACGACTGCCCGACCGAGGCCGGGTTCGCGGTACCGGCCTCCAGTGCGAGCTTCACGGTCGCCGTGAGCCGCTTTCGTTTCTTCGGGGGCATGATTCCTTCCTCACAGTTCCTTCCTCACACCTGATGAATCCTGACCGGCGTCGCGCCGGTCAGATCTTGGCGACCTGACTGAACGAGAGCTCAACCGGAGTCTCCCGACCGAAGATCGAAACCAACACCTTCAGCTTCTGTGCGTCGATGTTGACTTCGTTGATCGTCGCCGGCAACGTGGCGAACGGACCGTCCATGACGGTGACCGACTCGCCCACTTCGAAGTCAACCTCGATCATGGGCTTGGCGCCACCGAGACTTCCCGCGTGCTTGCCCGCACCGACCGGACCCTTGGGCTGCGCCACACGCGGGGCGAGGAACTTCAGCACCTCGTCCAGGGTCAGCGGCGATGGCCGCGAGGTGGCACCGACGAACCCGGTGACCCCCGGCGTGTTGCGCACCGCGCTCCAGGAGGCATCGTTGAGATCCATCCGGACCAGGATGTAACCGGGCAGCACCTTGCGCTGCACCTGCTTGCGCTGCCCGTTTTTGATCTCGGTGACTTCTTCGGTGGGCACTTCCACCTGGAAGATGTAGTCCTCGACATCCAGAGTCTGGGTGCGGGTCTCCAGGTTCGCCTTCACCTTGTTCTCGTAGCCAGCGTAAGAATGCACCACGTACCACTCGCCGGGAGCCTTGGCCAGCGCGGCTCGGAACTCCTCGACCGGGTCGAGCGGCTCTGGTGGCTCGAGCCGCGCCACCTCCGCGTCCCCGTCCGTTTCGGCAATGGCCTCGCCGCGCTCGGGTGCAGCGAGCTCGGGCGTATCGACAGCGAGCAGCCCCGTCAGCTCCTGCCCGTCTTCGGCGGAAGTCTCTCCGGGGAAAGTCACAGTCGGTCTCGCTTTCTTTGCTTGCGTCATGCCTTGCTGGTCATCAACGTCGCGCCCAGGTACCCGGCATCAGCCGAACACGGTCAGCACGGCCCGGCCCAGCCCCATGTCGAGCAACGCGACAAATGCCACCATAAAGCTGACGAAGACCAGCACGACGGTGGTGTAGACCACCAGCTCCCGACGGGTCGGCCAGATGACCTTGCTGAGCTCGGAAACGACCTCACGGAGAAACTGAATCAGCCGGGCCGGCGCGGCAGGCTTGGCCTCGGCAGCGTCCCGAGCCCTAGTCGGATGACCCTTGCCAGGGTCAGCGGGCCGCTGAGCCCCGATTGGACGACTGGTGGATCGCACCGGGCGCACGGCATCAGCGGGCAGCGAGACGTCGGGCGAGTACCCAGACTGCTCCAACCAGTCCTGCGTCTCGTGGGCGCGATCCTCGCTCACGCTGGTGATCCTCCGATTAGCTGGTACAGACTAGCGGTGTCGGTGGATGACAACGCCGTTGGTTGACAACAACGCAGGGGCGACAGGACTTGAACCTGCAACCTGCGGTTTTGGAGACCGCTGCTCTGCCAGTTGAGCTACACCCCTTTGACCAGGACCCCCGGTCCATGCAGTGTAGGCCAACGCGGTCGCCACCCTCCAACGCCCCCACGCTCCATGCGGAGCTGGGCAGGCTCAGGCCAGCGCGATGGTGGCGCTGGCCTGGCCAAGGACGGTTTGGCCGGCGCAGCGGGCGCTGATGGTGACGATGACGGTACCGTCATCACGTTGTTGCGCCACCGTGCCGGACAGCTCCAGGAGCGTGCCTTCGGCACCATCGGGCACCACGACCGGGCGGGTAAAGCGGACCGAGCACGCCACCACCGCCCCCGGGTCACCGGCCCAGGCCGTCACCAAGCGGTTGGCCAGCGCCATGGTGAGCATCCCGTGGGCGATCACGTCAGGCAGCCCGACTTCCTGAGCGACCCGCTCGCTCCAATGGATCGGGTTGAAGTCGCCGGAGGCTCCGGCATAGCGGACCAAGTCGGCCCGGGTGAGACGAACCTGCAGTCCAGGAAGCTCCTCGCCCGCAGTCACTTCACCTCGGCGGCGCCGGCTCACCGGTCCTCCCACCGGAGCACCAGCACGGACTTGGCCGTCGTCACCGGATCGCCGGCCGCATCAGAGATCTGGCAGCGCACCGTGAGCATGTCGTTGCTTCCCATGGCGCGGACATCATCGATGTGCAGCGTCGCGGCCAGCTCGTCACCAGCCTGGATCGGCCGGTGGTGGGTGAACGACTGCTTGCCGTGCACCACCCGGCTATAGTCCAGACCAAACTCGGGGTCGCAGAACAGTGCCCGTTGCGCCCGGAACGTCAAGATGATCGCGAACGTGGGCGGCGCGATCACATCAGAGTACCCACATGCACGGGCGGCACTGGGATCACGGTAGACGGCGTCGTCGTCGCCGATGGCCTCAGCGAATTCCCGGATCTGCTCGCGTCCCACCTGGTAGGTACCGGGCGCGGGGTAACACCGGCCGAGCAGGGCGGGGTCCAGTGCCATCCGCACGTCAACCGTCGACGCAAACCGGGTCAGCGGGTCTCGCGGTGTGCCCGGTGCGTGTTGCAGTTCGGGCAGTACTTGCGCAGCGTGAGCCGGTCGGGGTCGTTGCGACGGTTCTTCTTGGTGATGTAATTGCGGTGCTTGCACTCCTCGCACGCCAGCGTGATCTTGGGTCGAACATCAGTGGCGGCCACGGGTACCTCTCTCTCAGCGAAGCTGTCATCACCTGCGGTGGGGGTCTGCGCCGTCCAGCGCTTCACAGGCTGGACCGATGGTAGCGGTGGCCGGACTCGAACCGGCGACACAGCGATTATGAGCCGCTTGCTCTTCCGACTGAGCTACACCGCCTTCACGGGCTGCACCACCTTCGGAGCACCCCCCTGCGAGCCCCAATACGGAATCGAACCGTAGACCTTCTCCTTACCATGGAGACGCTCTGCCGTCTGAGCTATTGGGGCAGTATTCTTCGCCGTTCTTGTCGTTCAGGCCGACCAGACGAGCGCGGTGACGCTGACTCTACACAACCCCGAACCGGTCCGCCGCACCGCCAGGGCGTCGGCCCGACGCTCCTCAGTCAAGCCAGGGCCGCCAGCACGGCGCGCCTTAAGTTCAGCGGTCACCGGAGCAGGGTGAGCACGGTCTGCGCGCGCGCTCCGGCGGCGCGGACGGTCCGGGCGGCCAACCATGCCTCGAAGCGGTCCGACCCCAGCGGGCGAGAGAACAGGTAACCCTGCGCGACGTCGCAGCCCATCTCTATCAGCAGGTCCCGGGTGGCATCCTGCTCGACGCCTTCCGCGACGACGATCAACCCGAGCGAGTGGCCGAGGTCGACGATGGCGCGGACCACCGCAAGGTCACCGAGATCACTGGCCATCCCCAGCACGAAGCTCTTGTCAATCTTGACTTCGTCGACCGGCAGGCGCCGCAGGTAGGTCAGCGAGGAGTATCCGGTGCCGAAGTCATCCACCGCGATGCGCAGACCCAGCCCGTGTAGCTCGCACAACACCGGTAACGCGCGCTCCGGATCACTCATCACCGCCGATTCAGTGAGCTCGAAACTCAGCAGCGCGGCGGGCACCCGGTGCCGCGTCAGGGCGTCGGCCACCCGGCGAGGGAACCCGGTGTCGGCCAAGTTGCGCACCGAGAGGTTGACCGCGACCGACAGCGACAGCCCACGGTCCAGCCAGCCGCGGCACTGCGCCAGGGAGCGGTCAAGCACATAGTCGGTGAGCGGATTGATCAAGCCGGTGGTCTCGACGAGGGGGACGAACTCCGCTGGGTCGACCATCCCGAATTCCGGATGGTGCCAGCGCACCAGCGCCTCCACCCCGATCACTTGGCGGGTGGACAGCGCCAGCTGAGGTTGGAAGTACACGTCGACCCGCCCGGTGTCCAACGCGTGGCGGAACTGGGTGACGAGCTGGAAACGGCGCAGCAGGGCCTGGCCCATGCTGGGCAGGTAGCTGCGGACGGTCTCGTCACCGCCGCGTGCGGCGCGTAAGGCCACATCGGCCCGTTTTAGCAGGGTGTCCGCATCCCGCGTGGGCTCGATCCCAGTCAGCGCCACGCCGACCACCGCGTCGCACTCCACGGTGAGTTTGTCGACCGGATAGGGCTCACTCAGCGCCGCCTGCACCTGCTCGGCCACCTGCAGCGCCCGTTGCGGGCAAGCGTCCGGAAGCAGCGCGGCAAACGTGTCCCCCGCAAGCCGGGCGGTGAGCGCCTGGTCCGGTAGGGCATGGCGAAGCCGCTCGCCCGCGCCCAGGATGACTCGATCACTCCAGACGTGGCCCAGCGCATCGTTCACCGAGGACGACAACCCAAGCTCAATGGCGATCACGGCGCACGGTGTCGAGTCCCAGCGCAGCACCTCATTGGCGGCCTCCCGGAAACCGAGTCGATTGCGCAGGTCGGTGAGGCTGTCGTGGTAGGCGTCGTGGCGCAGTTGAGCCAGCAGCCGGCAGTTGTCCAGCGCGGTGGCGAGATGGCTGGCCAGCGTCTCGACCAAGCGCACGTCAGCTGACCCGAAGCCACGCACTCGGCTCTGCCGATCATGCACCTCAATGACGCCCAGGAGCTGATCAGCCCCCCACAGGGGCACCACCAGCATCTCCGAGACAGCCCTGAGGTCTAGGATCGAGGCAACTCCCAGATCCCCACAACCGCCCACCAGCCGCCGTACCTGCCCGGTCGCCACCCGCGGCGCAGGCGAACCAGCGGCCGTCAGCGGGTCGGCAACGGCAACGACCGTCGCGCGCGGGTCAGGGGACAGGACGGCGGCGACGTCGCGACGCGACAGCGGAGCGGGCAGCGCCAGACCGGCGACCACCGTGTGCGGCCCGCCCCGTGCGGTTATCCGGTGCAGTACGACGCGGGTGGCGTTGAGCTGTTCCCGGGCCAGCTCCATGGCGGTACTCCAGACACCGTCATCCAGTTCTGGCGCCCCGTCATCCGCACCCCGCCCAGCCACCGCCACCCCCAGACTGAGGTCGTTGAGCACACCAAGGTCACGGTGGTCACGCAGGAGTCCGTAGTAGGCGCGGTACACAGCGGCCACCGTCACCACCAGTAGGCCCACTAGCACCGCACCCCAGGGCACTGCCCGCACCGTCTCCGCGGCGGTGAGCCCGAGCGTGGCGTTGAGCAGGCCGGTGAGGTAGAGGTGGACCACCGGGCGCGCATTCTCGCCAGGGCGCCTGCGGTCCAGCAGCACGATGAAGACCCAGGTCAGCCAGGAGGTGATGGCGTGCGCGATGACGAACCCGGCGAGCACCGCGCCCCAGCGCGGCAGCCCGGGCCAGGTGGGCTCCAACAGCAAGCGAGCCGTGAGGTCGGTGAGCGCGACGGTGAGGGTCGCATAGGAGAGGTTGAACAGCAGCTTGGACCAGCTGTCGCGGCGCAGCAACCGGGCGATGAGCGTAACGCCGACATAGGCGGCCAGCACGACCGGGCCAGGGAGGTACAGCAAGCCGAACATCAGCGGGATCTCGGTGGGAGTGATCCGCGCGGTGTCGCGACGGACCTCGACCTCGATCGCCAGCGCTCGTGCGATCCCGAACGCCGCCGCCAGCACGAGACCGCCGAGCAACGTGCCGAGATCTGGTGTGAACGACGCCGTGCCCACCACGGTCGCCCCCGCCACCCCGGCGATGAACGCGAGAGTGCCGACGAAGCACGCCGAAGCCACGGCTCGTCCGCTCGTCAGCACCGCACCCGACGGGCGCCATCTCATGTCCATCGCATATCCCTACCGTCCTCCATTCGTGGCTCAAGGGCTGCGTCCTCCCCCGCCCGCAGCCCAGATCAGTGCCTACTGTTCGGGAGGATTGGGCGGATTGCGGAACTCAGCTGGGCGGAACTTCAGCCGACTTCCGCGCCGTACCTGCCGATCTCGACGCCGTCGCGCAGACCCGCGAGGGCAGACACGATGGTGCGGACAGGAGCCATCAGTCACCTCCAACCACTCATAGCATTCCGGATCAGGTAGTTACAACAAGTGAGATTAACATTAACTCACTCGGGTGCAGGATAGCTTCTTTAGTGTTGCATCGCCACTGGGCTAATCCGGTCCGCGACCAGCGGTCGAGTACCGAAAGCCGCCTACGGCCTAGCGTCACCGATCGAGTACGCAGCGCAGGATGGGCCGCCCGGACACCGCGCTCAACGAGCTTGCCGGCCAGCCCTCAGCATTGCCTCATTCCAGCGTGGCCAGACTGAGGGCTTCTTTGGCAAGGCTAAGCTCATCCGAAGGGACGCCTTTTGGTGAGCTCAGCCAACCGCCGCGATCCCGCGGCCTGACATGCAGGTCGACATAGCACCCGTAGTCGATAGCGAACCCGTCATAGAGCGTCCCCGGACTTTTCGAATCCACGATGCCGCGTTGCAGCACGTGCAGCAGGCGCGCGTCGTAGAGCTCGTCAATCGTCTCGTGCCGCGCGTCTAGTTGGTCCAGCAGGAAGGTGCGGGAGCGGCGCCGGCCCACCACCTCGTCGATCAACAGGCGCAGCATCTGGCGGCCCGGCTCGTTCGCGTTGATCGCGGTCTGCTTGTCGCGCAGGTACCAGTCCCGGGCCGCCCGGCGCACGTCCGCCAGGCTGATCGGCTCGTCGCGGGCGTGCTGCGCGGCCAGCGCGGCGATGTTGATCGCGTCCCTAGGCACGCCCTCCGCCGCGCGCACCAGCTCAGAGAAGGTGTTGCGACAGAAGGTGACCTCAATGAAGCTGGCCGGATCCGGCGGCGGATCGTAGATCATTTTGGCCAGTCGTGCGCTGGTGTGGTTGTGGAATAGCTGCCCGAAGAACTCCTGGGCGTGGCTGCGGGCATTGCAGAAGATCATGAGATCGTCGAGGTTGACCGCGGAAGCCGCATCGGCGCCGACCTCGATCCCGACGTAGTCCCCGTTGATCGAGGGCTGGCGCAACCGTGAGCGGCGCTCGACCGCGGCGAACTTCACCGTGATGCCCATGGTCGGCAGGACCGCTCGGCGCAGCAGGTCCGCCAGCAGGGGCTGGAGGTCAAGCGGGACGCTGCTCCACTCGTCCAGCAGCAGCCACAACCGCGCACCGCCCAACGCGCTGGTAATGCCGCGCAGCGCCCTGCTGAGCGGTCCGAACACCACATGATGCCGCTCGATTCCAGTGCGCAGCGACCGGCTCTGCGCCGTGGCCGACTGCCGCCGTGACACGGACAGCTTGGCGTTCGGCGACGTCGGCGACGCGGTCAGCTCGAGGCCCACGGACGACCCGACCGAGCCACCGACGGTGGTCTCCTGCTGCACCTCACCGACGACCTTGACGGCGGTCGCCGCCTCCGCCAGCGCGTCCAGCGCCAGCAGCAGAGCGTTCTGGTCACCGACCTCGGGCCCGAAGGCCACCGAAAGCAATTCTTCGTGGATCGCCTCGAGGGTGTCCACCAGCAGGTGGGTTCCGCGCACCGTCGGGCTCAGGTTGCTGTCGGTGTACATGCCCTCGGCCGAGCCAATGGTGCGCAAGTCCAGGTACACCGGCACGTCACCGGTGCGTTCGATGAGGTTGCTCAAGTAGAGCAGGGCGTGGGTCTTCCCGGTTCCCCTGCGCCCGTAGAGGATCTGATGGTCTGTCGAGTGCAGCATGGCGGAGAACGACCCGGCCGAGACGAACGTCATCGCCAGGATGGAACGGTCCGTGCTCTCCGCGCGTCGCGGAATCCCCATGAGCGCCTGATTGAGGTGTTCTTGCCGGGAAAGTCGCATCTTCTCAGTGTCCCTCTCATGGGTCCCTACTCATGGGTCCCTACTCATGGGTCTGGCCAAGCTCAGCACCAACCACTACCGGAAGGAGCACGAGCAACGCCCGGTGGATACGTCAGGCGCACCCCATCGCGTGAAATTCCACGCTGTCACCGGCGGGCACCGCCGCGGTCGGTGGCGAGTAGGGTCACAGTCGCCGGCCGCTCGCGGGTGCCCCACACCGCTGGGTGGTCATGAAGTCTCCTTGCCATCGACACCGTGCCTGTGCTCCGCTGAGCACCTCGGACGCCAACCAACCCAGGTCAGCATCCAGTACTTGCATCCGCAATTGCACGTGCATTGACGCGTGCGCGAGGACGTGCTACATTCTATCTTCGAATGCGCCCAAGGCACCCACACGAGTGACCGGCGCGCGAGAGTAGGGGCGTTGAGCAATGGTCGGGACGGTTCGTACTGCGTACAACGCGGTAGCTGACCTAGCGGTTGCCGCGCTGCGGAACTGGAAAACAGCCATGCGGCCTCGCGCGGATCCTCATGACCTGAGTAGCAGCGCTGGTTCTTCATTAGCCGCGACTAAGCTAGTCGGATAGCGCGGTTGCAGGACCGATGAAATCGGCAAGCAAAGGACCATAGAGATGGACTCCGCAAGGGCCAGAACGCCATTCGTGACCTGGTTTACCTGTGGCTCTGAAAACATAGATCATGCAATTAGCGAAGACGACGTGATAACCGGGATGTCGGGTGGCTCCGGCCGATATGCGGCGCTGTGCGGCACGACGGTGTGTGTCGCATCCATGGTCTCACCACCGGGTAGACGGTGCGCCTCATGCCAAGCCGCCTTGCTCATCGCCGAGCGCGATTCACCATCCCGCCGCACCGGCTTCCTCAGCAAGTTGCTCGGCCGGGGTCGGCACCGCGACGACTCCGCACACTTCCAGCCTGGCGCGGGGTACCGGTTGTTCGGACGGCAGCAGTAGCGGAACAGGTTACATCTCACGGTAGTCCCGGGGGTACCGTCGGGGGCCGAAACGGGGACGCCTGAATCCAGAGGCTTCGACGTAGCGCACGGCCCGGTGCCGCTGAGGCACGTAAGGCGCGAGGATCTCAAGCATGGCCGCATCGTCCAGCGGCCTGCCGACCAGCGCGTAACCGACGACGGACGGAATGTGATAGTCACCGACGCTCACCGCGTCGGCATCCGCCCAGGCACGCTGGGCCACCTCGGCCGCCGTCCAGATCCCAATCCCGGGAACCGTGCGCAGCAGATCGCGGCCGGCCTGTCCGGCCAGCGCCACCGCACTCTCCAACCGGGGTGCCACCGCGGCCACCGCCAGCAGAGCCCGGCGCCGGGATCGGTCCACCCCGGCGCGGTGCCACTCCCAATCCGGGATCGCGCGCACCGCCGCCGGACCAGGCGGCAACCACAGCGGGGCGGGACCCGGTGCCGGTTCCCCGAAACGCCAGCACAGCTCCCGCCAGGAACGTCGCGCCTCCACGCTGGTGACCTTCTGTTCCAGCACCGCGGCAACCAGCACGTCCCACACCCGGCGGGTGGCGCCCAGACGCAGGCCGGGCAGCCGGTGCCGAGCCTGCGCGATCAGCGGGTGGTGCGCGACGAAGGCGCTGTCATCGTCGTCAGCTCCGAGCAGCGCGGGCAGCCCGTCCAGCGCCCAGGCCGCGCCCGGTCCCCATCCGGTGGCATGCACCGCGGCGCCGTCCTCGCTCCGAAGCGCCAGGGTCGCGGCACCTGCCGGAGTGCTGCCCGCGCGCCACACGGTGCCGTCGGCGTCCACCCGCATCGTGGGGTCACCCCGACCGCGGCGCAGCGGAGCCAGCACGGCACAGAGATCCATCGGGCGCTGCGGGGTCCAAGACCGCGAGCAGGTCTCGGTGCCCATGCTTCGACCCTGCGAGCAGGTCTCAGACATCGGCGGAGAAGCGCACGCCGTCGTCGGCCAGCACGACTCCCGGCCAGACCCGCAGGCCATCCCGCAGCTCGCAGCGCGCTCCCACCACGGCACCGTCACCGATCACCGCGTCGTGCAGCACCGCACCCGCGCCCACCTGCGCCCCCACGCCCAGCACGCTGCGCTGCACGTGCGCACCAGGACCGACCTCGGCACGGTCCATCAGCACTGAGCCGAGCACCCGCGCCCCGCACCGCACCACGGCACCCGCCCCCACCACCGAGCCACCCTCGACTCGCGCGTCCGGGTGCACGGTGGCGCCAGGCAGCAGCAGCGCCTCCCCCACCGGCCCGGGCAGCGCAGGTGAAGGTGCCAGGCCGCGCACCAGGTCGGCGGAGCCCTGCACGAAGGCGGCCGGGGTGCCCAGGTCACGCCAATAAGAGGCGTCCACGTGGGCGTGCAGGCGGGCGCCGGCGGCGAGCAACCCGGGAAAGGTCTCCCGCTCCACCGACACCGCGCGCCCCACCGGGATCGAGTCGATCACCTCCCGGCGAAACACGTAGCAGCCGGCATTGATCAAGTCGGTCGGGGGGTCGTCGGTCTTCTCCAGGAACTCGAGCACCCGGCCGTCCGCGGTGATCGGCACGCAGCCGAAGGCCCGCGGATCGGGTACCCGCACCAGGTGCAGTGTCACATCGGCCTTCGCGTCGCGGTGGGTTCGCAGCACCTCGGCCGGATCCAGGCCGGACAGCACGTCACCGTTGAACACCAGCACATCGGGCTCACTGAGCGCGGGCGCAACGTTGCGGATCCCGCCCCCGGTGCCCAGCGGCTCGTCCTCGACGATGTAGTCCAGCACCAGGCCCAGGGCGGACCCGTCACCGAAGTGGGTCGCGAACACCTCGGCGCGATACGAGGTGCCCAGCACCACGTGCCGCACGCCGGCGGCGCGGATCCGACCCAGCAGGTGAGCGAGAAACGGCACGCCGGCGGTGGGCAGCATCGGCTTGGGCGCGGACAAGGTGAGCGGGCGCATCCGGGTACCCAAGCCCCCGACCAGCACCACAGCCTCCACACCCGGCAGCACGGGATGCGCCATCACGTCAGGCACCCCGGGCCGCCCGGCGCACCAGGCGCAACCTGCCGGCCAGCCCAGCTCGCAGCGCCAGCCGCAGCGGAGCGCGCAGCGGGCCGGGGTGGCGGTCAGCGAGGTAGCGGTAGGTGCTGCGGTGGTGCTCGGCGAGCATCTGCTCGGGCACTCGGCTAGTGGCGTGCCCACCGAGGTGGGTGACTTCCGCGCTGGGCACGTAGACGTTGAGCCACCCGGCGCGGCCCAACCGCTCGCCGAGGTCGACGTCCTCGAAGTACATGAAGTAGCGGGAGTCGAACCCGCCGACGGACTCGAACGCGACCCGGCGCAGCAGCAGGCACGAGCCGGACAGCCACTGGGCGGTGCGCTCCCCCAGCGCGGCGTCGGACTGCCGGTACGCCGTGGTCCACGGGTTGCCTGGCCAGACCGGGCCGAGCAGCGCGTGCCCGATGCCGCGGCCCAGCGCGGGCAGCAGCCGCGCCGAGGGGTACACCGTGCCATCCGGCTGTCGGATCAGCGGCCCCAACGCCCCCGCTCGGGGCCAGCGC
>JBOHFJ010000073.1:0-16517 GCA_050699655.1 Pseudonocardiaceae bacterium
AGCTAGGGTGGGGGGGTGCAGGTGGTGTGGAGGGGTGTGGTGGGGTTTGGGATGGTGAGCATCCCGGTTCGGTTGTACTCGGCTGTGGAGAACCGGGATGTGTCCTTTCACCAGGTGCACGGTGCGGACGCCGGCCGGGTGCGCTACCAGCGGATGTGCACGGTGTGTGGCGAGGAGGTCGCCTACGCCGACCTTGCCAAGGGCTTCGAGCTGCCCTCCGGCGAGACGGTGATGCTGACCGACGAGGATTTCGCGAACCTGCCACTGCCCACCACCAAGATGGTGGAGCTGGCCGCCTTCGTGCCCGCTAGCCAGGTCGATCCGCTCGCGCTGGCTCGCGGGTACTACCTGGAACCCGAGCCGGCCGGTCGCAAGCCCTATGAGCTGCTTCGAGCCGCCTTGGAGAGCACCCAACGCGTGGGCCTGGCCAAGATCGCGCTGCGGAACAAGGAGTCGCTGGCCGTGCTGCGGCCTCGGGGGAGTGTGCTCGCGCTGCAGACGATGGTCTGGCCAGATGAGGTGCGCAAGGCCCAGTTCGACGTGCTGGACCGCGAAGCCTCCGTCAGCGAGGCGGAGCTGAGGATGGCCGACACCCTCATCGAGGCGATGGCCAGCGATTTCGCGCCCGATTCCTACCAGGACGGGTACCGGGAGGCCCTGCTGTCCGTCATCGAGGCCAAGACCACCGGCCAGGACGTCGCTGCCCAGCCGGAGCCAGCGCCACCCACCCCGCCGATGGACCTGATCACGGCACTACAGACCTCGGTCGAAACCGCCCAGGCGGCCCGCGGCGAGCGGGTGAGCGTACCCAAGCAGCGCAAGTCCGCCGACACAGCCGACAAGCGCGCTCACCGGCGCCGGTGAGCGCGGCCCCAGACATGCGGCCCCGGACAAGCGGCCCGAGACAAGCGGCCCCGGACAAGTGATGGACAGGCGACGATGTCAGATCTGGTGCGGCCGATGTTGCCGGTCGCGGGTCCGCTGCCGATCGGGCCAGGCTGGGCCTTCGAGTTCGACTGGGACGGCAACCGCTGCCTGGCCAGCGCGCAGGCGGGACGGATGTGCCTGTTCAGCGGCACGCACCGCAACATCACCACCGCATACCCCGAGCTCGAGGCGTTCGCTGGGCGGCACCGGATGCTGCTGGACGGCAAGATCGTCGCACTGGATTCCTGCGGCCGGCCCAGCCTGGCGCGGCTGCAGCGGCGGATGAACCTGCAACACCCCACGTCAGTGGCGCTGCGCCGGGCGCCGGTGATCTACTACGCATTCGACCTGCTGAGCCTGGATGGCCAGTCCACCGTCGAGCTGCCCTACCGGCGCCGCCGGGAGCTGCTGGCGGAGCTCGAGCTCGCCGGGGGACCGGTCGTGGCACCGCCCTGCTTCCTGGACACCGACGGCCAGGCCGTGCTGGACACCGCTGCCCAGCACGGCCTGCACGGTGTGATCGCCAAGCGCATCGAATCGATCTATCAGCCCGGCCGTTCCCGCAGCTGGGTGCAGACCACGCTGCGGCAGAACCAGGAAGTGATCATCGGCGGGTGGGTTCCCGAACGCCGCCGCGCCGACGCGCTCGGCGCGCTGCTGCTCGGCGTGCCCACCGAAGAGGGCCTGCGATACGTCGGGCAAGTCAGTACCGGTTTCAGCGAAGCGGCTCGCCAGGAGTTGCGCGACCGGTTGACCCAACTGGCCGCACCGAGCAGTCCCTTCCTCGATGACATGGCGGCGGAGCCCAGCCGGGTGGTGCACTGGGTGGCTCCGCTGCTGCTGGGCGAGGTGTCCTATCGGCAATGGTCCGCCCAGGGCCGGCTCGGGCATCCCTCCTGGCGCGGGCTGCGACCCGCCAAGCATGTGGCGGCGGTGCGGGCGCCGGTCGTGCTCCGGGCCCACGAGCGCCCCGAGCGGGACGACCAGCGGATGGTCGCCGAGCTGGACCGCGCCGTCGCGCAGGTCCGCGCCGAGCTGCGCACGCTGCGGGACCAGATCTCCCCGCACTTCCTGCACAACACGGTCAGCACCATCGTCGCCCTGATCAGCACCGACCCGTCCCGAGCCCATGACCTGCTGATCGTTTTCGCCGAGTTCGCCCGGTACTCGCTGCGATGCGGCAACGAGACCACGCTGGACGACGAGCTGGAGAACATCGAGCGTTACCTGACGCTGCAGCGGGCTCGCTTCGGGGAACGGCTCCAGGTGCAGCTGCACGTCGCGCCCGGCGCGCTGCCCGTGGCGCTGCCCTTCCTGGCCCTGCAGCAACTCGTCGACAACGCGGTGCGGGGCATCGAGCACAAACAGCTCGGTGGCACCGTGACGCTCTCCGCGCGCCTGGACGGGCCCGACTGCCTGATCACCGTCGAGGACAACGGACCCGGACGAGAGGACGACGATCTGCCGGCCACCCTCGGCAGGATTGATTCTCAGCTGCGCGACAGGTTCGGCGAGCGCTACAGCTTGGCCGCGGACCTCGTCCCGGGCACCGGCACCACGATCGCGCTGCGGGTGCCCACCCGGGGCTAGTGACCACGCGTAGCAGCCAGCATTACTTCACCAGCGACAATGGACGCTATGACCACTTTCAGCGACCAGCTCGGCCGCGGCCTACGGGACTTACGGATCTCGGTGACCGACCGGTGCAACTTCCGCTGCCGCTACTGCATGCCCCGCGAAGTCTTCGGCACCGATTTCTCGTTCCTGGACCCCGCGGAGCTCCTCACCTTCGAGGAGATCACTCGGCTGGCCCGGATATTCGCTGGCCTGGGTGTCCGGAAACTTCGGCTCACCGGGGGGGAACCGTTACTCCGGCCCGGTATTGAACGGCTGGTCGCGCAACTGGTCGGGATTGACGGCGTGGACGACGTGGCCATGACAACCAACGGGTCGCTGCTGGCGAAAAAAGCGCTCGCGCTGCGGGACTCCGGGCTCACCCGAGTGACGGTGAGCCTGGATTCACTCGATGCGCGGACGTTTCGCGCCATCAGTGATGTGAAGATCCCGCTGTCCCGGGTCGTGGACGGAATCGCCGCCGCCGCTGACGCCGGCTTGACTCCGGTGAAGGTCAACACAGTGGTCAAGCGCGGCGTGAACGACGGCCAGAGCATCCTCGATCTCGCCGCCTTCGGGCGGGAACACGGTTACCTCGTTCGCTTCATCGAATTCATGGACGTCGGGGGCACCAACGGCTGGCGGATGGACGAGGTCGTCCCGGCGGCGGAGATCGTGAGCGCAATCGATGCCGCGTGGCGCCTCGCGCCAGTGGATCCCACTTACGTCGGCGAGGTGGCCGCGCGGTACCGCTACCTCGACGGGGCCGGCGAGGTCGGCGTGATCACCTCGATCACTCAGCCGTTCTGCGGCACCTGCACCCGGGCCCGGCTCTCCGCCAAGGGCGAGTTGTACACCTGCCTGTTCGCCGGGCTCGGTCACGATCTGCGCGCCCCGCTGCGCGGCGGCGCCAGCGATGACGAGATCGAAAACCAGATCACCGACATCTGGCGCCGCCGAACCGACCGCTACTCAGCCCACCGCACCACCGCAACCCCCAACCTCCCCAAGGTCGAAATGAGCTACATCGGCGGCTAACCTCCGCCGCCGCGGGCGTCAACCCGACATGGAGCCATATCGGGCCAATGGGGAGCCGATTACCCCGATATGTCTCCATGTCGGGCCAGCCAGGCCTTTGTGGTGGTGAGGAAGGCGTTGTTCTCGCTTTGGGTGCCGATGGTGATGCGGGCGCCGTCGCCGGGGAATGGGCGGATCACGATCTTGTGCGCTAGGCAGTGCTCATCGAAGGAGCTTGTCCGCTCAGCCAGCGGCAGCCAGACGAAGTTGGCCTGCGAGTCAGGCACGGGGTAGCCCAACGCGAGCAGCTCCGCGCGCACCCGATCCCGCTCGGCGGCCACTCCCCGACAGCGCGCCAGTAGTTCGTCCTCGACGTCGAGGCTGGCCAGGGCGGCGACCTGGGCCAGCGAGTTGACGCTGAACGGCACAGCCACCAGGCGCAGCGCCGCGGTGACCGTTTCCGGCGCAACGCAATACCCGACCCGCAGGCCGGCCAGCCCATAGGCTTTGGAGAAGGTCCGGAGCACCGCGACGTTGCCCCGATCACGACACAGCGCCATGCCGTCGGGAACCTCGGAATCGGTGACGAATTCGTGGTAGGCCTCGTCGAGAACGACCAAGACGCCGTCGGGCACCGCGTCCAGGAAGGCGATCAGTTCCTCGCCCCGCACGGCCGTGCCGGTAGGGTTGTTGGGGTTGCAGACGATCACCAACCGGGTCGCCGGAGTGATCGCGTCGAGCATCGCGGCCAGGTCATGCCGGTGGTCGGCGCGTAACGGGACCGTGCGCCGCCGAACCCCAGCGACCTGAGCGATGACCGGGTAGAGCTCGAACGAGCGCCAGGCGAAGAGCACCTCGTCGGCCGGTCCGCAGGTGGCCTGCACCAGTTGCTGGCACAGCATTGAGGACCCACAGCCGACGGCGAGCTGGGACGCTGGCACGCCCAACCGCGACGCGAGCCGGTCCACCAACGCGGTGGCCCGGTCATCCGGGTAGCGGTTGACGCCCGCGGCGGCATCGGAGATCGCCGCGATAACGCTGGGCAACGGGCCCGCGGGCACCTCGTTGCTGGCCAATCGCAACGCTGCCGGAATGCTGCGACCGGGGACGTACCCGGCCAACGAGTAGAGATCGGCCCTGGTGAGCGCGGTCATCAGCGGGCTCCTCTTCGGCACTCGTCGCGATAGGTCAGGGGGGCGCTCACCCGCGCCGCCACGGGTGCCATCGCACAGCACGAACAGGTGATTTTCCGAGGTCATTACCGCTGAGTGGGTATGCTACCCGCTCACCCTGTGTTCACCGTCGAGGATGGGTGGGGCCATGACACAGCGTAGCCTTGAGCGGATCCCGCTATCAGACGGTACTCGGTTGCGGCTGACTGTCGCTACCCCGGAATCCGCGGTCCGCGGCGGCATCGTCGTCGGGCCGCAGGCCCGCGGTGTCACCGACGCCGTCTGGCGGCTCGCCGCCGGGCTGGCCGGTGAGGGCTGGCTGGCTGTGATCCCGCATCTCTACCACCGAGATGGTATCGATGAGCTGCCCAGGGAGTTACCCAGTGACGCGAACACTGGGGGCAGGCACGCCGAGTGGTTGACCGCGCGGTCCCTGCACGCCGACACCGACGCCGCCTTCAGCTGGCTGGCGCAGCGCGGTGTGCGTGGCGATCGGACCGGCGTGGTGGGCTTCGAACTGGGCGGTGCCGTAGCGCTCATCGTCGCCACCCAGCGTGAGCTCGGTGCCGCCGTGACCATCGGCGGGATCGGCGTGGTGACGCCGGTGACGCCGGGCTTGCCCCCGCTGGTCGACATCGCGCCCGACTTGCGCTGCCCCTGGCTGGGCATCTACGACCAGGATGGCGAGGTGTCCGAGGAGGAGGTGCACAAGCTGCGGAACGCAGCCCATTCCGCCCAAGTGGCCACCGACCTGGTGCACTGCCGCTTCGACACCGACCAGGCGATCGCGCCGGAGGCCTGGGCTCGCACACTCAACTGGTTCGCCAGCCACTTGCGCTGAGGTGCGCGATCCCCGGATCCTCTGGCGGCCCGACCCGGCCGCGGTCGCCCGCTCCCAGATGGTGGCGTTCCGCGGCTGGCTGGCAGCCACCCGGGGGGTCGTCGTGGCGGACTACGAGGAGCTGTGGCGCTGGTCGGTGGCCGATCTGGAGGGGTTCTGGGGGGCGTTCGCCGAGTTCGCCGGGGTCCGTTTCCACGCTACGGCCGAGCGGGTGCTTCGCGAGGAGTCGATGCCGGGGGCACGGTGGTTTCCGGGCGCGACACTGAACTACGCCGAACACGCCCTAGCCGCTGGGCCAGGCAAGGGCGACGACGACCTGGCGGTGATCTTCCGTCGGGAGGACGGGTCGCGGGCTCAACTGAGCTTCGGGCTGCTGCGGCGGCGGGTGGCCGCGGCGCGCTCGGCACTGGCCGCGCTGGGGGTTCACCGGGGGGACCGGGTGGTCGCGGTGGCGCCGAACTCGCCGGACACCCTGGTGGCCTTCCTCGCCACCGCCAGCCTGGGCGCCATCTGGTCGTCCTGCTCGCCGGACTTCGGGGTCCAGGCGATCGCCGACCGGTTCACCCAGCTCACGCCCACCGTGCTGCTCGCGGTGGACGCCTACGCCTACGGCGGCAAGTCTTTCGACATCCGGTCCGCAGTGGCCGCCCTACGCGCGGGGCTACCGAGCTTGTCCGCGACAGTGACCCTGCCCCGCGGGCTGGTGAGTGGCTCTGCTGATTGGCGGCGAGCCGCCAGCCCGAATTGCCACTCACCGGTCCTGAGCTGGGAAGATCTCCTCAAGGCGCACTCCGGAGCGCCACTGGTGTTCGAGGCGGTGGAGTTCGACCACCCGCTGTGGGTGCTGTATTCCTCGGGCACCACCGGGCTGCCCAAGGGCATCGTGCAGGGCCACGGCGGGATCGTCCTGGAGCACCTCAAGACGTGGCTGCTACAGGCTGATCTCCGGCCTGGGCAGCGGGTGTTCTGGTTCACCACAACCGGCTGGATGATGTGGAACCTGCTGATCAGCGGCTTGCTGGTGGGCACGACGGTGGTGCTCTACGACGGCAGCCCGGCGCACCCCGACCTCGGCGCGCTGTGGCGGCTGGCGGCGCGGGAGCGGGTCAGCTATTTCGGCACGTCCGCGCCGTTCATCCTGTCTTGCCGCAAAGCCGGCCTGCGGCCTGGCGCGCAAGGCGACCTCAGCGCGTTGCGGGCGGTCGGCTCGACCGGGGCGCCGCTGCCGCCGGAGGGGTTCCGCTGGATCGCCGAGGAGCTCGGCCCGGGCGTGCAGACCTGCTCGGTGTCCGGGGGGACCGACCTGTGCGCGGCCTTCGTCTGCGCCGCGCCGGACGTGCCGGTCTGGGAGGGTGAGATCTCCTGCCGCGCGCTGGGCGCCGCGGTGGCGGCCCTGGACGGCGCCGGAGTGGAGCTGCTCGACGAGGTGGGAGAGCTGGTGCTCACCAAGCCGATGCCCTCGATGCCGGTCAGTTTCTGGGCCGATCCGGACGGCACCCGGCTGCGCGAGGCGTACTTCGACACCTATCCAGGCCGGTGGCGGCACGGTGACTGGATCAAGATCACGCCATGGGGCTCGTGCGTGATCTACGGCCGGTCGGACGCCACGCTCAACCGCGGTGGTGTGCGGATGGGCACCGCCGAGTTCTACGCGGTGGTCGAGGCCCTGGACGAGGTGCTCGACTCGCTGGTCATCGATACCTCGGGCATCGACACCTCGGGCATCGACACCTCGGTTATTGACACCTCGGTTATTGACACCTCGGGCGCCGGGCGGCAGGGCGAGCTGCTCTGTTTCCTGGTGCTCGCGGCCGGGGTGTCACTGACCGAAGTCGAGCGGCGGCTGCGGGCGGCGCTGCGGGAGAGCCTGTCGCCACGGCACGTGCCTGACCGGTTCATCGTGATCGAGGAGGTGCCCCGCACCCTCAACGGCAAGAAATGCGAGGTGCCGGTGAAGAAGATCCTGCTTGGCATGGACCCGGCGCGCGCGCTCAGCCCCAGCGCCCTGCGCAACCCCGACTCGCTGCGCCCGTTCGTGGCGCTGCGCTCCTGAGTGGCGCTGCGTTCCTGAGTGTCAAACCAGGTCCGCCTCCTGAAGTGGCCGAACGACCAGCCCCTTGCTGGTCCACGGCTCGCGTGGGCTCGTGGCGAGCCGCTCCAGCCACTGAATCTGCCCCGCGAAGTAGTCCCAGTAGGGTGTGTTGTCGGTGAAGACGAATATCGGGCCTTCGGTGCCCCGTTTGCCGTGGCCGTAGAGCATCACCCGGCAGCTCCGGTCGATCTTCTCGATGGCGAACGAGCAGGGGAAGTTGTAGGTGAATATCCGCAAACCAGCCGACGGGTTCGATGGGGATACCCGTTGGGACGCCGCGAACAGCGGGCGCAGGATCTCACGCTTGACACGGCCTGAATCCTCCGTCAGTGTAAATATTACGAGTGAGGCCGAACATCGATACCTCCTCGCGTGCACCGCGGACGCGCGACATCAGGTCGCGCAGCACATCCGGACCCGTCTTCGGCCACAAGTGCGATATCCCGGCCTCACTGAGAAGGTCTAGCTCTTGTGTCGCGGCAGCGGGTCGATGTCCTTTGCGACTTTTTCCCATTCTCGAATAAACGTCGAGTGCTTCTGCCAGTGCCGCGCGGGAAATCGAGTGATCCGAAGCGGGACGGGGAAGCAATACCGACGACATGGACCCCGCTGCCACTGTGGGCGCCGCGCCTTACCGAGGCGCCCACACCAGGTCAGCCGAGCGGGAAGTGAGGCGCGAAGCTATGGCAGGCAGACACCGTTTCCGTGGTATCGCCACCCTTCGGGAGATCCTGGGCCGTCATGCCCGGCCGCCCGTCGCCACCGCGCCGGGGTGCACTGTCGGATTCGCCGACGGAGTGACCGGTATCGCGCACAGCGTCACCGAGGAGGCCTTCACTGAGGGCCCTCGCTCGGGGGGCCGCTATGTCGCTCTCTCTGCATCAAGCTCTACAAACTCGACGAGCGCCAGCGTGAGTGGCGTGCCCTGACCCTGCTCGCCGAGCACGGCGCCGACTACGCACCGAGTCCCTTGTGGATCGACGAGGCATCGGATCAGCCGGCCATCGGCATGAGCCTGCTCTCTGGCTGTCCCCTGCTTGAGGCCGAGGACATCACCGTGGCGCTCACAGCGCTCGCCGAGATCACCCGGGCTGTGCAGGACATCCCACTGAGCGGGCCGCTGGCAGGGTGGGATCGGATCGATTAAGCCGAGCACTACGTCGCGCGCCTGAGGGATGTCTGGCCCGCCGTGCTCTGGAAGCAACGCCACCGGCGGGTACGGGAGTTCACCGTTCAGCTCGATCGGGTCCGTCAACTCCAACACTGACCGCAGGCCCTGCCAGGACATCGATCCGATCGAACAGGTAGGCGGCGCGAGCGCGGGTGTCGGCGAACATGTCCACGGCGGCGAGCTGGTCGGCGGGGTACCACTCGAACGGCAGTTCGGCCTCGGATGCGGGCGCGCTCGCTTCGGCGAGAGCGAGGTAGAGGTGGTCGACGTGGACATGCGGTTCGGGTTCGCGTCGTTCGGCACGCACCCGTTGCTCAACGATCCACAGCGGCACGATCACCGAGGGGTCGTCGGCACCGTCGGGCTCATCGAGCCCCGGGCCGGGCAGCAACCAGGCGGCGAGGCCGGTCTCTTCGGCGACTTCGCGCAGCGCCGCCTCGGCGGGGTTCTCATCCGCTTCGACGTGCCCACCGGGCAACATCCACTTCCCGAGCCGAGGATGGCGGATGAGCCCGACGTGCCAGGCGTCGTCAACCCAGGCGAACAGGAAGACGCTGGCGGTGGCGTGTTTAGCAGTCACCCGCGCCATGCTGCCCCGATTCGGGCGAGGTCCACGGCAGCGACACGCTCGCGGCTGGTCGGCAACGCTTAGCGCGAGGCGGTGGCCAGCCAGGCGCGCCCACCCGCCGCGGTGAGTTCGTCCGGCAGGGTGCGGTGGTAGGCGGCGGCGACGTCACGCAGGTCGTGCACGGTGGGTGCCCAGCCGAAACGGCTCAGCCAGGCGGCGAGATCCTCGTTCGGCCCGCTCTGCCACAGCGCGACAAGCTCCGGCGACACGGCACGGAGCGCCTCCCGCAGCACCGGCGAGTCCGCGATGTGATCAAGCGCGAGCACACTGCCCGGCGCCGACACACCGCTGAGCGCCGCAAGCACCCCATCGGCTCCCGCGGCGGGCAGGGCGTAAAGCAGGCCCTCGATCAGCCACATGGTCGGTCGAGCGGGGTCGAAGCCGGCTTCGATCAACACTGTCGGCCAGTCCTGGCGCAGGTCCGCCGGCACACTCGTGCGCTGGCAGCGCGGGGTGACATCGCGGGCGGCGAGGACGGCGTCCCGGAAGGCGAGCACCTCGCCGAAGTCGACGTCGAAGACCCGCGTGCCCGGCGGCCACGCCAGCCGAAACGCCCGGGTGTCCATCCCGCACGCCAGCAGGACCACCTGAGCGCACCCGCCACCCACGGCAGCCAGGAGGGCCCGGTCGAAAAACCGGGTCCGGACCGCGACCTGATCGCCCAGCAACGCGAGGAAGTCCGACCCGGCCTGGGGTGTCATCGCCGCCCAGTACGACCCGGCGGCGACTTCCGTGAGGTAGTCGGCGTACGGATCCTCAGCGAGGCGATCCGGGCGAACGCTCTCCTTCGCGCGCAGCCGCGCCACCCCCAATGACGTGGCCCCGACGCCACCGGACAGCTCGGGAATCCTGGACTCGCTCATCACGACCCGCCTCCAAAACGAGGCAACGTTCTATTTGTAGCAGGTCTACCAGTTACCGAGAGTGCTGTCAAACAGAGGTTTCGTTCGGTATACTGGTTCGCATGCCCCCGGTGTCCCAGCGCTACCGCGACGCCCGACGCCGCCAGGTTCTCGACGCCGCGCGCGCGTGCTTCGCGCGGAAGGGCTTCGTGGCCACCTCGATGCAGGAGATCTGCGCTAAGGCCCGGCTGTCCGCCGGCGCGGTCTACGGTTACTTCCCCAGCAAGGACGACCTCGTCGCCGCCATCGTCGACGGGGTGCTGACCGAGATCACCGTTGGTCTGGACACGCTCGAGCGCCGCGATCCACCGGCCCTGCACGAGGCCATCGCGCACGTGTTCGCGGTGCTCGACCAGCCCGAACACAGCTCCGAGCTGGCCCGCCTCGCTGTGCAGGTGTGGGCCGAAGCCGCGCGTAACCTCGCACTCAAAACCCGGCTGGCCGCGAACCACCGCGAACTGCACGCCCGCTTCACCACCTTGGTGCGGCGCTGCCAACGCGCCGGCACCCTCGACCCCGACCTGGCCGCCGACGACCTCGCCCAGGTGCTCGCCGCGCTGGGCCCCGCCTTCCTGGCCCAACGCGCGCTGCTGGGCAACGCCGTCACCGCCGAAGTGTTCACCAACGGCCTGCGCGCCCTGGTCTGACTCCGGGGCGCGGGAACAGGGGTCCCTAGGATCGCGTTATGGCAGGCGTGAGCGAGCGGATGCGGGACGTCATCATCATCGGTTCGGGTCCGGCTGGCTACACAGCCGCGATCTACACCGCGCGTGCCCAGCTGGCACCGCTCGTCTTCGAGGGCAGCCAGTACGGCGGCGCCCTGATGACCACGACCGAGGTGGAGAACTACCCCGGTTTCCGTGACGGGATCATGGGGCCGGACCTGATGGAGCAGTTCCGCACCCAAGCCGAGCGGTTCGGCGCCGAACTGCGGCCCCACGACGTCACGTCGATCGAGCTGGCCGGTGACCTCAAGCGGGTCATCGTCGATGGCACGACCCATCTGGCCCGGTCGGTGATACTCGCGATGGGTGCCGCACCCCGCTACCTGAACGTCCCCGGCGAGCGGGAACTGCTCGGCCGCGGCGTCAGCTCGTGCGCCACCTGCGACGGCTTCTTTTTCCGTGACCAGGACATCGCCGTCATCGGCGGCGGGGACTCCGCGATGGAGGAGGCCACGTTCCTCACCCGGTTCGCGCGGTCGGTCACCGTGGTGCATCGGCGCGCCGAGTTCCGCGCCTCGAAAATCATGCTTGAGCGGGCACGGAGCAACGAGAAGATCCGCTGGCGCACCGGAGTAACCATTGATCAGGTGCTCGGTGACGGTGGTGTCACCGGACTGGGCCTGTCCGACGGCTCAACGCTGGACGTCACCGGGATGTTCGTGGCGATCGGGCACGACCCGCGCAGCGACTTGGTCCGCACTCAAGTCGACACCGACACCGATGGTTATGTCCTGGTGACCCCGCCCACCACCGCCACCAGCGTCGACGGCGTCTTCGCCGCGGGCGACCTGGTGGACCGTACCTACCGGCAGGCCGTCACCGCCGCCGGCACCGGGTGCTCGGCCGCGATCGACGCCGAACGCTGGCTCGCTGAGCACGCCGAGGATCCCCGGGCTCAGCGCGCCCACGAGTTTGTCGGCGGCGGCTACGGCCCGACGCCCTGATCACACCAGTTCCCGCATCCAGGAGATGAGATGGCAGACAAGTTGACCGTGACCGTGACTGATGAGTCATTCGCCGAGGAGGTGCTCGGCAGCGACATCCCAGTGCTGGTGGACTTCTGGGCGGAGTGGTGCGGCCCCTGCAAGCAGGTGGCGCCGGTGCTCGAGGAGATCGCCGCGCAGTACGCCGGAAAGATCACCATCGCGAAGGTGGACATCGACCATAACCCCAAGACCGCCCGGGACTACAAAATCATGTCGATCCCGACCCTGATCCTGTTCTCGGGCGGTGAGGCGGTGAAGCAGATCGTCGGCGCCAAGCCCAAAGCCACCCTGCTGCACGACCTGACCGACTACCTGGGCTGAGGAGAACAACTCCGCGCCGACACCCACGGTTTTCCCACAGGCCACAAGCGTCACTCACACCCCAAGTTGACGAACAGTCACCACTGAAGTTCACCCACTTGGTGATGGACATGGCGTATTTACCGAGCACTACCCGTCATCCTTAGAACACTGGGAAAAATTTGCCTGAGGAAGCGGGTGATGGACATGGGACACAAACCCATCGTGCCGCTCAGCGGCGGTGGCTCGGCAGTGCACCATCGTAACGTAGGCAGCGGCTGATGAGTCCTCCCCGCGTACGGACAAAAGTCAAAGTTCCGCTGGTGTTCGACGGCAGCATATACGACTCGGCGACGATAATCAGCTTCGAAGGCTTGTGTGATGACCGGGAACACTTGGCAGTGTTGTTCGGCGATCCTCTTTCTCAGCGTGATCCGCTTGTTCGATTACACTCGGAGTGCCTGACCGGAGACGTCTTCGGGTCAGCGCGTTGTGACTGCGGCCCACAACTGCGCGAGTCCATACGACTGATGTGCGATGCGGGTGGAATCATACTGTACCTACGCCATGAAGGTCGCGGGATTGGCCTTTACAACAAGCTCGATGCGTATCTACTGCAGGATTTCGGATATGACACTTTCTCGGCGAATCTCGCTTTAGACTTCCCCGAGGACATGCGCGACTACCGGGTAGCTGCCCAAATGTTGACGACCCTGGGAGCGTCTACCATACGACTGCTTTCCAACAATCCAGACAAGGCCTCCCAATTATGCGCATACGGTATCAAAGTCAGTTCTCAGCAGACGACCGGAGTGTTCACCACAAGAGCAAATCGTGAGTACCTCCAGGCGAAAGCTCTGCAAGCCGGCCACCAGCTGCAATTGGACTGAACGAGGGATAAAACGATGATTCAGCACCGAGGTCCAATCAGCGGTGTCGCTGCATTCGGTAACCGATTCGTGGCCACGGCTGGTTACGACAACCAAGTGGTCCTCTGGGATCAGTCCACTCAACAGTCGATTGGCAGGGTCGTCCACGATCACCTCGCCAACCAGTGCACCTTTAACTCGGACGGCACGCGATTACTCACCTCCTCGAGCGACTACACAGCTCGGCTGTGGTCGGTGCCCGACCTACGCCTCCTCGCCGTATTCAACGAGCATGAAGACGACGTCGAGATGTCCGTTTTCCACCCTAGTCGAGATCTCATCGCAACCGCTTCTCGCGATCACCGGGTCCGAGTTTACGATTTCATCGGACAGCTGCTCCACGTATTCGTGGGGCACACCGCAGATGTCATCTCCGTCGAGTGGGCACGTAACGGCGATGAGATAATCACCTCCAGTGACGACGGGACCATCAAACGGTGGTCACTCACCACAGGCGGTCTTGTCGAAGACATCGACCTCGGCGGAGTCGAAACCGATACAGTCGCGATTCATGCCGACGGCACCATCTTCGCCGGGAACGACAATGGTGAGTTGATTGTTCTGCGGGCAGACGGCAAGGAAGTCATCCCAGCTCATGATGCAGGAATCAAGCGACTGGTCCTCAGTGCCGCGCACGGATTGCTGGTGAGCTTAAGTTACGATCGCACGCTGTGCCTATGGGATGTCTCCGGTGACTTACCGACAAGGGTGGACAAGGCCAACCTTCCCGACGATGTGTGGCCAAGATCCTGTGCCTTCACGGCTGGGACGACGCTGATTTTCGGCACCTTCGGCGCGACATACCAGACATACGATTACGAGTGTCGCAGCTGGGGAAGCTCGTCGGTCCCACCCACCTACGGGGTCAACGCGGCATGTGCTTACCAGGGTGGAGTGCTCGCTGTGGGGGACGCGGGCATCGTGTGGCGCGATGACGTAGCGCACGCCAGCACCGGGAGTCTGTGCAACTTTCTGACCCCCGCCACCGACGCGGTGATCACCGGGGGCCAGCTGGGCAACGTGTTCGACGCACTCACCGGTACCGTACTGCATCAGCACCGGTCACCGCTAAACTGTGGCTCCAGGTTCTGGCGAAACGGCATCGAGCACGTGCTCGTCGGGACTTATACCGGCGAGGGGATCCTCCTGCGGATAGACTCACGGGGAGTTGTCGAACACGTCCGAGATCTGCGGTTACACGCGAACGCGGTAAAAGGGGTAGCGGTCTCGGGTGACCTGATTTTCTCGGTGAGCGCCGACACCTCCGCCACCTGGCAAAGTGCTACCACTCTGGAGACGATTAAAGTCCTGCCAGACGCGCACGATCGTATCGCCAACGGTTGCGTCGGCCTCGGCTCCGGTCGCTTTGCGAGCGTCAGCCGGGACCTGAAGCTGCGCCTATGGGAACCGAATTTCACCAAAACCGTGGTGAACACCCCGCACACTCACTCTATCAAGTGCGTAGCCGCCGGCACGGAAGGGAGACTTGTTGCCACCGGCTCCTACGACGGACACGTTGCCGTGTACGATAGGTACACCAACACGTGGCCGACCATCGTGCGCCCCACTGCCGCAGGCATCTCCTCACTGTCCTACGACGCCGAGAGGCGCAGGTTCCTCGCCAGTTCCTACGACGGCACCATCTATCCAGTCACCGGGGAGCTCACATGAGCACCAGGCGGGTTCCGCCAGACACATCACTCAATCCCAATCTGCTCGACGACAGGTCAGCCATGGGATTGCCCAAGCATTTGGTTACCCGGCTTCCCGAGGATATTTTTGGGAAGAACCGAGACCTGCTCGACCGCGACGTAAACGTCCTGGTGGCTGTAGTCGAGTCTGCTGGCGAATCGTTCGCTAGGCGCTTCGTCGCCGCCTCGCTTCTCGGCCTGATCGGGGATCCTCGGATTCGTCCCCAGGATCCCGTCATGGTGGATGTGCCGGCTGCGCGGGTACGCATCGGACTGGCGCGGCAGCGGGTAGCCGAGGTAGTAAGAACTTGGTGGCATGTCGGCGTCGTCTCGACCTGGATCGAGAAGGAGTGCCCTGAGCACCATGCCCGGGTAGCAGCTTTCCGGATCGCTCGCTACCCGGTGACCAACGCCGAATACCGCCGGTTCCTCGCGGACACCGGAGCACCGTGGCCACCAAGCTCGTGGACATTCGGAAGCTATCCCCACCATCTGGCCAACCATCCCGTGTGGACAGTTCCGCCAGAGGCCGCCGATGCCTACGCGGCATGGCTGGCAACCGTCACAGGACGTGGTTTCCGATTGCCGACCGAAGCGGAGTGGGAATACGCGGCCTCAGGTGGCGACGGGCGCGAACACCCCTGGGGGCAAGAGTTCGACTGCAACGCAACGAATACCGTCGAGTCAGGGCCCCTGACCACCACTCCAGTCGGGATCTACCCCACCGGCCGCAGTCCCTTCGGCGTGGACGACATGGGAGGAAACGTAGAAGAGTACGTTGCTGATACCTATCATCCATACCCCGGAGGTGAGCCAATCGCAGACGATCTCCAACAGCAGCGAGGCGAGTACCGGATCGCCCGCGGCGGCAGTTTCACCCGCTATGGCGATCTCACTCGTTGCCGTCGACGCCACGGCTGGTACGACAAACCCATCTACGCGATGGGCTTCCGTTTATCGGAGACACCGTGATCATCAAATCTCTCGACGCCGACTACCAGCCCCGTGCCGAGGCGCACCTGGATTTCTCCGCCGTGCAAGACCGGCACCCAGTGCTGCGTGACTTCAAGTCCACGCTTGGCGACACTCCCCTACGGGAAGTGGTGGGACGTGACCATGGCGCACAGATCCTAGCCAAATGTGAATGGGAGAACCCCATGGGATCGATCAAAGATCGGGTTGCCTACGCGCTGGTCTGCGATGCGCTACAACGTCACGGCCACCGCCCGCTCGACAAATTTCGGTTGCTGGAGTACTCGGGTGGGAACCTCGCCGCCGCGCTGGCGCAGCTAGGATCCATGCTCGGGGTCGACACCCGGGTGGTGCTCTCCTCGGCAAGCCCACCCAGCCTGCTTGATTGTCTGACGACCAAGGGGTCCCAGGTCGAATTGGTGGACAAGGAACTCGGCTTTCTTGAGGTGGTCCGCACCGGACTGCGCATCGCCGAGACCGAACCCGGCTGGGCGCTGCTCTACCAGCACCGCAACCCCGTCAACCTCGCCTGCCACGAACTCACCACGGG
>JBOHFJ010000074.1:0-16492 GCA_050699655.1 Pseudonocardiaceae bacterium
ACCTGGTGCAGAGCGTGCAGGGGCACGTCAGCCAGGCTGGCATCGCGTTCTGCGCGGAGCTGCTGGGGGTCACCACCGCCGAGGTGAGCGCGGTGGTGACCTTCTACACCATGTACAAGCGCACACCCGGTGGGGAACACCTGGTCAGCGTGTGCACCAATACGCTGTGTGCGGTGCTGGGCGGCGAGGAGATCTACGCCAGGCTGTGCAAGCGGCTCGGGGTCGGCCACGAGGAGACCTCGGGCGTGCCGGGTTCGAAGGGTTCGATCACCCTGGAGCACGCTGAATGCCTGGCCGCCTGCGACTTGGCCCCGGTGCTGCAAGTGAACTACGAGTTCTACGACAACCAGACCCCGGAGTCGGCCATGGCGTTGGTGGACGCGCTGTGCCGGGGAGAGCGGCCGGCGCCGACCCGCGGCGCGCCGCTGACCGACTGGCGGGACGCCGAGCTGCAGCTGGCTGGCTTCTTCGGCGAGCCCGAGCAGCTGCGCGACGCGGCCGACGGGCCCTCGGCGGCACCCGAGACACTGGCCGGCAACCGGCTCGCCGAGCAGCAGGGCTGGCGGGCGCCGGCAATGCCCGAGAGCGCTCCAGCGCCCCCGACCGTTGCCCAAAAAAAGTGATCGGCACAGCAGAAATGACCAGCCCAGAAGCGATCAACTCAGAAGCGACCAGGATGCTCACGCCGGTGTTGACCCGGCGGTGGTCCTCGCCCAAGTCATGGACTCTCGACACCTACACCCAGCTTGAGGGCTACACGGCGCTGCGCGCCGCGCTGGCCGCTCAGCCCGATCAGCTGATCCAGCTGCTTAAGGACGCGGGGTTGCGGGGGCGCGGCGGGGCTGGCTTTCCCACCGGCCTGAAGTGGAGCTTCATCCCGCAGGCCAAGCCGGGCGAGCCGGCTGGCGGGCCGGCGGCCAAGCCCAAGTACCTGGTGGTCAACGCGGACGAGGGTGAGCCGGGCACCTGCAAGGACGTGCCGCTGATGATGGCCGACCCGCACTCGCTGATCGAAGGCTGCATCATCACCAGCTACGCGATCCGGGCGCATGAGTGCTACATCTACGTCCGCGGTGAGATGCTGCACTGCCACCGCCGGCTGGCGCAGGCGGTGCGGGAGGCCTACCAGGCCGGTTACCTGGGCAAGGACATTCTCGGCTCCGGATTCGAGCTTGACATCGTGCTGCACGCCGGTGCCGGCGCCTACATCTGCGGGGAGGAAACCGCGCTGCTCAACTCGCTGGAGGGCCGGCGTGGCGAGCCCCGGCTCAAGCCGCCGTTCCCGGCCACCTCCGGGCTCTACGCCGCACCCACCGTGGTGAACAACGTCGAGACCATCTGCACCGTGCCCTACATCGTCAACGGTGGGTCGGACTGGTTCCGCGCGATGGGCACCGCGAAATCACCCGGCCCGAAGATCTACTCGATCTCCGGGCATGTGCGGCGGCCGGGGCAGTACGAGGCCCCGCTGGGCATCACGCTGCGCGAGTTGCTGGAGATGGCCGGCGGGATGAAGGGCGGCCCGCTGAAGTTCTGGACGCCGGGTGGGTCCTCCACTCCGCTGCTGACCGCCGAGCACCTAGACGTCCCACTGGACTTCGAGGGCGCCGCGGCGGCCGGCTCCATGCTGGGCACCACCGCGATCATGGTTTTCAACACGAGCGTGAGCGTGCCGTGGGCGGTGATGAAGTGGAACGAGTTCTACAAGCACGAGTCCTGCGGCAAGTGCACACCGTGCCGGGAGGGCACCTACTGGCTGGCTCAGATCCTGCAACGGATGGTGCGCCGCGAGGGCACCCCGGCCGATGTGGAGACGCTGCTGGACGTCTGCGACAACATCCTGGGCCGGTCGTTCTGCGCGCTCGGCGACGGTGCGGCCAGCCCGATCATGAGCGGCATCAAGTATTTCCGGCAGGAGTTCCTGGACCTGTGTGTCCAGCAAGTCCCACAGGTCACGTTGGCGGGGTCGCGCCGATGACGGTGGCAGCGCAGCGGGCCAACAGCGGCCCGGCCCCCAAGGCCGTTCCGGCAGGGCACGTCCGGCTCAGCATCGACGGCCGCGAGGTCGACGCGCCCAAGGGCGAGCTGGTGATCCGCACCTGCGAGCGGCTGGGCATCATCGTGCCGCGGTTCTGCGACCACCCGCTGCTCGACCCGGCCGGCGCCTGCCGGCAGTGCCTGGTCGAGGTGGAGCTGGGCGGGCGCCCGATGCCCAAGCCGCAGGCCAGTTGCACCCTGACGGTGGCCGAGGGCATGGTTGTGAAGACTCAACACACCTCGGCGGTGGCCGACAAGGCCCAGCAAGGCGTGATGGAGCTGTTGCTGATCAACCACCCACTGGACTGCCCGATCTGCGACAAGGGCGGCGAGTGCCCACTGCAGAACCAGGCGCTGTCGGGCGGGCGGGCGGAGTCCCGGTTCACCGACACCAAACGCACCTTCGCTAAACCGATCCCGATCTCCAGCCAGGTGCTGCTGGACCGGGAGCGCTGCGTGCTCTGCCAGCGCTGCACCCGGTTCTCCGAGCAGATCGCCGGGGACGCGTTCATCGAGATGCTCGAGCGCGGCTCCGAGCAGCAGGTCGGGGTGGCCGCCGACCAGCCCTTCCAGTCCTACTTCTCCGGCAACACCATCCAGATCTGCCCAGTCGGGGCGTTGACCAGCGCCGCTTACCGGTTCCGCTCCCGGCCCTTCGACCTGGTCTCCACCCGAGGGGTGTGTGAACACTGCGCGAGTGGTTGTGCGCAGCGCACCGACTGGCGCCGGGGCATCGTGACGCGCCGGCTGGCCGGTCTTGACCCAAAGGTCAACGAGGAGTGGAACTGTGACAAGGGCCGCTTCGCCTTCACCTACGCCAGCGCCGCGGACCGGATCACCCAGCCGCTGCTCCGCGAGCCCTCCGGGGAGCTGAGGCCGGCGTCC
This sequence comes from Pseudonocardiaceae bacterium, assembly GCA_050699655.1. Lineage (GTDB taxonomy): Bacteria > Actinomycetota > Actinomycetes > Mycobacteriales > Pseudonocardiaceae. The sequence continues at coordinate 2,923 of JBOHFJ010000074.1, forward strand.
TGGACCGAGGCGCTCCGGGTGGCGGCCACCGGGCTGCTGGAGGCCAGGGACTCCGGCGTCGGGGTGCTCACCGGCGGCCGGCTGACCGTCGAGGACGCCTACGCCTACGCGAAGTTCGCCCGGGCCGCGCTGGGCACCAATGATATCGACTTCCGCGCTCGGCCGCACTCGGCCGAGGAGCTGGACTTCCTCGCCGCGCACGTCCTCGGCCGCACCCCGGACACCGGTGGGGTGACCTACGACGACCTCAGCGCCGCCCCGACAGTGCTCTGCGTGGCTTTCGAGCCCGAGGAGGAGTCGCCGATCGTGTACCTGCGGCTGCGCCGGGCCGCGCGCGACCGCCGCATGCCGGTGTGGCACCTCGGCCAGTTCACCACCCCCGCGGTGCGCCGGACCTTCGGCACGCTGCTGCGGGTGGTGCCCGGTGGTGAGCCCGCCGCGCTGGACGCGCTGGACGCATCGGTGCGTGACGCGTTGGGCGCGCCCGGCGCGGTGCTGCTGGTCGGCGAGCGCGCCGCCGAGGTGCCCGGGATGTACTGCGCGGTGGCCCGGCTGGCCGCGAGTACCGGCGCCCGGCTGGCCTGGATCCCGCGCCGAGCCGGTGAGCGGGGTGCCCTGGAAGCCGGGGCGGCGCCGACGTTGCTGCCCGGTGGCCGCCCGGTCACCGACCCGGCGGCCCGCGCCGAGGTTGAGAGTGCCTGGGGAGTGACCCTGCCCAGCCGGCCTGGCCGGGACACCGCCGGGATCGTGGCCGCCGCGGCGGCCGGGCAACTGGGCGGGCTGGTCATCGGCGGGGTGGATCCCGCCGACCTGCCGGACCCGCGGCTGGCCGAGCAGGCGCTGAGCCGGGCCGCCTTCGTGGTGAGCCTGGAGATGCGGCCCTCGGCGGTGACCAGGGCGGCCGATGTCGTCCTACCGATCGCCTCCGCGCTGGAGAAGGCCGGCAGCTACCTTAACTGGGAGGGCCGCCGCCGGGAGCTCGGTACCACGATCAGTTCTGGTGCGGGTCGTGCCCAGGCAACCCTTCCGGACTGCCGGGTGTTGGACAGCCTCGCCGTCGAGATGGACGTCGACCTGTTCACCCAGACCCCTGTGGCGGCGTGGGCCGGCTTCACCGCGCTCGGCTCCTACGGTGATATCAACCGAGAGTTTTCGCTGGTGGCCGCGGCGCCGGTCCCGGAGATGGGCGAGGGGGAGGCCTTGCTGGCCACCTGGCGCCGGCTGCTGGACAACGGGTCGATGCAGGACGGTGAGCCGCACCTGGCCGGGACCGCCCGCGCCGCTGTCGCGCTGCTGTCCGAGGACACCGCCGCGGACCTCGGGGTGCGCATTGGTGACCCGGTCACGGTGTCCACCCAGCGGGGTTCGGTGACGCTGCCCGCCGCGGCCGCCGACCTGCCCCCCGGCGTGGTGTGGATCCCGGGCAACTCCGGAACCTCTACCGTCCGGAGCGCTCTCGCCGCCGGGCACGGCGCTGTAGTCACCGTAAGCGGGGTCACCGTAAGCGGGGTCACCGTGACACCGGGAGGCACATCATGACGCCCACCGGGGCGCTGCTCGCTGACAACCCGCTGTGGCTCATCGTGCTGAAGGTTGTCGTGATCTTCGTTTTCCTGATGGTCATGACGCTGTTCATGATCTGGATGGAGCGCCGGGTGGTCGGTCGCATGCAGCAGCGGCCAGGCCCCAACCGGGTCGGGCCCTTCGGGCTGTTGCAGTCCCTGGCCGACGGGCTCAAGCTGGCGTTCAAGGAGGACATCCGGCCGGTGCTGGCCGACCGCTGGGTGTACGTGCTGGCCCCGGTGGTTTCGGCGGTCACCGCGTTCACCGCGTTCGCCGTGATCCCGCTCGGTGGCCAGGTGTCGATCTTCGGACACCAGACCGCGCTGCAGGTCGCCGACCTGCCAGTCGGGGTGCTCGTGGTGCTGGCCTGCTCGTCGCTGGGGGTCTACGGCATCGTGCTGTCCGGCTGGGCGTCGGGCTCGCCTTACCCGCTGCTGGGCTCGCTGCGATCGGCCGCCCAGGTGATCTCTTACGAGATCGCCCTCGGGATGTCGATCGTCGCGGTGATCCTGTACTCGGGCTCGCTGTCCACGGCTGACATCGTGGCGGCCCAGTCCCGGCAGTGGTGGTTCGTGTTCCTGTTGTTCCCCAGCTTCGCGGTGTTCTGTGTGTCGATGGTGGGGGAGACCAACCGCGCGCCCTTCGACCTGCCCGAGGCGGAGTCGGAGCTGGTCGGTGGTTTTCACACCGAGTACTCATCGCTGAAGTTCGCGCTGTTCTTCCTCGCCGAGTACGTCAACATGGTCACCGTCTCCGCGATGGCGACCACGCTGTTCCTCGGCGGCTGGCACGCTCCCTGGCCGCTGGGCGGTGGGCCGCTGGACAGCGGCTGGTGGGGCCCACTGTGGTTCATCGGCAAGATGCTGGCGTTCCTGTTCGTGTTCGTCTGGCTGCGCGGCACCCTGCCTCGGCTGCGTTACGACCAGTTCATGGAGCTGGGCTGGAAGGTGCTGGTGCCGACCAGCCTGGTGTGGATCGTGCTGGTTTCCAGCGCTCGGGCGTTGCGCGGCACCGCCGTCACGCCGAGCGAGATCCTCGTGGGTGGCGGCATCGTCCTGGTGATGCTGCTGGTAGTAGCTTTCCTGCTGCCGCAACGGCAACCAGCCGAGCTCGTCCACGAGGCGCCGAATGCTGGCTCGGGCTACCCGCTGCCCCCGCTGGACTTGGTGGTACCGCCATCCCCGCCCCGGCGCGGCGCTGTGTCGGCCAGTGTCAACCAGGAGGGCAGCCATGGGACTGCTTGATCCGGTCAAGGGCTTCGGGGTCACCTTCTCGACGATGTTTCGCAAGGTCGTGACCGAGGAGTACCCGGAAGTCAAAAAGATCACCGCGCCGCGCTATCACGGCCGCCATCAGCTCAACCGGCACCCGGATGGGCTGGAGAAATGCGTGGGCTGCGAGCTGTGCGCCTGGGCCTGCCCGGCGGACGCGATCTACGTCGAGGGCGCGGACAACACCGACGAGGCCCGCTACTCTCCCGGCGAGCGCTACGGCGCGATCTATCAGATCAATTACCTGCGGTGCATCGGCTGCGGCCTGTGCATCGAGGCCTGCCCGACCCGCTCGTTGACCATGACCAACGAGTACGAGGTGGCCGACGACAACCGCCAGGATCTGATCTACACCAAGGAAGATCTGCTGGCGCCGTTGCTGGCCGGGATGGAGCAACCCCCGCACCCGATGCGGCTGGGCGAGCACGAGCAGGACTACTACGTGCAGGGCCCGACCCTGGAGCGGCCGGGCTCGGTGGGCGAGGAGCACCGGTGAACCCGTCGGACACCATCGGTCTTGGGGAGACCGTCGCGTTCTGGATTCTGGGTCCGCTCGCGCTGGGCGGCGGGCTGGCCATGGTGTTCGCCCGCAACGCGGTGCACTCGGCGTTGTGGCTGGCCCAGACCATGCTGTGCCTGGGCGCGCTGTACATGGTCCAGCAAGCGCCGTTCCTGGGCTTCGTGCAGATCATCGTCTACACCGGCGCGATCATGATGTTGTTCCTGTTCGTGCTGATGCTGGTGGGTCGGGAAAGCGTCGATTCGGTGGTGGAGGTGCTGCGCGGCCAACGGGTCGCGGCCGCGCTGGGCGGGATCGCCTTGGCCGCGTTACTGGTGGCAACGCTGGGCCCGGCCTTCGCCGGGATCACCTCGGTGGGGCTGGCCAAGTTCAACAGCACCGGTGGCAACGTGGCCAATCTCGGTCGGACGCTCTACACCGACTATCTGTTCCCCTTCGAGCTCACCTCGGCGCTGCTGATGACCGCCGCGCTCGGGGCGATGGTGTTGACCTTCGCTGAACCCGGCAAGGAAGGCAGGCTGACCCAGCGCGACCGGGTGGAGGCCCGCCTGCGTGGGTCGCGTCCCTCCCCGCTGCCCGGCCCGGGAGTGTTCGCCACCATGACCTCGGTGGCCACTCCTGCTCTGCTGCCGGACGGTTCGGTGGCGCCGGAGTCGCGCTCCGGACTGATCGAGTCCACCGCCCGCGGTCGCTTGGACGAGGACGTGCGCACCGTTGCCGACACCGGCGCGGACCCGCCGCGGCGCGCGCTGTCCCCCAGCCCGGTGCCACCCACCTCGGCCCAAGAGGGGCAGTCACGATGACCCCAACGTACTACCTGCTGCTGTCGGCGCTGCTGTTCGCCGTTGGCGCGACCGGTGTGCTGGTGCGCCGCAACGCGGTCGTGGTGTTCATGTGCATCGAGCTGATGCTCAACGCGGTGAACCTGACCTTGGTCACCTTCTCCAGGATCAACGGAACGCTGGACGGGCAGATCATGGCATTCTTCGTGATGGTCGTGGCCGCCGCCGAGGTGGTGGTGGGCCTGGCCATCATCATGGCAATCTTCAAGACCCGCCGCTCCGCCTCGGTCGACGAAGCCAACCTGCTCAAGTACTAGATCGTCACAACGCCACCACGGTCACGTCCGCGTGAACATATCCGGCGATCCGGTGGATGTCGGCGACGTCGCTGGTGAGCACCGCCACCGGACCCGTCGTGTTCGCGATGACGGCGGCCAGATGCGCGTCGGCGACCGAGACGCCCAAGACGCGTCGGACATCAGCCGCGTGGTCGGCGGCGGGCCGGTCGAGCGGGGCGTCGTCGGCGCGCAACTGGTTGATCGCCGCGGCACCGGGTGCACGCCGGTCCCAGCTCGCTTCGACCCGCACGGCCGTCGGCACGACTAGGCGCACTGAACCCGCCCGCCGCAGCGACCGGGCAGTCACCGCCTCCACCGCAGCCAACACCCGCCGATGCTTACGATGATCAGGATCAAGCATCGCCTGGACGGCCTCGTTGTCCAGCACAACGCTGCGAGCGCGGCTCACATAACCATACCCCAACAACTTGACAGCGCCGCCAGGCCTTCACTGAACCCGGGAGGGTCGGTCCAGTTTTTCGAGGTGGGCGCGAATTTCGGCTGCGAGGGGGTCGTTGAGATCGTCGAGGATGGCCAGCGCGCATCTCCATGAATCGCGTGCCTGGTCTTTTTGGTCGGCGTCGTACAGGGTGGTGCCGAGAGCTTTCAGGGTGACGGCTTCGCCTTGACGGTCGCCGACCTCGCGGCGAGCGGTCAGTGCCCGTTGGAAGTGGTTGATGGCTTCTTCGAACCGTCGAAGGCACCGGTAGTCCTGGCCCAGGTCATGCAGACTCCAGCCCAAGCCCCATTGGTCGTCGATGTGCCCGAAGGCGTCCAGCGCGTGTTGAGCGTGGTCGATGGCTTCCTCGTACCGTCGAAGGCGGCGGTTGCTTTCGCTGAGGAGGTGCAGTGCCCAGCCTTCGCCCCACGGGTCACCGACCTGACGAAAGATCGCCAGTGCCTGCCGCAAACTGCTGAGTGTGTCGTCGTACCGGCGCAGATCGAGGTAGGCCATGCCCTGGAGGGTCAGGGCTGCGGCTTTCTCCCAGCGGGAGCCGATCTCGTCCCAGATGGCGAGGGACTGGTGGAAGGAGCCGATGGCTTCCTCGAACCGCCGCAGATCCCGGTAGGCGTTCGCGAGGGCCATCAGGACGTAGGCCTGACCGAATCGGTCGTGGGCGTCGATGGCCGCGGCGAGGCCAACGTTGTTGGTTGTGATCCACTCGGGCCAGTGTTTGCGCAGGCTGAAGAAGCCCCAGAGCACGATGGGGAGTTGCCATGCGGTGGTGTGCTGGCCGGTCTGGTGGGCTTGCCGGGTGGCGGCTACGAGATTGGCGCGTTCGGCCTCGCACCAGTTCGATGCTTGGCTGCGGGTGCTGAGAGTGAGGTGTTGGGTGCCTGCCTCGGGAGGGTCGAGGGGAACGAGCTTGCGATTTGGCATGAGCTGACGGTCCGCGGCGTCGGCGGTGTGCAGGAACCAGGAGAGTAAGCGCCGTATGGCGGTGTGGCGGTCGTGGTCTGGTTCATCGGTGTGTGCGCGTTCGGAGGCGTAGAGGCGGAGCAGGTCATGGAAACGGTATCGGTCGTGGGAGACGGGCTCGATGAGGTGTGCGTTGCTGAGCGCGTCGAGGAGGTGCCGTGCGCGGGCCGGGGGTACGCCGATGAGTGCGGCGGCGGCTGGCGTGCTGATGTCGGGTCCGGTGTGCAAGCCGAGCAGCCGGAAAGCGCGAGCGTGGTCAGGGTCAAGCGTGCGGTAGGACCAGGAGAACACCGCGCGCACGGTCGTGGTCTCGTCCTCGGTCGCGAGCACTTCCAAGCGGTCGTGTTCGTCAGCCAACTGGCACACCAGACGTGCGAGCGAGGTGTGGGGGTAGGACGCGGCGCGTTCACCGGCGACCCGCAGCGCCAGGGGGAGAAACGCGCAGAGTCGGGCCAACTCGGTTGCCACGCGCGGTTCTGTGTCGATGCGGGTAGGTCCGATAATCTGGCGCAGCAATGTGAGGGCTTCCTCGGGGGCCAATGTGTCAAGTGTGATACGCCGGGCTCCTTCACGGACGACCAGACCGGACAGGCTGCCGCGGCTGGTGATCACCACCTGGCTGCCGGGCGAACCCGGCAGCAGCGGCCGTACCTGCTGGGGTGTGGCCGCGTTATCCAACAGAACGAGCATGCGGCGGCCCACGAGCAGTGACCGGTAGAGCCCCGCCTGCTCCTCCAACCCGGCGGGTATCCGAGTGGGAGAGACGTTCAGTGCCTGGAGGAATCTGTCGAGGGCTTCCTCGGGGCTGACTACTGGCCCGGGGTCATAACCTCGCAGGTTGATGTACAACTGCCCGTCGGGAAATCGGTCATGGACCCGATGTGCCCAGTGCACCGCCAACGCGGTCTTGCCCACCCCCGCTGTGCCGTCAATCGCCGAGATCACCACAGTCGTTGGCATGTCTTCAGCGGTCTGCGCCAGGACGGCATCGAGCTGGGTGATCTCACTGGCCCGGCCGGCGAAATGCGGCACATCCATCGGCAGCTGGCGCGGGACCGGCAGAAGATCGTGGGGCTCGGCTTGGGTTGGGTACGCCTGCGCAGCGGGAGCCTGGTGACTCGCCGCTAGCCCGGTAGCGAGGTCCCCGCTGAACCCCGGCTCGGTCCGTGTCTTCTTTGCGGTGGCCCAGCGCTGCCGCGCATCATCGACGTCGCCGCCAAAGTAGCGGACCAGCCGCACGGCAAGCTCCCACGTCGGCAACTGCTTGCCAGCAAAAGCCGCGGACAGCGCCGAGCGCCCGTAGCTGGTGGCCCGACGCATCTGCGAGTAATCCGGCTTGCCCGCTTTGATCAACAGGTCCTGTAGGTAGTGTGCGAAGTCGCCGACCGGGCCTGGTGGCGGCGGAGCAAGTGGTTTCGGCATCGCCGCCTCCTACTGGCGGACCACCCGTAGCACAGACTTGTACCAGAATTCTATCCACTCGAAGATGGCGTTGGCATGGAGGGGAGCAGCCCGGCGTCGCGGAGGCGTTGTCCGAATGCCCATGATGTGTATTGTATGCCGTGGGCGCAGTGCATGATGGTGCCATCGCTATCGGGGCGGTGCCGGAGGATCGCCACGGGCGAGCGTGCCGAGGACGAGTCTGGTTCACATGTAATGTCCGCGTGATGTCTCAATCCCCAGCTCAGGCTACAGGTCTCCGGCTGACCCACGTGACCGACCTCCCGTTTCAGCAAGCTTTGTTTTGCGCTACCGCAGTTTCTGACGCAACTATCATGGTCATAAATTCTCTCGAGCTATATGCGATGACCTGCGGAAACAACAGGAGCTCCACGCATCCGTCGATGTCGAATTGGTCGTGGGGCCCGGCGGATGGCAGACGCCTGAACGCATGCTGGATGTGGCCAAACCGTGCACAAAACCCGCTCATCTGAAAGCTGCCAGATAGTTTGGGCGCTGTTAGACTCAGTTTTATTGCGGCAGACCCACCGGCGATCACCGACAGCGCATAATCGCCGAGACTCGGAAGGAGGGCAAGAGTGGGGGTAGTTGCTACAGCGGAGACGCAAGTTGATCCGTTGTCACACCGGCTGGAACGAACAAGCCGCTGGCAAGAAACCCTATGCGCTGCTCGACCAAGACCGGGATCTCGGTGTCCGGAAGGTCTCGGCAACTGACAAGATCAGCCTCGGATGACTGAGGGCTGATTTCACCGGGCGGGGTGTCCGTAACTCCATTCGGAACCAATGCGCAGTGTGTCAGAAATGAACTGCGCGCAACCACTCAAAGGAGTTCATCATGTCCATGGCAACCATCGGAACCAATGACTACCCCTGTGTGAACTGGACGCCTGACGCCCCCGACCCGTGGGGCTTCAGTGCCCGCGAGTGCACCTCGTTCGTGGCTTGGCGCCTCAACAACAACCTCGGAATCAACTTCGCCAACGCCTGGCACGGCCAGTGGTTCGGGAATGCCGACCACTGGGCTGACGCCGCTCGTGCCGCCGGTGTACCGGTGGACGGCAACCCCAGCGTCGGTTCGGTCGCCGCGTTCCCGCCCGGTGTCCAGGGCGCCGGAAAGCTGGGACACGTCGCCTTCGTCATCGGAGTTGGCAACGGCACAGTGACCGTCGAGGACTGCAACTACCGCGACCTCTACGACAAGAACACGGGGTACAACTACAGCCAACACACCGTGAATTGCGCCGGTCTGATCTTCATCCACTTCACCGCTTCGCCGCCGGCCAGCGGCCAAGCCTACCAAGTGACCGGCGCTAACAGCAACGGCCTGGCCAACTTCAGCGAGCCGCGAGTGAACAGCCGGTTCCTTGGATGGAAGCCGAACGGCACCACTCTCTACGTGGTCGGCCAGTCCAACCATGGGGACCAGTCCGACGGCCGGACCCAATACGGCCGACCCTTCACGACCTGGGACCAACTGGCCGACGGCACCTGGGTCTACGACTGGTACATGAACACGCCGGTAGTCGCGACCACCGGCTACTCACCCGGCATCAATCCCTGTTCCGGCGGCTGACACCGCTGGCATCACACCCGAGAGGGCGAGCAGGACAGAGACATGCCAGGAGCTTGAATGTCAAGGTCCTGGCATGTCTCTGTCGCTCGATACGGTGCAGGGTGGATTTGTTCATCCCGGCCAGCCCGGCGATAACCCGCAACGACTTGCTCCGGGCATTGTGGATCCACCGGATGCGCTGGCCGATCGCGCGCGTGTCGTCAGCGTCCATCGCGGCAGCGTGATTCACTGGGTTGAGCCTCCGCCGAGGCATCGGGCGGCTACGTCGGAGTGGTGTGTCTTGCGGCGGTCACAACGCCACCACGGTCACGTCCGCGCTTGGTGTCAGCCGGTGGAAGCAATTGATCTTGCGAGGATGTTGGCGAAGACTTCTGCTGGGGTTCGGTAGCTGAGGATACGGCGTGGTTGGTTGGTGAGTTCGGTGGTGACGTGGTTGAGGTAGGTTTGGTCGTCGGTGATCTCGGTGCCCTTGGGGAAGTACTCTCGGAGCGGGCCGTTGGTGTTCTCGTTGGTGCCGTGTTCCCAAGGTGAGTGGGGGTGGGCGAAGTACACCGCCACCTCGGTGGCCAGGGAGAACGCGGCGTGGGCGGCCATCTCGCTGCCTTGATCCCAGGTGAGGGTTTTGATCAGTGCGGTGGGCATGCCGGTCACGGTGGTGATCAGTGCGTCGCAGGTGGTGGTGGCGTCGCGGCGCCCGGCGGGCAGCGCGATGGGCAGTGTGTGGCGGGAGGTCCGCTCGACCAGGGTGGCCATGGCGGTCTTGCCGGCTTTTCCGATCATGAGGTCGCCCTCCCAGTGTCCGGGGACGGCGCGGTCGGTGGTCTCGGTGGGTCGGGTGTGGATGCTGGCCGTGCCCACGGTCCGGGTTCCCGGTGAGCGGGTGCGGCCGCGCGGGCGGCGCTGGGTGCGCTTGGAGCGCAGCGGGATGCCCTCACTGGCCAGCTCGCCTTGGGGCAGGGCGTAGATCCAGGTGTAGTGAGGTCGGGACGAGGCGCGGTGTCAGTCTTTCGACCGGTCCGTTTCCTCGTCCCGCCTCCCGAACCCGGCGTGCTCATTACTGAGCACCGGGCTCTCCGCAAGTCACGCTGGTGTGTCGTTATTCCTCGTACCGTGTTCGGTCAGGGTGAGGGAATTCGTGTTCCCCGGTATAGGTACCACTGGGTGTGTACTCTGGCCGGGTCGAACAGTTCCACCCCCACCCCGGCAGGTCACCTACCGTAACGATGACGCAGTTGTTTCCACACGGTCCACCGGTGTTTACGCCTCTCCCACCTGATGACCTGTTTCCAGAGGTAGGTCCGCAGGTAGCCGAAGGTCGCACTGGAGCAGCCTGCTTGAAGTAGGCGGCCAGCCCCGCAGCATCCGGTTGAGCTGGTACAGCAGGGCTTCCAACGGCAGGTTCGTGGTCTGCCGACACACTGTCTTCACCTTGGCCATGACCGCACGCAGTGCTTTCTTGGCCGGGTAGGTGTAGACATAGTGTTTGGTGGCACCTCGCTTTCGGTGACGCTGCATACGTCAGCCGAGGAAGTCGAGGCCCTCGTCAATGTGGGTGATCAATGTCTTGTCCGGAGACAGGCGCAAGCCCATCGAGGACAAGACTCCCGCTGCTTCCTCACGGAGAGTTTCCGCGTCCTCTCGGGTGCACACCACAACCAGGCACCAGTCGTCCGCGTACCGCACCAGCCGGTGGTTGGGTAGACCATGGCGACGGCGTTTCCTCCGGTCGGTATCATTGCTCCGCGACCCGCCTGGCGCGGTGGCGAAATGCTCGTCCAGCACCGAGAGAGCCACGTTCGACAGCAACGGTGACAATATCCCACCCTGCGGGGTTCCGGTCTTGGTGTCTTTCCGCGAGCCATCCTGTATGAGGATTCCCGCTTTGAGAAAAGCCTTCACCAAAGTCAGGACGCGTTTATCTCCAACACGGTGCCGAACCCGGTCCAGGAGGGCCGGATGCGAGATCTCGTCGAAGCAGGCCGCGATGTCACCCTCCACGATCCACTCATACGAGCGGGACGTGAGGTGACGCACCTCGGCGACCGCGTTATGCGCTCGGCGGTTCGGGCGGAACCCGTAGGAACACGGGAAGAAATCCGCCTCAAAGATCGGCTCCAAAACCAGCTTCAGAGCTGCCTGTACCACCCTGTCCCGTACCACGGGGATCCCTAGACGACGTAGTTTACCGTTCGCCTTCGGAATCATCCGCTCCCGCACGGGCAATGGCCGGAAACTACGAGCCTTCACCTCACCTCGTAACTCTTCCAGGAACCCCTCAACACCGCGCACGCCCTCGATATAGTGGGCGGTTTGCCCGTCCACCCCGGCCGTGCGCGCACCCTTGTTGCCCCGCACTCGATCCCACGCCACCAACAGGAACGCGGGATCATGGACAAGGCTCCCCCTCACGGGATGCAGGTCACGCACCGCACACCGGCCCCTATCCACCAGATTTGAGCCGGCCGCACGCTTACGAGATGTCAACCACTGGTTCACTTCCGTTGCACCTTCTGGTCTTGCTTGCCGGACCCGGACCGTCTGGCAGTACCAATCCGCCCCGTCGTTGTCAGGGCCGCTTGCCACCATCCCCGGCGTTCCCCGGATCAGGCTGCCCCCAGCTTCTACCGGACCGCTGCGACGGCCCAATGGCGAAGGCCTCCCACCTCCGCTCGATTACCTGGCGCCTCGTAGCGCACGATCGCCTCATGCGACACCCACCGAGCCCGCTGGCCGGGGTGCTCGTACCGCAACCGGCCGGCCACCTGATCCGGGGAGTGCCCCCGCCCGCAGCCCGCCACCACCTCAGCCCGCAGCTCAGGGCAGGCATCGAGCTTGCGGACCTTGGGCCCGCGGCGCCGCTCCGCGGCCGCCCGATGGGCGACCACGGCCCGATACTGGTCTCGCCCACCATGGCGGGCGATCTCCCGAGACACCACACTCGGAGACCGCCCGATCCGAGCGGCGACCACCTTGACCTCAACTCCCTCGGCGGCCCCTCGGGAGATCTCCTCCCGGTCGACCTCGGTCAACATCTTGCGCTCGCAGCTCACTTGGTGCTCCTCGTTGACGGTGTCGCCGACGATCTACACCAAGATCAATTGCTTCGACCAGTTGGGATCAAGCCTCACTGACTCTCGTTCTCTCCATCCCTTGGCCACCCCGATGCCCGCACGCTGGCTGACCAGCTCGATGGCGAACCGGCCAGCATCTACGGCGGTCCGACCACCGGCCGCTCCGTAGACATGCCATACCGCCTAACCGGGCTGGAAGGTGCTCAGACATCCATAAGACCGCATACGCATGCGCTAGAAGGTGCTCAAGCATCCATGAGACCGTCGGCACTTAAGGACGCGCACCAGGTCGCGGGCAATGGGGTCGTTTCGATCCGGGTCGGGGCCAGGCGGTCCGCGGTGTCCAGGTGTCGGATCGCCTCCGGGTTGAACCCCCGCTGCCCCAGCTCCAGCATCGACAGGTAGGACTTGGTGATTTCGGCCAGCCCGGCCACCACGTTCAGGCTCAGCCCGCGACGGCGCCGGATCATGCGCGCCTGGGCGCCGATCGGCCAGCCCCCACCAGGTACCACCTTCACCTCGGTCAGGGTTCCGGCTCAGGCTGCGACCGGCGCCGCTTACCGGGCGCGACGAGGGGGTGATGGATTGACACAGCCGCACCCCTAAGCTTGGGGCGACGGTGACGACGTGGTAGCCGGCGCTGCCTCGGTGCGCTGGAGTGCTACCAGACCTGCCTGCTCATACCGACGAACGGAGTACCCGGCATGACTGAGGTCTTGCCTCCAGTGACTGCCGCCGTTGGTACCGCTCAGTACGCCTGGCTGCTTGTCGCGCTGCCGGCCTTCGGCGCGCTGGTACTGCTGCTCGGTGGCCGGCGCACCAATGCCTGGGGGCACCTGCTGGGCTGCGCGACGGTGCTCGCGGCCTTCGGCTACGGCGTGGCGCTCTGCTCTCAGTCGCTGGGCTTCGACGCCTCGCAGCGGACCCGGGAGCTGGGGTTGGGTACCTGGTTCGCGGTCAACTCGCTGCAGGTCAACTACGGTCTACGGCTTGATCCGCTGTCGCTGACCTTCGTGCTGCTCATCACCGGTGTCGGCGGGCTGATCCACCTCTACGCGATCGGTTACATGTCGGCTGATCCCGGGCGGCGGAGGTTCTTCGGGTACTTCAACCTGTTCGTCGCGGCGATGCTGGTGCTCGTGCTGAGCAACAATTTCGTCACGCTCTACCTCGGGTGGGAAGGCGTGGGCTTGGCCTCCTACCTGCTCATCGGCTGGTATCAGGATCGCCCGAGCGCGGCGACGGCGGCGAAGAAGGCCTTCCTGATGAACCGGGTCGGCGACGTGGGCCTCGCGCTGGCGATCTTCCTGATCTGGCGCTCACTGGGTACCGTGCAGTTCTCCGAGGTGTTCACTCGCGCGGGGCAGATCGGCGGCCCCACCCTGCTGGCGATCACCCTGTTGCTGCTGCTCGGGGCGTGCGGCAAGTCCGGCCAGTTCCCGCTTCAGGCCTGGTTGCCCGACGCGATGGAGGGCCCGACCCCGGTCTCGGCGCTGATCCACGCCGCGACGATGGTGACCGCCGGGGTGTACCTGATCGCCCGGTGCCACCCGCTGTACGATCTCAGCG
>JBOHFJ010000075.1:0-16295 GCA_050699655.1 Pseudonocardiaceae bacterium
GGCTCACCTCGCTCGCCAGCCGCACCGCGACGCTCCTCCGTGGACACAATCACCAGGATCTCCGATCACGCCCTCTCCTGTGAACCGCTGGAACCAAGCTGTCTCAGGCGATCCTGACAGAGAGGGGTGACCCATGCATCAACCGCGCAGTCTGGCGGCGACGATGCCGTCAGCGGCGGCGGGAGGTTGACGGTGGCGGGGCCCGCGCGGCAGACCGGCGGCTCAGTGCGGGCGCTGGCGACCCTGGCGCCGGGTGGACTGGATGCCGACTGGGAACCCGGGTTGACGGCGTTGGCGCTGGGTCTGCCCGGCAAGCACGTCTTCGCTGATGCGATCAATCCCGGTCGGCACGCCAACCTGATCCCGCAGCTACGCAAGCTCGGCGCGGTCATCACCGAAACCAGCCCGACCGAGTGCCGGCTGACCGGTCCACAGGCCCTGACCGGCGCGACGGTGCAGGCCACCGACATCCGCACCGGCTCGGCGCTGCTGATCGCCGCCCTCGCGGCCGCTGGCAGCACCGTCGTGACCGGCCTATCGCAGCTCAGGCGGGGCCACGCGGACCTGCCCGGCAAATTGATGGCCCTCGGCGCTCGTCGTCCCCTCCACCATCCTGGAAGCCTTTTGCCTGGTTGCCATCGAGGCGCAAGCCTGCGGCCTGCCGGTCGCCTATCAACCAGTACCCGGCCTGCGAGAAGTCCTTGCCTGCAGTGCTCTGCCCATTGACTTCGCCGAACCGACCGCACTCGCCGCAGGACTGGACCAGCTACGAACGGACGTCATCGCTTTGACCGAGCTACGCATCGCTGGGCTGCGCAATGCCGCCCGATTTCCGCTCAGCCAGACCGTCCGGCGACTCACCGACCTCAGTGGGCAGATCACCTGATCCACCCACCGCACCGAAGTAGGGTCACCACCCATGGCCGCCGCCCACCACACAGTCCGCACCACGACCAGCCTCACCACCCTGCTGCAGGGCGGCATCGACACTCTTGTCTACCCTGGCGCAGTCTGGGCAGTCGGCGACGCGGATGGGCAACGGGTCAGCGGTGCGCTCGGAGTACGCGACCCCACCGACCCGGCCACGCCGATGACCACTGACACCGTCTTCGACGTGGCCAGCCTCACCAAGATCATGGCCGTCTGGGCGTCGGTCGGCGTGCTGTGGGAGAACGGCGAACTCGCCCTGGACGACCCACTCACCGCGCTGCTTCCGGACCTGGACGGTTACCCGCTCGGCCACGTCACGGTCCACCAGCTCCTCACCCACACCGCCGGGGTCCCGCTGCGCGCCAACCTCAAAGCGCTGTACGGCATCGATCCCGCGGCCATCCGCCGCGGCGTGCTCCACGAGCGGCTGCACCGGCCGCCGGGCGAAGCCGTCGAGTACACCGATCGAGCCGCGCTCATCCTCGGCTTCCTCATCGAGCGCCTTACCGGAACCGGACTCGACGACACCGCCCACGAGCGCATCTGGGCACCACTGGTCATGCGAGACACGAGGTTCGGGCCGCTGCCGCCCGACCTATCCGCCCGATGCGCGCCGACCGAACTGGACGAACAAACCGGCGTCCACCTCACCGGCATCGCCCACGACTTCTCCGCCCGCTTGCTCGGTGGCGTATGCGGGATCGCCGGTGTCTTTTCCACCGTCGCCGACATTGGGAGGTTTCTGCGCTACCTGCTCGACCCGGCAACCGCGCCGGATAAGCCCGGCTTCGGACCCGCCTGGGTATCAGAATCACTCCAGCCCCGCACCGGCGACCTGCAACCAGCCCGTGGCCTGTTCTGGCTACCCGCCCCGGGCACCGACCCCACTGACGACATCTACGTCCACTACGGGTTCACCGGCACCGGTATGTGGATCTCTCCCAAGCAACGGCGCTGGGCGGTCCTGCTTACCAACAAACTCTATTACAGCCGCGAACGCCAGCTCCTTACCAACATCCGCAACACCTTCCGCGAGGTGATCTTCTCCTGATGCGAAGCGGCTCATCACGCGTTATGCGGGCCGTCAGTCATCTTCCTTGCCGCCCTCCCATCCGGTGTCGGCTCGACCATGCCGCCGTTCGACGTGAGGATGCCGCACGTCGTGCACTGGGAAGCCGAGCCCTCCTGCGCGGGAATCGGCGGTGGAAGATCGTTAAATCCCTGTTTCGCGCGTGCTCGTAGAGCTGTCCTCCCAATGTGCGGATCCGGCGTCCCCCTTGGGTTCGACCCAATGCTCTGGTGGCTCAATCTTCGCGTCGACTCCCGCATGCTCCTTGAGAAGGTAAAGGAGGTTTGTGCCAGAAAGCAACTCAAGGGGCTTGTCCTTGGCGAAGTCGAACGAGGCCTTGCCAAAGCCGGATGTTGTGACAAGAATACCCTTGGATGCGCCTTCGTTATGCACGGTGCCGAACAGGTCCCGCACGGCGCTGACTGGCACCGTATTTTTGTAGCGCTTCGCCTGGATGATCACCTTACCCCCGAAGATTGGACGATTGTCGAATGCGACGCAGTCTACGCCGCCGTCCCGAGAAGGTTGGGTCATGCGGGTTTCAAGACCCATCTTCGAAAATAAATTGGTGATCAGAGCCTCGAAATCGTTCGGCTTGAGTTCCATGAGGTTCTGTCGTGGGTCCATCTGAGATAACACATCGACCTCTTCTATGAAGCGCGGGTCGACCATGTTGAATTCAAGCACGGGACGCACCGGCACGAGCTCGGCAGGGCTTCGTGACAGACTTGCGGAAAGATCGAGCAGGCATGCCATGGGATCGACTTGAGTGAAATCTCGATCCATAAACACGTCGCGCGTGGTTCGGACCGTGACGAGACACGGACGCTCGGCCTTGCCGGTCGCGGCGTTGGTGGTAGTGACGTGTCCGTTGAGCACGATGGTCTCGACAAATCCTGCCCGATCCGCCTTGAACAGCTCGTGGATGGTGCGGACGGTCACCTGAGCAACGACGGATTTGTAGATCGCTTGACGTTCTTTCAGCGGTCGAGCCTTCTCGGATATCTTGTCGCCCGTTTTAACGTAACGGTACTCGGCCATCATCGGGATCCGCTCGTAGGCTGGCAATTCGTACTCGACCACGAACTGGCGTGACTCGGGCACGAAGGCCAGGCGAAAGTCCTGCGGGAAGCCCTCCGGGTATCGGCTTGTCTCAAGTACAAGAGCGAAGTACTGGATTACGGCCGCTGGCTTCCCGTCATGAAAGTCGATCTTGAAAGCTTCGATCTAAGAGTGCTGCGCAGTAAGGCGTGCCTTGATCTCGGAAACAGTCTTCTCGTGTTCGACCAGGGCGGCGGCAAGACACAGCTGGCGCTCAACTTCTCGGGCCTTATGCGCGGTGCGGGCGGCCTCATAAGCGGCCTGGCCCTCTTGGCATTTCGCGAGATAATTCTGGCGAGCTCTCGGCAGCCGAGCGCGCCACCCAGTCGGTTCGGGTGAGCGGAAGACGTCGGGATCAGGTGGCGGTTCCGCGAGGGCGAGGGGCCCTGGGGCGAACAATGGCAGGGGCGCAGCGTCTTTGAGGGTCTCGAACTCAAGGAAATCGTCGACCGCGAGCGTGTCATGCAACAGCAGCTCCAAAGCAGCGATATCATCCTTCAATTCCTGGTTGCGCAGTTCGACGTCCGCCATGCGCGACTCGATGTACAGGCGCTGGCGTTCCTTCGTATCGGCTGCTTGCGCTCGCTCATATGCCCGGCGCGCACGCTCGGCCTCGCGCGCCGCTCTTGTCTCTGCCGCCGCACGCAGACGAGCCTGCCGTTCAGCTTCGCGTTGAATCTGCACAAGAGCTCTAGTAAATCCTCGATTCCGTCCCATGAAGCGCAGAACCCTCTCACTCGCGATCCTCGATAACAGGCCCGTGGCGGTCGCTGCTGTTCCGTCCAACTGGCCACGTCCCCGCCCAGCCGCCCGGCATCCTCGCGTGTTGGATTTTAACTACATCGGCTGAGACCGTTGGTTGCCGGCTTCGGATCGTTCGACGGGGGTTCCACCAACTACCCGAGATTGATCATCGCGGTGCGCGCCAGTATCTGGTGGACCGACCGCTAAGGTCGAGCCGAGAGGTGGCGAGCGACTGGTCGGCACGCTGGGCGGTGGGGCGTGTTTCAGGGTGCTCTGGCAGCTCTCGCAGATTGCGGGTGGGGGGGTTATGTACAAGCTGCTGTTCGCGATCTTCTTTCGGCGCGTCCCCGCGGAGGTCGCGCACCAGCTGGGCTTCGGGCTGATCCGCGCGGTGGCCGCGGCCCCAAGGCTGAGGCGGTTGCTGCGCCGCTGGCTCGTTCCCCGGGACCCGGTGCTGCGAGTTCGCGCACTCGGGCTCGATCTGCCAGGGCCATTGGGGCTGGCGGCGGGGTTCGACAAGGATGCCCTGGGCATCGATGCCCTGGGCGCGTTGGGTTTCGGCTTCGTCGAGATCGGCACCGTGACGGCGCATCCGCAGCCGGGAAACTCGAAGCCGCGACTGTTCCGCTTGACCGAAGATCGAGCCCTGGTGAACCGGCTGGGGTTCAACAACGCCGGCTCGGCGGCCGCTGCCGCCCGCCTGCGCGCTCGCGGACGTGATAGGGGAGTAGTGGTCGGGGTCAACATCGGCAGGACGAAGGTGGTGCCGGCGAACGAGACTGTCGCCGACTACCGGGCCAGCGCGACGGCGCTGGCCACCGTCGCGGACTACCTGGTGGTGAACGTCAGCTCGCCCAACACCCCGGGGCTGCGCGATCTCCAGGCGCTCGAGTGCCTGCGGCCGCTGCTGGTGGGCGTTCGCGACGCGCTGGATCAGGCCAGCTCCCGGCGAGTGCCGCTGCTGGTCAAGATCGCACCGGATCTGGCTGACGCGGACATCGACGCGGTGGCCGACCTCGCGCTGGAGCTCGGGCTGGATGGGATCATCGCCACCAACACCACGATCTCCCGAGACGGCCTGGTGACCGACGCGGCGAGGCTCGAAAAGATAGGCGCGGGCGGGGTCTCCGGCGCCCCGCTCAAGGATCGTTCCCGCGCGGTGCTGCGCCGGCTGCGCGCCCGGGTGGGAGATCGCCTGGTCCTGGTGGCGGTGGGGGGGATCGAGACCGCCGACGACGCCTGGGCGTCCCTGCACGCCGGCGCGACGCTGCTGCAGGGCTACACCGGTTTCGTCTACGGCGGGCCGCTGTGGCCACGCCGCATTAACCGAGGCCTGGCCCGCCGCGCCCGCCAGGCGGGGTACACCTCGATCACCGAAGCCACCGGCTCCACGACCGAACGCAACATGAACGGGTAGACAACGGAAGTTCCTCAGGAATACCCCGTTGTCCGGTGTCGTCGGGGGCGGCGGACTACGCCAGCAAAAACACAGCGACGGCGATGAGGCCGGCCACGACTGGTGTCACCGTCCAGGCAATCGCGAAGTCGCGTAACGTTTTGAGGTTGAGCCGGGCGACCTCGCGGCCGGCAGCTCCAGCGATCGCTCCGGTCGAGATGTGCGTGGTGGACATCGGCAGGCCCTGGGTGGCGCCCAGACCCACCAACACCGAGGTCGTCAGGTTCGCCTTGAGTCCCTCCACGTGCGATATCCGGACCACGCCCTCACCGAGCCGACGAGCCACCCGAAGCCCGCCGACCAGCAAGCCGATGGCCATCGCCAACGCTACGGTGAGCAACACGTCGGTGGTTGACATCCCGGCCGGTACCAGCGCGAACGCCCCGACCGCGACAATTTTGGGCGTATCGTTGAGGCCACGGGCGAAGCTGGTCGACCCGCTGGACAGCCAATGAAAGCCGTTGACCACCGACAGCGGGCTCACGAGGCCAGCGTGTGCGGCGCACTCCCGCGCGGTGCCGGGTGTCACCGACACGGCTGGCAGCTTGGCCGAGGTGGTGAATGCCATCGTGCTGTCCGCGCTGGTGAATCGTGCTGTCCGCGCTGGTGACAGGACCCTGGGCGGCCAGACGAACCTCGACGCAGACGCATTCCGGCACCCGTATCGGGATAAAGGACAGCAACAGCGACACCAGGTAGGCCACCGCGATCGAGGCAAGCAGCGGCAGTACCACCTTGGTGCCCAGCGCCGCGAACTGCACCGAGGACGCCGACAGCAGCAAGCACGCCCCGATCAGCGCTCCGATCAGGGCGTGCGTGGTGGACACCGGCAACCTGGTGGCGGTAGCCAGCGCCACCCAGGCGCCCGCGCCGCTCAGCACGGCGAGCGTGAAGGCGGGCGTCGGGGCGGCTGACACAATGCCCTTGGAAAACAGCGCGGTGAGTTTGCTGGCCAGCGCCAGGGAGCACAGCGCGCCGGCCAGCGTGGTACCGGTGCCCCAGAGAATCGCCGTGCGGTAGCGGGCGACGCCAGCGCCGGCTAGCGTGGCGACGCCCTTGGGAACGTCGTTGCTGCCGTTGGCCGCCGCCAGCATCACGAGCAGCAAGAAGATCACGATCGTCATAGCGGGCCGGGCGTCATCGAAGATCCTTTCCTCGCTGCGTTGCCACGGGGAAGAGTGCGCGAGGCCACCGGCTGACATCATGACCTTTTTACGGTCCGCGCCTATGGAGCAGTCCGACGATAGCGGATAAATCAGACAAGGGAAGGAGCCAGCTGCCGGACGCCCCATCCCTGCGTCTGGGCCGCTAGTTCGGGGCTTACAGGATCAGCTGGGAGAGGAAGCCGAGGGCGGTGCTGCCGATGATCCCCACGCCCAGGTAGATCGCGAAGACGCGGTTGTTGACGACACTGCGCACGGCGACCATCGCGGGGATGGTCGTGACCGCCCCGCCGAGCAGAAAGCTGACAGCCGCGCCTTGGGCCATGCCCTTGGCGAGCAGGCCGCCCACGATCGGGATCGCCCCGACGCCGTTGAGATACAGGGGGACGCTGATCAGCACCGCGAGGGGGATGGCGAGCAGCCCCTTGTTACCGAGCAGGTCGATCACGACGCTGGATGGCACGTAGAGCTGGATCAGTGCTTGAAAGACGCAGGCGAACAGCAGCCACTTGCCGAGACTGATGCTGTCGCGGATGACGTTGCGCCCCGTGATGCGCCAGTTGCGGCGGTTGCGCAGGCTGGCCTTGGCGGTAGGCCACCACGGCGCGCCGTCGTCATCCTCGTCGATCGCCGCCGCGCCGCGGGCAGCCGCGCGGCTCTCGGCCGGTGCTGCCGCGGTGTGGGTGAGAACCGGTTGGTTGGGCGCTGGGGCAGCGACGGCGCTAAGAACCGGTCGTGCTGACTTGACCTGCTCCTTGCGCAAGACGTCATGGAGCAGTCCGCGCTGTTCCAGAGCCAACACGAACAGGCCCGCACTGATGCTGAGCACCAGAGCCCCCACCAGCCGGGCGGTGGCCAGCGGGAAGCCGACCTCGGCGGCCGTCAGCGCGAAAATGGGCGGATCCATGGCCGGCGAGGCGATCCAGAAAGCCATGACCGCGGACAGCGGAACGCCGCCGCGCAGCAGATTACGGATCAGGGGGATGACTGTGAAGGAGCAGAACGGGCTGAACGCGCCGAGGCAGGTGGTGAACACGATGCCCAGCAAGCCGTTCTTCTTGAACGACCGGCGGGCGAGGATATCCAGGTAAAGCATGTCCACGCTGGCGCCGATCATGATTGCGAGAAAGAACCAGGGCAGCAGTTCGGACAGTGCGGACCAGGTGAGGCCGATGATCCGCTCGAGATCGTGCATGACGGCGGCCCTTCGGGTTGATCGGCACGGGTTTCTGGCAGGCGGCTCGGCGCGCGCCATCAACCATCAACGATAGTCGATGCAACTCTTTGTGGTCAACGTTTCCGAGATGTCACCTTCCGATGAGTCACCCATCCGCCGCAGTGGAAGATCGCACACGTCGGGCACCGAAAATATTTGCTCTCGCTAATCCGCAGGTTTGGTGATCTTGAACGGCTTTGCTTTCGTTCATTGACAGTCATCGATTAAGCTGCGATGGTGTTGAGGCCAGCGGAACATCCTGATCGAGGGAGTCGCCTGGCTCCTGAGAGTTGCTACGCAACACCGAGGGGTTGTGATGTCCCGACCTGACGTTCTCGTCGTCTCCTCGTTTGAGGCGGAGATGCAACCGCTGGCTGCGGCCTGCGCTGCCGCGGCGCTGCGTGCCAGCGGAGCGTCGGTGTCGGCATGGGATGCGCATCTTTTTCCCGAAAATCCGCCGGATCGCTCGGTTGATCTAGTGCTGTTGTCGGTCCAGCAATTCGAAGGCGTTGAGCGGGGTCTGGATCTCGCGAAGCGGTTGCGTAATGGTCATCCGGACGCCCTGTTGGTGGCGTTTGGTCAGTACGCTCAGATGAACAGCCGGGTGTTTCTGGATGTGGTCGACGGGATCGTCATGGATGAGCCCGAACGTGTCGGCGCGGAAATGGCGGAGGCGGCTTCCGGCCGACTGCGCTTGGCCGAGGTGCCCGCGGTGCTGTCGGCGGAGGGTTTGCGTGGCCTTTCTGCGCGGCGGCGTCTGGCCATACCGGCCCCGGCCCGTGATTTGTTTCCGTCGCTGGTGCACTACCCGGCCCACCATAGGTCCGTTCGGGTTGATGGGCAACGTCGAGGTGTCCCGGGGTTGTCACCACAGATGCACCTACTGCTCGGTGTACGGGGCGTATGACGGTGGCGTGGCTCCGTATGAGCTGGACGCGGTGTTCGCGGACGCCCGTCAGTTGGCGGAAGAGGGGGTGCGCCACTTCTGCTTCATCGACGCGGAGTTCTTCAACTCCCGCACCATCGGCGTTGAAGCGATCCGCCGTATCGCGGCCGAGTTCGGTCCGATTACCTGCGAGTTCACCACCCGCGTCGGTCATATCTTAGGTTACCCGGAAATATTGGCGGAGCTGGTCGGGTTGGGATTGCGCCGTGTCACCTCGGCGCTGGAATTCCCCTCGGACCGGATTTTGCGGATCTTCGACAAGGGGATCGACGTCACGGACATGCGCCAGGCGATCGCCGCCGCGCAGCGACTGGGCTTCGAGCTGAACCCTACGTTCATTCCGTTCACGCCCTGGGTGCGGTACGAAGAGCTGCTTTCGTTCGAGGATTTTCTGATCGAGACTGGGCTGGCGCGCGTGGTGGACCCGACCGCGCTGCAAACCCGGTTGCTGTTGTTCAAGGGCTCACCGTTGCTGTCCTCGCCGTGGTTGGAGGATGTGGACACCGTCGACCGCGGCCTGTGGGTGCAATGGCGTCACCCCGACCGTCGGGTCGAGGCGTTGTGGGAGCAGCGCCGGGCGGAAGCCGAGGGCGCCGGCAAGATGCGTTGCTGCGTGAAGTGCTGATCGCGGGAACCGGCCACCGGCCACAGACCAGGCAACGGCACAGGGGAAGGGCATGAGCGGAGCACATCGCGTTGTCGTTCAGACCGGTCAGGGGTTGCCTGAGCTGGGGTGGGCGGACGAGCTGGCCCACCTCACGGACGCGTGGCCATACCTGGGGCCGACGTTTCTGAGGGGCGCCGAGGCGATGATGCCGGAGATCAAGCCATGGCACACCGTCGCTGGCCGCGGCCGCGGCGAGATCGCCGTGTTGCCCGGATACGTACTCGACTCCACTCCCGCGGTCGACCATGATCCGCGTACCTACCTGGGTTGGCGGCCGCCTAGTGGTGAGGAGGTGTGCTGCGGTGTCGATCTACCCTGCGGCCAGTCCGCCGCAGTGGACGCACTGGGGGAGGGGGCGTTCTTCCCGTGCCTGCTGCTCGGCTCACCCTTGGGCTATCGCACCGAGGTCGCCTACAATTTCTGGACCCGCTCGCTGTTCGCGCAGATGGTCGGCGCACTCGTGCCGGCGGCGCTGGAGGCCGGTATTCACAGCATCATTGCTCCCTGGATTCCCGACCGCTCCGGTAACGCCGATCTGGTCACGGCACTGGTCGGGCAGGCGGGACACGAGACGTTCTGGGGATATGAGGACTACGTGCCGCTGCGCGCCGACAGTTGGGAGGCGCACCTCGCGGCGCTGCCGATCAAGATGCGCCAGCGCATCACCGGCGACCACCGTCGGGCCGCCGCGTCCGGTGTGGACATCCGGCGGGTTGACGGGGAGGCGATCCGACCCTACATCGACAGGGTCGCCGAGCTGACCTGCCTGAACCGAGAGAAGAACGGTGCCGGTGAGCAGGTGGGCCACATCACCGGCGTCCTGCGCGCGTTGCTCGACGCCGGTGCCGAGGTCCGCGCCTACCTGGGAGTTGTTGACGGCACGGTCGTCGGTTCCTGCGTCGTGCTGCGTAAAGAACACCGACTGTTTCCCAAGTGGGCCGGTTTCGACTATCAGGTACTCGGTGAGCGCAGCGGCCTGTACTTCGCGCTCGTCCTCAACGCGCCGGTGTGCGACGCCTATCAGGAGGGCCTGCGGGCCGTGGAATTCGGCGCTGGCGCGCACCAGGCCAAGCGGTTGCGGGGTTGCTCCTCTCGCCGGGTCACCACCGTTTTGCTGGTCGCCGACCCAGCGCTTCGCGCCACCGTGACGGGGTTCATGGACGCGTTCGGTCGCGCTCGTCATGTCGCTTTCGACCAGAAAGGCATTCCGCCGCGATGAGCGAGACCACCACGACCAGCCAGCGGATTGATGAGGTCCAGCGGTACTACCGGGACAAGGCTCGGACGGCTGTCACCCGGACGCCCTGCTGCGGGGCGTCCCCCGACGTCGCTTTCGGTGCTGCGGCCTACCAGGGAATCGGACCAGATGACGCTCCCAACTCCGCGTTGCTGGCCAGCCTCGGGTGCGGCAACCCCATTGCGGTCGCGGAGCTGCGGCCGGGGGAGACCGTGGTGGATCTCGGCTCGGGCGGCGGCCTGGACCTGATTCTCAGCGCCCACCGGGTGGGGCCGGACGGGCTGGTGTACGGCGTGGACTTCCTGGAAGAAATGCTCGCGCTGGCCCGGCGCAACATCATCGAGGCCGGGTTGGAAACCATCATCCTGCTCAAGGGCAGCATTGAGGCAATTCCGCTGCCGGCGGATACCGTTGACGTGGCCATCTCCAACTGCGTGATCAACCTCGCGGTGGACAAACCGGCCGTGTTCGCGGAAATCTTCCGAGTGCTCGCCCCGGGCGGGCGGCTGGGCATCAGTGATGTCGTCGCCGAGGATCGGCTGTCACCAGCGGAGCGAGCTGCACGGGGCACTCACGCTGAATGCGTCGCCGGTGCCCTCTCAGTGTCGGAGTACACCACCATGCTGTCCGCGGCCGGACTGGTTGACGTCGAGGTGACCTTCACCCAACTGGCCGCAGACGACATGCACACCGCGATCGTGCGGGCGCGCAAGCCCACCGTCCCGGCGGGTGCGGATGACACTCCGCCAGTGAGACGGCATGATCGGGTCATGGCGCGCTGAATGTCTGGTTGTGGATCCACTCGGCCGGCGCCGCGACGTGAGGAGTCGACGTGGCTGGCGGGCTGTCCGGCTCCGACCGGCCGGAGCCGACCGGTGAGGACATCGCCTTGGATCGCGATACCGCCGAGACCTACGCACGGTGGTTTCAGGCGTTGTCCGACCCCACCCGCATCGTCATCCTCAGCTATCTGGCCCGACGAGACCGTCCGGTGTCCGTCGGCACGATCGTCGATGATCTTCTCCTCGGCCAGTCCACTGTCTCGCATCACCTCCGCACGCTGCTGGAGGTCGGCTTCGTCGCCCAAACCCGCGAGCGAACCAGCCGGCTCTATGCGGTCAACCGCAGCTGCATCACCCGGTTCCCCATCGCCGCCGAGGCGGTCATGGGCCGTGACTCTCACGCCCAACCCACGCACTCGGGCGATGCCGACGCACCGGATTGAGATCTCGTGACAGACGGCCCCAGGGAAACTGGCGAACCGCCTTCCCCGCCCACACGCCACAGCGCGCCGCTGGTGCTGCTGCTTGGCAGCGGCGACCGACGCTACCGCGAATACATCCTGGCGAGCCTGAGCCCTGTCTACCGGCTGTGGCTGCTCGACGCTGAGGAGCCCACCTGGCAGCAGCCCTACCTCGCGGGGGCAACCCGGCTCGACACACACGACCCGCACGCCATCGCCCAGGCCGGACACGCGGTGAGCCGAACACACGGACCGGTGGCGGGCATCCTCTGCTACGACGAGTGGCTGGTACACACCTGCGCCGTCGCGGCGGAGCTCCTCGGACTGCCCGCCAGCACACCAGACGCGATCGCGGCGTGCCGCGACAAGGCCGTCACACGCCAGCGATTGTCCTTGGCCGGCATCCTCCAACCCCGCTCGGACCTCGTTGACAGCGCTCAGGCCGCAGCCAAGGCGGCTGCCTCGATCGGATATCCCGTCGTCGTCAAAGCACGCTCCCTGGCCGGCAGCATCGGCGTCCGCCGCGTCGACGAACCCGCCGACATCGAGGCCGCCCACACCGCCGCGAGCATCTCCCTGCCCACTGTCGCGCGCCTCGACCCACCGGTGCTGGTCGAGGAGTACCTCGACGGCCCGGAGATCAGCATCGACGCCGCTGTCACCGGTGACGACACCCACTTCCTGGTCCTGGCACGCAAGCAGCTCGGCCTCGCGCCCTACTTCGAGGAAACCGGCCACACCGTCGACGCGCGCGACCCGTTGCTTCATGACGTCGAGTTGCAGGACCAACTCCATCGCATCCACCGCGCCCTTAGCCTGGTAAACACGGTCACCCACAGCGAATTCCGACTGACCCCCAGAGGTCCTCGACTGATCGAGATCAACGCCAGGCTCGGCGGCGACTTCATCCCCTATCTCGGACAACTGGCCACCGGAATCGATGTGGCCCGCGCTGCGGCCCAACTCGTGATCGGCGGGCGTCCCGACCTCCGGCCTGCCGCGCGGCGCGTCGCCGCGGTGCGCTTCTGCTACCCGCCGGGTGACTGTGAGGTCAAGCAAGTCACGGTCCGCCACAGACAACTGCCCGTGGCGATTCACCGTGCCGTCGTCACCGCCACTCCCGGCCAGATCCTCAGGCTGCCGCCACGCGGATACCTCTCGCGATACGGCTATCTCATCGCGGTCGCCGACAGTATCGAGGAAGTCCGCCATGCCTTGGACCGCTCCGACACGTTACTACACCTCGACGCATAGCCGCACACCAGCCAAGTCGCCAACCGTTACATTCAGATAAGAGAGGTACGTGATGATCAATTTTAGGTACCGACCTGGTGGACACCACACTCGCTCGCAGCGCACTGGCAGCCGTTTCCGAGGTCACCGGCGGATGCTTCTGTTGCCGCTTCGAGGACTTGATGAACGTAGCCAACCAGCTCATCGACGGCGGCACCACTGACACGATCATCGCGGAGGCGGTCGGCTCCTGCACCGACCTACAGGAAACCGTCATTCGACCACTGCGCAAATATCATGGTGACCAGTTCACCGTGGCGCCACTGACCACCGTCGTCGACCCACAGCGGCTGCGGGGTTTCGCCCGCGCCACCGAGCGCGGTGAACCCGAATCCGACCTGTCCTACCTGTTTAGCAAACAACTCACCGAGGCCGACATCATCGCGGTCAACAAGATCGACAAAATTGATGCCGACGCAGCCGCGAGCGCGACAGCGAATCTGTGGCGCCGCTATCCAACCGCGCGCATCGTGCCCTACTCCGCGCGCACCGGCGTCGGCCTACCACAGCTGCTGACCGGGTGGCGGGACGAGGCGACCTGGTCAGCTGATCTCGACATCGACTACGACCGATACGCCGCGGCCGAAGCCCGACTAGCCTGGCTGAACCAACGGTTCACTCTCCAAGCCACCAACGACGGCTTCAACCCCACCACGTGGGCTCGGGCGGTGCTCAGCCACCTCTTGGATGTCGCCGCAGCCCACGAGGCCGAAATCGGCCACGCGAAACTCACCGTGGACACCGACGACGGCACGACCAAAATGAGCATCACCGGGAACGGCGGCGTGTCGGACCAGGCCATTACTGAGGCCATTGCCCGCGCCGACACCCTCGTCGGAGCTCGCTCGTCCACGTCCATCGGACCCGTGTCGTTCAAGCCCGGCTACCCCCGGCCGGCGCACCGCCTATCCGCACACCAAACGTGACGACCTGCTACACGGTCGGCGTGGTGCCTGCCCAACCAGCGAGTGCACCACCCACCAGCTCGGACAACCGCTGCACGGCATCGGCATTGATGCGGTAGTACATCCAGGTCGCCCGCCTGCGCGATGTGATCAAGCCCGCGGACCGCAGCACCTTCAAGTGGTAGGAGATCGTCGGCTGACTGAGGTGAAAGGCATCCACGAGATCACACACACATACCTCGCCGTCCTCGTGCGCGCCAATCAACGACAACAGGCGCAGCCGCACCGGATCGGCGAGCGCCTTGAAAACTTGAGAGAACGCCGCGGCGTCTTCCGCCATCAACGGCTCTCGTAACAGCAACGACGGCAGACAACCAGCCGACACGACGTCCGGCGACACCTCACCGCAGCCCATAGTGACAACGCTGACAGAGTTTCTTCCAACAAGCAATTAACCGCATCGCGCGTCGTGACGAGCCGGGATTATCGGAGGGATCCGCCGTGCTCATGCGGACGTCATCAGCACCACCACCGTGCCGACCCTGCCGAGAGCTCAGTGGAGCGACGTGCCCGGTGGCAAGTCGACCCGCGAGCGCGTCAGCGCCGAGGAGCGGAAGCGGCGCGGCGGCCCTTGACCACGTGGGTTTCTCCTTCTAGGGTCACGTTCTGTCGGGGGTCCACATCAAAGGATCTAGGCTAAGGTGGATTTTTCCGAACAATCGAAAATGACTCTTCGTGGCGGTCGTGAGACGGCACCGGGGGCATGCCGGTTGTGCGAGTGCGTCGATTGGAGCAACCTATCATGGATCTTGTCTGTCACGATGTTGACCGCGTTCTGCGCGAGGTGGAGAACCTCAACTTGATCGATGCGACGGAGCGCAGCGAGGTGCTCTCGGTGCTGGACAAGGACTTCCCGTTCGTGGAGGCCCTCCAGTTCACCGATTCCATACACGCCCACATCAAGGTCGACGACGTCGGCGAGCTTCCGCACGATGAACTGGTCGCGTTGGGCTACCGGCCGGAGAACGCCGAACCGGGCTACATCAAGTACGCCACGGGCGCCGGGGTGAACCTCATCTTCTCGTCGATCCCCATTGCCCTGGATGACAACATCCCGGAGCGGTGACCCTGGCCAAGCCGTTCATGGACCACGTCGGTATCGACATGCGCGATGAGGCCGATCCCACCCGCACCGCTTTCGACGGCGTCACTGAGCGGGCCAGCGAACTGGGCTGGCGTGAGGTGACACAGGCCGGGCCAGTGCACTGCTGCCACACCCAGGTCACGGCGAAGCACTGGACCTACCCACCCGAAGGCTGGTCGGGGTGGCGCAGACCCATCGAGTTCGCGTTTGGCACGCTGAAAATCTTCGACAAGGCCATGGGATGCGACCTTCGTCCGATTGATCCCGGGCATCCGCTGGCCGGGGCCCCCGCGCCATCCTGCTGTGTTTGACAGTTCCGCTTCAAGCACGGTTCACCCCGCGTACAAGTCGTCCAGGGTCTCGCGGTAGTTGGCCTCCAGGACGGGCCGGCGCACTTTCAGGCTGGGGGTCAGCTCACCGGAGTCCACCGTGAGGTCGTGATCGAGGATGACGAATTTCTTGATCGTCTCCCAGTGGTTGAGCTGGGCGTTCAGCTGCTCCACGTAGTCCTCGATCGCGCCGCGCATGGCCCGGGAGGTCGCCACCTGGAGATAGGGCAGGCCGGCCATGCCGTGCGGGCTGGCCCAGCCCGCCACCGCGTCGGGGTCCAGGGCGATCAGCGCCACGCAATAGTTGCGCTGGTCACCGTGCACGAGCATCCGGCTGGCCAGCGGGCACAGCGCGGTGAAGCGACTCTCGATGTTCGTGGGCGCGATGTACTTGCCGCCGGAGGTCTTGAACAGGTCCTTCTTCCGGTCAGTGATCCGCAGGAACCCGTCGGTGTCGAGCTCCCCGATGTCACCGGTGGCCAGCCACCCGTCGCCGGTGAGCGCCTGGGCGGTGTCCTGATCCAGGTGATGGTAGCCCGCCATGACACCGGGCCCCTTGATCATGATCTCGCCGTCGGCGGCGATCCTGAGCTGGGTGCCGGGCAACGGCAGCCCCACGGTGCCGAGCTTGAACTGGCCTGGGCGGTTGACCACTGAGGCCGCGGCGGTCTCGGTGAGGCCGTAGGCCTCGAGGATCAGGATGCCGGCGGCGTGAAACCACTCCGCGATGTCCGTGGACAGGGTCGCCGCGCCGGAGACGAAGAACCGCAGCCGGCCGCCGAAGCGCGCACGCACCTTGGCCAGCACCAGCTTGTCGGCGAGTCGGTGCCGCAGAGCCAGCCACGGCGGCAC
>JBOHFJ010000076.1:0-16260 GCA_050699655.1 Pseudonocardiaceae bacterium
GGCGTGGACGACTCCTCGCTGCTGTCCACCAAGATCTACTCCAGTCACGAGGCGCTGGTGCTCGACTACGAGCGGTCCATGCTCCGCCTGGACCGCACCAGCGAGACGCCCAAGCTCTACGACCTGTCCGCGCACTTCCTCTGGGTGGGGGAGCGGACCCGGGCGCTGGACGGGGCGCACATCGCCTTCGCCGAGCTGCTGGCCAACCCGATCGGGCTCAAGCTGGGTCCGGGCACCACCCCGGACCAGGCCGTGGAGTACGTCGAGCGGCTTGATCCACACGGTGTGCCAGGCCGGCTCACGCTGATCTCCCGGATGGGGGCGAAGCGGATCCGCGACGTGCTCCCGGAGATCGTGCAGAAGGTCACCGCCACTGGGCATCAGGTGATCTGGC
This sequence comes from Pseudonocardiaceae bacterium, assembly GCA_050699655.1. Taxonomy (GTDB): domain Bacteria; phylum Actinomycetota; class Actinomycetes; order Mycobacteriales; family Pseudonocardiaceae. The sequence continues at coordinate 395 of JBOHFJ010000076.1, forward strand.
ACTGCGACCCGATGCACGGCAACACCATCGAATCGTCCACCGGATACAAGACCAGGCACTTCGACTGGGTGGTCGACGAAGTGCAGGGCTTCTTCGAAGTGCACCACGCGCTGGGTACCCATCCCGGTGGGATCCACGTGGAGCTCACCGGGGAGGACGTCACCGAGTGCCTCGGCGGCGCGCAGGACATCTCCGACGCGGACCTGTCCGGCCGCTACGAAACCGCGTGCGATCCGCGGCTGAACACCCAGCAGGCCCTCGAGCTGGCGTTCCTAGTCGCGGAGATGCTTCGGTCGTGAGTGTGTCGCTTGCAAGGCGGTCGCGCTCACAAAGCGGTGAGCGACACCGTCGCGCCAGAGCGAACGGACTGCCCGGCCGGGGGTGATTGCGAAATCACCCGGTCCGGGAAGCCCTCCAGGAAGCCGAATCCGTCAAACGGCCCCCCGGAAAATCCCCCGAGAGACTTGCTGATCGTGCTGTTGAGCCCCGCGTTCGCAAGTGCCTGGCGGGCCTGTGCGACCGACAGGCCGACCACCTGGGGCACGATCGTCATCGGGATGGGGGCCGGCCCCTTGCTGATCACCACGGTCACCGGCGCGCCGATGGTGAGCATGGTGCCGGCCGCCGGCCGGGATCCGATCACAGCTCCCGCCGGGACAGTGTCGTCGAACACCGCGGCCCGGGGGTCCAGCCGGGGGCTCAGCTCCGCTTGCTGGATCGCCCGCTCGGCGTCCTCGGTGGTGCTCCCCACCTCCAGGGTGGGCACCACCGGGCGGCCCAGCGAGATCAGCACGGTGATCTCCGAGCCGCGCAGCACCCGGTGGCCCGACGCGGGGTCGGTGCTGATCACCGTGTTGTTCGGGGCGGTGTTGTTGTGGTCCTCTTTGAGGTCGGCTGTGAGGTCGGCGGCGGCCAGCGCGGTCGTCACCGCTCCGCGCTGCAGACCAGTCAGGTTGGGCACCGCGGTCCACCGGCCACTGCCCAGCCACCATGCGCCCAGCCCGATCGCGCTCGCGAGCAGCAACACGATCGTCATCCAGGCGATGAAGGCGCGCCGGTTGCGAGCGCGCTCGCGCGGGTAGGGATCACGCGGGTAGGGATCGTGCGGGTAGGGATCGTGCGGGTAGGGATCGTGCTGGGGAGCTCGCTCAGTCCTGGCCAGCGCCCGAGTGCCGCCTGGTCCGTGCTCGGGGGAGATGGCCTGGGTGGCACTGGCCGATCTGGCCGCGGGAACGGGCACCCGCACCCGCGGCAGGCCCACCTCGGCTCGCACCGCGTTCAGGGCATGCAGGAACGCGGCCGCGTTCGGCGGGCGGGACTCCGGATCCCGACGGGTGGCCCGCACGATCAGCTCGTCCAACGGCGCTGGCACCGCCGCACCGGCCGCGCTCGGGGCCGGCATGTCGTCGTTGACGTGGCGGTAGGCCACCGACAGCGCGGTCTCGCCGGTGTAGGGCGGTGCCCCGGTGAGCATCTCGAACAGCATCACCCCGGTGGCGTAGACGTCGCTGCGGGCGTCGGCCGCCCCGGTCGCGACCTGCTCCGGCGACAGGTAGGCCACCGTTCCCAGGATGACGTCTCCGGTGCTGGAGCTGGCCTCGGCGACCGCGCGCACCAAGCCGAAGTCGGCGACCTTCACGATGCCGCCAGGCCCGATGAGGACGTTCTCCGGCTTGACGTCGCGATGCACCAGCCCCTCCCGGTGCGCCGCGGCCAGCGCTGAGAGCACCATCTCGGTCACGGAGAGCGCGAGTGTCACCGACAGCCTGCCGTGCTGGCGCAGCAGATCCCGTAAAGTTCCCCCGTCGACCAGTTCCATCACCAGGAACACGTAGTCACCAGCGGGAGAGGAGTCAGCGCCTTGGTCGTGCACCCCGACGACCCCAGGGTGGTGCAGTCGCGCCGCGGCGCGGGCCTCGCGCTCGAAACGCTGCAGGAACACCGGGTCGGCGGCGAACCGAGGGGCCATCACCTTGATGGCCACCGGACGCTCCAAGCGCGTGTCGGTGCCGCGGTAGACGGTGGACATTCCGCCGCGGGCCAGCACCGGACCAACCCGGTAGCGCCCGTCCAGCAGGCTGCCGACCAGGTTCCCGTCCCGCTCGGGTCCCCGTGGCTCCACAGTCCGAGGATCGTACGGACCCCTCGTTCCCGAACGGCGCAAGGGCGCCGGTTGGCGGGTATGGCATGGTGACCATCGTGAGCGACATCCCCATCGCCCAGGACGTGCTCGATCCCGAGGTGGTGGTGCTACCACTGCCCGACGTGGCGCAGCGGCTGGGACTGCCGGTGACTCGCGTGCACCAGATGCTGCGCGACGGGCAGCTGCTGGGCATGCGTCGCCACGGCGTGGCGGTGGTGCCTGCGGATTTCCTCAACGGCGATGTCGTCGTCAAGGGACTGCCCGGCACGATCACCCTGCTGCGCGATGCCGGTTACGCCGCTGAGGACATCCTGCGCTGGCTGTTCACCGCGGAAGATTCGTTGCCCGGCACCCCGATCGGCGCGCTGCGAGGCGACCGCGGCCGTGAGGTGAAGCGCCGGGCTCAGGCCATGGGTTTCTAACAGGGTTCCTGGCGGGGGTTCTGACGAGGGATCAAGACGCGGTATCCTCGCAACTTCACTATGACTCGCAACTTCACTGTGATCTGCGGGGATTGTGGTCGGTCAGTCAAGGGAGGAAACACGATGCTGGGGAAGCTGGGGAAGCTCGTTGTGCTGGTGGGCGCCGTTGAGGTCGTTCGCCGGTACGCCAAGTTTAACCCCGATGCGGTCGGCAAGGTCGCGGACCAGGCTGGCCGACTCGTCGATCAGTGCACCAAGGGCAAGTTCAGTAGCCAAATCGACAGCGCGGTGCGCAAGCTCCAGGGCGCCGAGGGCGAAGATTATGCCTAGCGGCGTCTGATCGGGGTTCGAGTGCCATGCCCGTCGAACCGGTCCACGAAGGTGAACCGCTCGACGGGCTGGCGGCGGAAGTTTTGACGTGCCACATGTCGCCGCTGATGAGACACTGGTGACCATGGCGGTGAGCTCGTTCATGGTCTCGCTCGGCACGTCCGCGCCCGCGTTCGCCCTGCCGGGTCTCGACGGTCAGATTGTGACCTCAAATGGCCTGGGTGCCTCCGCTCCGCTGCTGGTGATGTTCCTGTCCAATCACTGCCCCTACGTCCGGCACATCGAGCGAGAACTCGGCTCGCTGGTCGCCGAGTACGCGCCGGACGTGGCCGCGGTGGCGATCTGCAGCAACAACACCGAGAGCCATCCTGACGACGGTCTGGCCGGACTGGCTGAGCAGGCCCACCGCGCCGGGTTCACCTTCCCCTACCTGCTCGACGACACCCAGCGGGTCGCGCTGGACTACTGGGCCGCATGCACCCCGGACTTCTTCCTCTACGACGCCGAGCGCCGCCTCGCCTACCGGGGTGAATTCGACGAGGCCCGCCCCCGCAACGACGCCCCAGTGACCGGCAAGGCCTTGCGATCGGCGCTGGACCTGGTGCTCGTCGGCGAACCGGTGCCCGAACCGCAGATACCCAGCCTCGGCTGCGGCATCAAGTGGAAGCCCGGCAACGAGCCCTCCTGACTATGCGGATTCTGATCTCTGGGGCCAGTATCGCGGGGCCGGTTCTGGCTTACTGGCTCACCCGTTACGGCTTCACGCCGACCGTGGTGGAGAAGGCTCCGACTCTCCGCAAGACCGGCGGGCACGCGGTCGACCTGTTCGGCCCGGCCCTGGACGTGGTGGAACGGATGGGGCTGCTGGAGCGGATCCAGGCGAACAAGACCGGTGTCGAGCGGCTGACCATGCTCCGGGAGGGGAACACCCGCTCGGTCAAGGTGGACCTCGGCAGAGTGTTCAACGCGGTGTCCGACCGGCATCTCGAGATCATGCGTAATGACCTGAGCGAAATCTGCTACGACGCCACCCGTGACGACGTGGAATATGTGTTCGGCGACTCCATCACATCGGTCTCCGAGCACGGGGACGTCACCTTCGAGCACGGCGAGCCCCGCACGTTCGACCTGGTGATCGGCGCGGATGGACTGCACTCGAACGTGCGGCGGCTGGTCTTCGGCACGGAGTCCCTGTTCACCACCTTCCTCGGAGCCTACGTCGCGGTGGCATCGGTGCCCAACTACCTGCGGCTCGACAGCGAGCTGATCCTGCACGGCGAGGTGGGCCGGACGGCCGGGATCTACCGCGCGCGGCACATGGCCGATGCGCAGGCGGTGTTCCTGTTCCGCAGTGCCACAGAGCTGGACTATCACCGCCGCGACATCCCCCGACAGAAGCAGCTGTTGCGCGAGGCGTACGCGGGCGCGGGCTGGGAAGTGCCGCGGCTGCTGGCCGAGCTGGACCAGACCCCCGCGTTCTACTTCGACTCGATCACCCAGCTTCAGATGCACACCTGGTCCCGGGGCCGGGTAAGCCTGGTCGGCGACGCCGGGTACTGCCCCGGCCCCGCAGTCGGGGGCAGTACGAGCCTGGCCGTGGTCGGGGCTTACGTGCTAGCCGGCGAACTCGCCGAGGCAGACGGTGATCCGGTGCCCGGTTTCCGCGCCTACGAGGACGAGCTAGGTGACTACGTGCGGGGCAGCCGTATGTTCGCGAGGGGCAACGCCAAACGACTCATCCCGAACAGCCACGCGGGACTCTGGGCACAGGCCAACGGGGCACGGCTGATCTCGCGCATGCCACCGGGAGTGATCCGCGCTCTGGCTAAGCTCACCCGCAAACGCGTCCGACCGCACGACTTGGTCACCCTGCGCGACTACTCTCGGCACGAACGCACCCAGGCATGACACCACCCTCACGCGAGCGCCAGCGCCGCGCGGGGTCCGCCAGGGCACCGCACTGCGCTATTGCGTCGCCGTGGCCTCTCCCGTCCCGCAGCCCGCAGGCCCCGACCCGGTGGCTGTTCGCCCACCTGCCGCAGACCCGGTGGCGATCCGGACGTGCCTGACCCCGGACGTTGCCGCTGTGTTCGACGCGGAGTGGGAGTTCGTGCTGGAGGAGGCGAAACAATCCAAGAACCTCGTCGGCGTACGGGATCTGCTCCGGCACTGGCGGCACTTCGCCTACCAGGAGCTTCGGGAGCCGGGCGCCTACTTCCGGATGCTGGCGACCGCCACGCGAGCTCAGGGCACCCGGCAGGCGCCGGCAGGCAGCGTGTCGGGCGAGGAGATCCGCGCACGTATCGACGCCCGGCTCGCCGAGGCGGGCGTGAACGAGGCGGGGCGTCGGTAGAGAACCGCATCCGCTGGTGCTCCACGACATCCAGGTGCTCACGCTGCCGTGTACGACCCAAGTCATCCCAGCCACTCCGTCAATATGAAAAGCAGCGTCCGGGCGCCCTCCTCATCAAGGGCCATCACACAGGCGCCAGTAACATGAGGATCGAACACAATCGACCCATCCTGCATGCTTACCAGAAGATTGGCGAAACCCACCGGACCCCGATGCAACCCACACGACGCCGATATCGCCTTGCGACGACGCTTATTCGGACCGTTCGTGTAATAACTGTGCCAGTTCATCATGACTTCCTTCCTTGACTGTGTGACACACGAATTCCGGCCTTATGCCACTGTCCGCGGTGGACAGCGCTTAGCTCACGCCGCCGGCCTGCCCGGCGTAACCGTAAGTCACACTCACTCCTTCTCACGACTTCGCAAGGGTTGGGTGGCGCCCCAGGGTCGGGGTTGGGTTGTCCTGAAACACGGTCGGGGAGGGGCGTCTGTCTGGTGGGTGTTCTCTCTCGGGGGGCCAGGCAGGCGCTTGCGACTGTGCGGGCGGCTCGAACATCCCGGCCCTGGGGGCCAGGGCTGTCACGCTAGTGCTGGGCTGGATCGTGGTGGAAGCATGTTGCGTGATGTTGCTCTGCAGGGTCGCGGTGGCAGCCTGTCTGGGGCTTGACGAGGCTGACGCTGTGCGGGAGGGGCCAGCTCGGTACGGCTGGTCGGCTAGTCGGGGTTCACCATCCATGCTGGTCGCCCATGTTCAGGCTGGTCGGTGCTGGTTGGGTCTTGACGTGTTGCATGCCTGGGTTGATGCTGGTCTTGTTGTGTGCAACTTCATGCAAGTGGTGAGATGGGAGTAGGGCTGTGAAGCTACGGTTGCTGGGTAAGGACTCCACGCCGACCAACTCACCGACGCTGTACGCGACCGATCAAGATTCTTATGTGGTGCAGGGATGGATCGTCACCGAGGAAGCCACCTTGGCTCGTCTGGCCGTTGGTGACGATGAAACCCTCGTGGAGGTGCCGGCAGCACTGTTGGAGCATCTAGCCGCCGACGGGCTAGGCGGGCAGGTGGTCAACATGGTGTCGCCCATCGTCGCCGTCACGCCGGGTGGTCACTACATCATGCAGGGCAGGCAGGTCACCGATGCTGAGGCGTTGAGCCAGATGAGTATCCCAGAGCACGAGACCTGTGCGCAGGTGGACAAGTCGGCCATGCTCACGCTGGTTGGGGGGTAGGGGAGTTGTGGAGTCGATCTCGGAGGAGGAGCGAGACCAGTTTTTCACGACGTTTCGACGTGAGGCCGTGCACCTTGAAATGCGCGACGTGTACGCCACAACTATCGAGGAGACCAGATTTCATACGTGGCTAAGTGGGCAACCGTCAGACCCCGCCGCGGAGGCCGAATGGTGGCGGCCCTGGTTTAAGCTGATGACACGCAACAATCAAGCCGGCAAAACGCTGCGTAGGTTGCGTATCGTCTCTGAGCCAGTCACCGACTATATTCGGTTTGAGTGGCTGGATGGGGCCCAGTTGGTTCGTGCTGGGGAAGACGTTCGATGGCTTCCCCGCCGCCATGCCTCCACGCTTCTGCTGCCTGGCAATGATTTTTGGATGTTCGACCGTCACACGGTGGCGTTCACCCACTTCTCCGGGGAAGGCCATGTCCTTGACCACCAGATCACCACCGCCCCGGATGTGGTGGCGGCGTGTGCGAAAGCTTTCGAGGGCGCCTGGTCGATCGCTGTTCCGCACACCCAGTACACACCGTCCTAGACATGCCGACCACAACACCCGTGAAGCAAGCCCGCCAGGCCCTGGGGGGGCGTCTTCGGGAAATTCGCGCCGATGCGAACCTGACAGGACGCCAACTCGCCGATCTGTGCCAGTGGCACTTCACGAAGATCAGCAAACTCGAACACGGTACCCAAGCCCCCAGCGAACACGACATCCAAGCGTGGTGCCGTGCGTGCACAGCCGAGGAACACATACCTGATCTCATTGCCACGGTGCGGGCCATCGAGTCGATGTATATCGAGTGGACCCGTCACATGCGCATCGGCTTAAAGCGGTCGCAAACTCATTTAGTCCCGCTCTACGAACAAACAAAATTATTCCGAGGCTACGAGAACACTGTCCTGCCTGGCCTATTCCACACCGCCGAATACGCCACGGCCATCCTTCAATTCTGGAACAACTTTCTTGACATATCCCACAACGATGTAGACGAAGCCGTGGCCACCCGAATGCACCGCCAACACATACTCTACACCGGAGCCCGACGCCTCGCGTTCGTACTCGAAGAACAAACCCTCCATACCCGCGTCGGTGACACGGACGTCATGCTCGGACAACTCGACCGCCTCCTCGCCGTCATGTCCCTCCCGCGAGTCAGCCTAGGCATCATCCCCGCAACCGGCCAACGGCACTGCCTAGCCCAAGGAAGCTTCTGGATATTCGACGAAAACCGAGTGCAAACCGAAGGAATATCAGCCGGACTCGACATCACCCAACCTCGAGAAATAACCCTCCACGCCAAAGCGTTCAGCCTACTTCAAAAATCAGCCGCCTACGGCCACACAGCCAGAGACCTCATTCAACAAGCACTCGCCAAACACCAACAAACCTGACCTGCCCCACAATCACACACTACAATATGGCGCTGGACTCCCTGGTGTCAACGGGTTGAACGACCCGTGTCCGCGCTGAGATCGATCTGTCGGAACTTCTGGTCAGGCATGTCCGCTAGCCACGGGGAGAACGGGTATCCCAGCAGGGAGAACAATCCGAAGACCTGGTGGGAGTTTATGTGGTCAAATCACGTTGATCACTATCCTCGGTCTGGGTCTTTTCGATCGCCTTCAGCATCGCGACATAGATCCACTGCATCTCCTGGGTGCGTCGCCACGCATCTTGGACGTCCGTGAGTTCCTGACCGGCGATCTCGTCGACCGCAGAGCCTGGAGTCAGGGCATCGGTTAAGCGTTGGATCGCACGGAACAGGCGCAGGGCGTGCTCGAAGATTTCCCAGAACCCGGCATCACTGGCCCATCCATCGTCGGTGGCGAACCCCCGGGCAAGGATGGGATGGCGATGAGGACCAACGTGCAGTGCGGCGCTGTGGGCGTGATAGTCGAGCGACTCGGATGTTGTCGAGTAGCGGCCCTCGCGGGCGGCGTGGAGACGGTCGCGGACCCTGGCGGCACTGAACTTGCCTAGTAGCGTCTTCCGATCCGCGGTCAACCACTCGTCGATGTGGGCGGGGCTGACCGCGAAGTCCAGCAGCAGGTTCTCGATCTCCATGATGTCCCGCATGGCGTCGGCAGCGACGGCGACGTAGCCGGAGAGGGTTGCTTCGGTTGCCGTTTCCAGATCGGCTCGACTGCGGTGGATCAAGAAGGCGATCCGGCACAGTGTCGGGTTGGCAGTGAATGCGTGGAGGAGCTCATCAAGGTGACGCAGTAGCTCGTCAAGGCCCTTGAATCGCGCACCGCCCATCAGCGAGGCCGCGCTCCTCGCTCGGTGCTGTTCGGCTCGTTGAAGCGCTGCGGCGAGGCGTGGCAAACGTGTTGCCAGTTCGGCGAGTGTGGCGTCGTAGGGAGAACTCGCAGAGGTCACCGAGACTCCTCATGCGTCGAGGTCAAGGCTCCTCCGTGCGCGAGTCGGCGGGATCGGTAGGGAGTTGGTCGAGGTCGGGCAGGAGCTTCTTGATGCGTTCGCTGGTGCGGTGCTGGCGTTCGACTTCGCGGTCTGGAGCAACCCGCGCCAGGGTTGGGATCGCTTCACCTGATCAACCGTAGTACGCGGCGGAGGTGTGGGAGGCGATTGAGCCGCTGATCCCCAAGACGGATTGACCGTAGGGGTGGGGTGGGTGATGCGCTCACCGAGTTCGAGCACCTCCTGCGCTCCACGTCCGGAATCAGAGCTGGCCGACCGTGATCACCCGCAGCACGGCGGGTCCTGGACTCGTCGGAAGCGGCCAGGTCGACCTCGGCGGTACTGGCCCAGTCGTGGTGCTCGGCCGGGCCGTCCAGGATCCGCAGCACGGCTCACCGTCCGGGTTGCTGATCGCTGTCGCTGGTCTGGTACCGAACTGCGCTATTCTGTCGCCGTGGCCTCTCCCGTCCCGCAGCCCGCAGGCCCCGACCCGGTGGCTGTTCGCCCGCCTGCCGCGGACCCGGTGGCGATCCGGGCATGCCTGACCCCGGACGTTGCCGCTGTGTTCGACGCGGAGTGGGAGTTCGTGTTGGAGGAGGCGAAGCAATCCAAGAACCTCGTCGGCGTACGGGATCTGCTTCAGCACTGGCGACACTTCGCCTACCAGGAGCTTCGGGAACCAGGCGCCTACTTCCGGGTGCTGGCGACCGCCGCGCTAGCTCAGGCCACCCGGCAGGCGCCGGCAGGCAGCGTGTCGGGCAAGGAGATCCGCGCGCGTATCGACGCCCGGCTCGCCGAGGCGGACCTGAACGAGGCGGGGCGTCGGTAGAGGACGTGTATCGGGTCGTCACCTACTCCGAGGCGGCCGACCAGATCGACGCGCTTCCTCCGCACCTTCTGCTCGACTACGCCCGAGCGCTCGACGCGGTGGCGGTCGCGCCGTGGGACGGTGCGCCGCACAACGCGAACAACCCCGACGCTGAGGTGCGCCGCTGGTTGTTCGGACCCCTCGGCGTGGGTCAGGTGCTCTATCTCGTGCTCGAACGCGACCGCGAGGTCCACGTGCTGCGGGTCGTCTGGCTGGAGCTACCGGAGGACTGACCAGTGGTGAGAGGGTTGCGGTGAACAACCCGGTCGTCGTCCGGAGTCAGAGCTGGCCGACCGCGATTACTCGGAGCACGGCGGTCCCGGACTCGTCGGAGGCGGCCAGGTCGACCTCGGCGGTGATGGCCCAGTCGTGGTGCCCGGCCGGGTCGTCCAGGATCTGGCGCACAGCCCACCGCCCGGGTTGCTGATCGACGATCAGCAACTGCGGGCCGCGAGCGTTGGCGCCGGTGCCGAGCTCAGTGTGCTCGTCGAAGTAGGGTTCCAGGGCTTGGCGCCAGGACTCCGCGTCCCACCGAGCGTCGCTTGTGGGAGCGTCACCGTCGAGCTCACCCAGCTCGTCCCAGCGTCGGCGGGCGGCTAGCTCCACCCGGCGGAATAGCGCGTTGCGCACCAGCACCCGGAAGGCTCGCGCGTTAGCCGTCACCGGCGCGGGCCGGTGGTCCACCAGCGTCGGCGCGCCGTCCCCCGCCTGCGGGTCACGCAGTTTCTCCCACTCGTCCAGCAGGCTGGAGTCGACCTGGCGGACCAGCTCTCCGAGCCACTCCTGGAGGTCACGCAGCGGGTCGGTCTTGGCCTCCGCCGGTACCGTGCGGCGCAGCGCGTGGTATGCGTCGGCCAGGTAACGCAGCACCAGCCCCTCGGAACGGGCCAGGCCGTAGAACCCGACGTACTCGGTGAAGGTCATCGCCCGCTCGGCGAGATCCCGGGCCACCGACTTGGGGGACAGCCGGTGATCAGCCACCCACGGGTGGCCGCCGCGGTAGGTCTCGAACGCGGCACCCAGCAGCTCAGCCAGCGGCATCGGGTAACTGACATCCTCGAGCAGCCGCATCCGCTCCTCGTACTCGATGCCCTCGGCCTTCATCGCCGCCACGGCCTCGCCCTTGGCCTTGGACAGTTGCGCGCTCAGGATCTGGCGCGGATCCTCCAGGGTGGCCTCGAGCACCGACAGCACGTCCAGCGGGTAGTCGACCGACTCCGGGTCGAGCAGCTCGATCGCGGCCAGCGCGAACGGGGACAACGCCTGGTTGAGCGCGAAGTCGAGCTGCAGGTCCCCGGTGAGCCGCACCGTGCGGCCCTGCTCGTCGGGCACCGCCAGCCGCTCGACGACACCAGCGGCCAGCAACGCGCGGTAGATCGCGATGGCCGCTCGGATGTGCCGGCGCTGCGCGGGGCGATCCTCGTCGTTGTCGGTGAGCAGGTGGCGCATGATCGCGAAGGCGTCGCCGGGCCGGTTGGCGACGTTGAGCAGCATCGCGTGGCTGACCGCGAAGCTGGAACTCAGCGGTTCCGGTTCGGCCGCGATGAGCCGGTCGAAGGTGCGATCGCTCCAGGACACCGATCCCTCGGGGGCTTTCTTGCGCACGATCTTGCGGCGCTTGCGGGGATCGTCGCCCGCCTTGGCCACCGCTTTGGCGTTGTCCACCACGTGCTCGGGGGCCTGCGCGACGACGTCGCCGGCGGTGTCGTAGCCGGCTCGCCCGGCCCGGCCGGTGATCTGGTGGAACTCCCGCGCGGTGAGCTGGCGGGTGCGGGTCCCGTCGTACTTGCCCAGCGCGGTGAGCAGCACCGTGCGGATCGGCACGTTGATCCCGACACCGAGGGTGTCGGTGCCACAGATGATCTTCAGTAGACCGGCCTGGGCGAGCCGCTCGACGAGCCGGCGATACTTCGGCAGCATCCCGGCGTGGTGCACTCCGATCCCGTGGCGCACCAGGCGGGACAGTGTGCGCCCGAAACCAGCGGTGAACCGGAACCCGCCGATCAGCTCGGCGATGGCGTCCTTCTCCGCGCGAGTGCAGACGTTGATGCTGGTCAGCGCCTGGGCCTGCTCGGCGGCCGCAGCCTGGGTGAAGTGCACCACATAGACCGGCGCCGCCTTGGTGGCCAGCAGTTCCTCCAGCGTCTCGTGCAGCGGTGTGCTCACGTACCGGAAATGCAGCGGAACCGGCCGTTGCGCGGAGCGGACCACCGCGGTCGGCCGGCCGGTGCGCCGGGTCAGATCCTCCTCGAAGCGGGTGACCTCGCCCAGCGTCGCGGACATCAGCAGGAACTGGGCCCTCGGAAGCTCGAGTAGCGGCACTTGCCACGCCCAGCCGCGATCGGGGTCGGCGTAGAAGTGGAACTCATCCATCACGACCAGGCCGACGTCGGTGTCCGGCCCGCCGCGCAGCGCCATGTTGGCCAGTACCTCCGCAGTGGCGCAGATGATGGGCGCCCCGGCGTTGACACTGGAGTCACCGGTGAGCATCCCGACCTGCTCGGCCCCGAAAACTTCGCACGCGGCGAAGAACTTCTCCGACACCAGGGCCTTGATCGGCGCGGTGTAGACGCTACGCTCGCCCCGCGCCAGCGCGGTGGCGTGCGCGCCGGTCGCGACCAGGCTCTTGCCGGATCCGGTCGGAGTGGCCAAAATCACGTTCGAGCCGGACACGATCTCGATCAACGCCTCCTCCTGGGCCGGGTACAGGGTCAAACCCTGGCCCGAGGCCCAGGCCACCACGGCGTCGAACAGCTCGTCTGGGCCGTAACCGGCGGGCAGCGTCTCGGTGAGTGTCATGGGGAGTGTCATGGTGAGCACGATCGTGCCCGCGCTCCCTGATCCAGGGCGAACCGGGGCCGGCCCGGGCCAGCGGGCGAAGCGAGCCGCGGCGCGATAGCCTGACCTTCGGTCGGGGAGAACGCGGGCACATCGGAAACGGCAAGGAGTGACCGCAGATCGACACAGGGCAGCTGATTGCCGGCCACTACCGGGTGCTCGACCGGATTGGCATCGGTGGCATGGGTGTCGTCTGGCAGGCCATGGACGAGCGGCTGCAGCGGTTGGTCGCGGTCAAACAGCTGTTGTTGCAGCCGGAGCTGAGCCCCCAGGCGACTGGCGAAGCCCGGGCCCGAGCGCTGCGTGAGGCGCGCATCGCCGCGCGACTGCATCACCCGAACGCCATCGTCGTCTACGACGTGGCCGAGCACGAGGGCCAGCCCTGCCTGGTGATGGAGTACCTGCCCTCCCGGAGTCTCGCCGCGGTGCTGAGCGAGCGGGGCGCTCTCCCAGTGCCCGAGGTCGCCTCGATCGGCCGGCAGATCGCCTTGGCGCTGGCCGCCGCGCATGCCGCGCGGATCGTCCACCGGGATGTCAAGCCCGGGAACATCCTGATCACCGACGACGGAACCGCGAAGATCACTGACTTCGGCGTCTCGCGGGCCGTGGGTGACATCACGGTCACTCAGACCGGGATGGTGGCCGGCACCCCGGCCTACCTCGCTCCAGAGGTGGCCCGGGGTCAGATCCCGACCTCGGCCTCGGATGTCTTTTCCCTCGGCGCCACGCTCTACGCCGCGGTGGAGGGGCGAGGTCCCTTCGGTGAGAGCGACAACCCGCTCGCCCTGCTGCACGCGGTGGCCAGCGGGCAGGTGCAGCCCCTACGCCACGGCGGCCCGCTGTCCGCGGTGCTGCTGCGGCTGCTGGCCACCGACCCCGCGGCGCGTCCCGACATGCGCCGCGCCAGCCTGGAGCTGGCCGAGGTGCGGACCACCCGACCGGTGCCCAGCTCAGCCCCGGTGGCCAGATCAGCCCCCGCGTTGTCGCCGACCCGGGTGACCCAGCTCCCCGAGCCCCCCGAGCCCGCTGACGGCTTTGCGGCGCGCCCGAGGCGGCGACTCGGGAGGGGCGTGCTCGTGGGGGCCGTTCTCGCGGTGCTCACGTTCACCGGTGTCGGGGCGCTGGTGTCGGCAAGGTCATCCGCTGAACACGCCGTTCTCTCCAGCGGGCCCGCAGCCACCTCGGCGCCCGCACCGGCACCGGCTGCGCCATCCGCGCCACCCCGGGTGGAGCGAGTGGACAACTCCCAGGCCATCGCCTGGAGTGACGCCGGACAGCTCGTGATCGACTACTACAACGGCCTGGACAACCCGGCATCGGCCTGGCAGCTGCTCTCGCCCACCGCGCAGACGGTCTTCGGCACCGAGTCGCAGTTCCAGTCGCATTGGAGTCAGTACTCCTCGGTCAGCGCCCGCAATGCCTTCGGGGTCACCGACAACCCCGACGGCTCGGTGCGAGTGCCCGTCGACGTCACCTACACCACCGGCGGCACCACACAGGTGATCAAACGGGCGCTGCGGGTGACCCGGCTGGGTGGCCACCTGCTCATCGACTCGGACCCCCGGTAGTGCCCCCGGTAAGGTCCCCAGTGATGCCCTCCGTGGCGTCTCCCGGGCGCCGGCAGACATAGGTCATGGCCGGCGGCAGGTGCCGCCACATAGTGCGAGTGGGCAGCACCTCACCGAAGACCCGCCCCAGCTCCCGGCGAAACTCGCGGGCGGCGGGCAGCCAGTAGCTCAGGCTGTAGGCGGCGGCGGTGAATACTCCCTCCGGCGCCAGCGCGGCAGCGAAGATCATCAGGAACTCGCGCTGCCGCCGCGGTTCGAACAGGGTCCACGGCAACACAGAGACGATCACGTCAGCGCGGTCTACTCCGTGGTCGGCGAGGATGCTCGGCAGGGTGGCGGCGTCCGCGGTGACCACCCGCACGCCCAGCTCGCGGGCGCGCAACCGATCGGCCAGCTCGGGATCCTTCTCGACCGCGATCACCACCGCATCAGGGTCCGCCTCCCGGGCGATCGCCGCGGTGACCGCCCCCGCCCCGGCGCCGAGCTCCACCACCACCGCGGGGCGCCCAGCCTGGCCCGCTCCGGGCACGACGGCGGCCAGTCGCCGGGCCAACTCGGGCCCGGATGCCAGGATGGTGCCGACATCGCGGGGCGAGCGCAGCGCGGCCGCGAGGAAGGTGCTCCGGCCACCGTTCAACGCGCGCTGGACGGGATCGTGCGGATGTGAGGCGGAATGCGAGGCCATGGGTCCCAGTGCACACCACCCGGTGTGGCAGCGCACTACCGAGTGAGCAAACACCTAGGCTGCGAGTTGCGACAACCACGGGAGGCATGTGATGACCCAGCTGTTCCATGACCGCTACCTCGACGCGCTGAGCGCGCAGTCCGCGCTGTTCGCCGAGGCGCTGCACGGCGCGGACCTGCGGCTGCCGGTGCCGACCTGCCCGGACTGGACGTTACATCAGCTCGCCGAGCACCTCGGGCAGGTCCATCGATGGGCGACCGCGATCGTCACCCGGCGCGCCGCCGCCCCGCTCGATCCGAGCACGCTGGGTCAGGACGGCGCGCCCGCGGACCCCGACGAGCTCGGCGCCTGGTTGCGTGAGGGCGCCGCCGCTCTGGTGGACGCGATGCGGGCGGCCGGTCCACGGACCCCCGTGTGGAGCTTTGCTGACGACCACAGCGTCGGGTTCTGGGCCCGCCGGCAGGCGCACGAGACTACGGTGCACCGGGCCGATGCCGAGCTGGCGCTGGGCCGTGAGTTCGATGTGGATGCCGAGCTGGCCGCCGATGCGATCTCCGAGTGGCTGAGCCTGCTCTGCCTGCCGCAGGCTGTCGCGATGCGGCCCGAGCTCGCCGCGCTGCGCGGCGCGGGCGAGGCCCTGCACCTGCACGCCACCGACCCGGGGCTGGGCGAGGCGGGGGAGTGGATCGTGCGCCGGGCCCCGTCGGGCCCGGTCTGGGAACCCGGCCACGCCAAGGGCGACGTCGCGGTCCAGGGTACGGCGGTGGACCTGCTGCTGGTCCTGATGCGCCGCGTCCCACCCGCAGAAGCCCCGATCACCGTGCTCGGCGACGCCAGCGTTCTCGAGCACTGGCTGGAGCACACCGGCTTCTAGGGCACACCTAGTGTAAGAAGATATGTTTTTCTTTACGCCGCCTGGCGGGCTACATCGTCGATCTCGGTGGCGCGGAGAAGAGCATCCATGCGAGCCGTGATAGTGCGGACCTTCTCAAGGATCTCCTCCGCCGT
>JBOHFJ010000077.1:0-16106 GCA_050699655.1 Pseudonocardiaceae bacterium
CCTCCGGGTTCGCCCCCGCGCCGAGCCCGCGAGTGAGCTCCCGGCCAATGTCGAGCTTGACGTCGGCGTCCGACATCAGCAGCGCCTGGGCATCGGTGTTCACCGCGATGAACTCAACACCGCTGAGCCCGACATCGATCATGCGATTGACCGCGTTGACGCCTCCGCCGCCAATCCCGGCGACCTTGATCACGGCGAGGTAGTTGTGCGGCGGCGTCATCCGCTCGCGCCTTCGCTGTGCATCGCGGCGCCGATCAACCCTGCGCCGCCGAACTGATCACTACACAACACAGTGTGGCCTTCCTCGTCGCCGCCAGCACGCCGCCGACGTCCAGCCACACCCGCTGTCCTCGGCGTGGCGGAACCCTCAACCTCATCTGAAGGATTAGAGTTATGTCAGCTTTGCGTCCGAAGCGACGGTAGGCACCTGAATCAGCGGGGTCCAGCAGGCGCGCCGGGCGGGTCAGCGATCTGCGCCCCCGTAGCACAGGTGGGCACCGCTACCGCACTCCGACGAACTCGGCTAGCTCGCGGAGTCCGCGTCGACCACGACGGTCGCGGCGCAGCATCTGCCGCAGCATGTCGTGAACGCGGTGGGTGAACATCAGCTGTTCAGGCGCGACCGCCCTGGCGGCGGTCAATGCGCTGAGCGCGTCGTCATCGTGCCAGCGCAGATAGTGTGACCAGGCCACCGTGATCAGGTGCGACGCGCGACGCTCAGCCAACTCCGGAGGCAACGCGGCGGCGTCCACCTGCGCTGCCTGGCGGAGGGCATCAATGGGATCGCCCATCTCGGTGGCCAGCCACACCCGGTGAATCGCCACATTGGTGGGCCCGAACGCGGTCCAGAAATCATTACGGTCGCCGGTAAGCTGCGCGGCCCGGTCGCACTCGCGGAGGAAGTCACGCACCGCCACGTGGTCACCAACACTGGCCATGCCCACCGCACTCCTGAGCATTAACGCTCCGTATATCGACGCGTGCTGCGGGGACTGAGCCAGCCGGGGTCGCAGCGCGTCGGCGACCGCGACCGGAACGTCGATGGACTCCGGGAGAAGCCCGTTGCTTCGCAGTGCCGCCGCCAGTCGCCAGGAGGCCCCGGCCATCAGCAGATCGTCCTCGCTGCGCTCGGCGGCAGCCATGGCACGTTCCACAGCGGCCCACGACAGATGCTTTTCTCCAATCCGGTCCAGCATCCCTGAGGTGACTCGCCAGACCAGAGAGAGTTGCCCGAACGCGCGGTATTGCGCTTCGCCGGTGTTGGTGTGCGCGGCCTGCCAGGCGTCAGCAATCAGATCGGGCAACAGCGGACCAAGCTGTGACCAGCGCTCGGTCTGCGTGCAGATGAACGCCTCGTTGATCCGCACCGCCAACTCGGCGGGTCCGACTGGCGGTCGGTCAGGCACGCCGTGCACCCGCGCCGACCCGTTGTACCGGAACATCGCGGCCTTGATTACGACAACAGAGTCCGGCGCGGTACTGATCACCGCATCATGCGACTCGCGACGCCGGGTAGTGAACGCGGCGGGAAGCAGCTTCACCGGCTCGATGCCCAGCGCATCGGCGATGGCGACGATGGTGGACAACCGGTCCAGCTCTCTGGCGCCCCGCTCGAACTGGGCGAGCCACTCGACACTGCGCCCCAGCAGCCCAGCCAGCACTTCCTGGGTGATTCCCTTACGCCGCCGGTAGAACGCCACCCGCTCACCAACACTCGCCTCACCGGTCAACCGCACAGCACCGAGCCTAGTTCGGAACGCACCCCAAGATTTCGTTCGGCTTGTTGCCTGGCGGTGCCCATAGGGTCAGCTCCATGACCGACACCCCCGAGCACTCCACCACCGCGGCGCGACGACCGGTCCGAGCAAAGAGGTTCTCCAGCGGTGGCTCCGGCCGATGAGCGGCGACCCCGCTCTACAGCGAGGTGAGCCAGGCTGCGGGGGGAACCCGGCGGGCATCGCCGCGCGCTCGGTCCCGATCTTCCTTGCGGACTCCCACATCCGGGGCCCGCAAGACGAGTAAAGCCCGGCTGGCCGTCGGTTGAGCCCCGCCCCCGTGCCCTGGGCTCCCGGCGGCCGGCCGGTTCCACCCGAGACGGCCGCCTAGTACTACAGGGCTAGATCATGAGTCTCTGGAGTCGGAGGTGGCGACGGACGTGGGCTCGGCGGGCTTGGGTTTGGTGCTGGCGGCGCCAAGTTGACCAGTGCAGGCCGTGGCTTATGGCGTGTTCGTCGTGGTGGATGAGGTTGAGGAGTCGACGGATTTCGGCGAGCGTGAGCGCGATAAGATTCCGGTGGACGGGTGGAGGTTCCGGTTGCCCCGGCTGGTCGGGTGGATTGTTGTGCTGGTTTAGCCGTTGGGCTTGTTGGAGCCCCTTTTTTTGGCTTTGTGTGCGGTGATGGCGAGGAAGGTGTGGGCGAGCATGGCGAGGGTGACATGTCGGTGCCAGGCGTCCCAGGTGCGGACTTGGTAGTTGTCGAGTCCGACCTCGTTTTTGGCTGATCCGAAGCATTCCTCGATGGGCCAGCGCGCGCCGGCCACGATGACGAGGTCACCGAATCCCGCGTGGTGAGGGTTGTGGCAGTGGTAGAAGGCGAGTTCACCATTGTGGATGGACCGGCGGATCAGGTACTGGTGGTCGGAGTCGGCGGAGTCGAGCGGTGTGTCGCTGCACCCCCACCGACTTGGTTCCCTTCTTCGGGAAACCGGTGGGATCGGCGACGAGACCCCGCCCGGGTCGGCCAGATGCTCCATCGCATACTCACGGTTCAGGTCCACCAACCTGTCCGCATCCCACGGCGTCAGGTTCAGCAACCGCTGCAACGCTTTCGGCTCCCGCTCACCGACATACTCGGCGATTGTCCAGCCGTTCTTCCGGACGATCGGCGACAACAACCCCCGCAGATACCGCTCCGCATGCCCCCTCGACTCCGTGCGGTAAAACAGCGGACGCATCCGCGCGAACACGCCCTCCAACTCGGCTTCCCACACATCCAGATCCGCGCGCCCCACCGCGCCATCATACACAACAACCGAATCGCCCCTCGACGCTGAACACATGCGAGTATCGTCACACGACCCGACTAAATCTATCGGAGGCGCGCCGACACTCCCCTCATTTTATGCCGGAATGACGAAATCCTGGCGACGCGATTCACACAGCCGCATTCAGCGGCTGTCCAATAACACACGCCAGCACAATGATCATTCCTCACGCCACGCCATCCCCCACCGCGCCCCACCATGCGGCCTGGTGACGACCCTCCCGGACTCCCCGACACTCGCCCGCCAGCCAACCGGCCAACAACGCCCTCACCTGCACCAATGACACCCCGACGAACAATCTAGCCCTGTAATACTAGGGGGACGGTCCATGGGACGGCGGTGGGACGAGACTGGTGTTCGACAACTGGGAGACGGTCCTGGGGCACACCGGGCCACACCCAGCGGGGCGTGCGGGTCGTTATCGGTGGGTGCAGGGCCAGGAAAACAGTTGACACGCCTGATGGCATCAGGGGAGCGTTAAGACGATGATTGGGCCCGTAGGGCCTACCCGAAGGGCACCGTGGATAGACCGAAACATCCCGATAAAGATCTTGAGGCGTTGCTTCGATCACTGGAGTTAGCAGGCTGGAGGATCGAGAAGGGCCAGAAGTACTTCAAGGGGTACTGCCCGTGCGGTGGCCACAAGAAGACGGTCCATCTCACACCCTCAGACCCCACCTACCGGCGGAACTTGGTCGGGTGGCTGAGGCGCGGATCTGCGCCGTGGCTGGACGGATGTGTGCGCCGTGGTTGAGGGAGAGGACGAGGCCAGTGCGCTGCACACGGGACTGGTGGCCATTCGCTCCGCCGCTCACCGCGTCGGCACTGCCACGCCAGGATGTGAAGCGGACCTGGACAAGGTCGTGGCGACCGTCAGGCCCGCTGAACTCGATCCCTACGACGACGACTACTTACCAACCCAGCAGAGCGAGTCGGTGACCGTGTTTCAAGCCAGGGTTCCCGTTCATGACGATCCAGTTCCACGCTCTATCGGGTGATCTTACTCGGATGGCCACGGATCTTCTCGCGCGGCGAGGTGGTCGTGTTGCGCGGCGAGATCGCTGCTTGGTGTCCTTCGATCGGTGGCCCGTCGACCGCTGAGCAGCGCTCGGCAGCCCAGCGGTCGACGCCTGACATCGTGATACCGCGCGGCTAACAGATCTTGTCGGTGTCAGCGCATACCCTGTGCCGGTGAGCGACAAGAGCGCGATCGAGTGGACCGAGGCCACGTGGAACCCGACGACGGGCTGCGACCGCATCTCGCACGGCTGTGATCACTGCTATGCGTTGACCTTGGCGAAGCGGTTGAAGGCGATGGGCAACGCGAAATATCAGGCCGACGGGGACCTGCGGACATCGGGTCCTGGCTTCGGGGTGACGGTGCACCCGGGCACGCTGGCACTGCCGTTACGGTGGCGCCAGCCACGCATTGTGTTCGTCAACTCGATGAGCGACCTGTTCCATGCGCGCGTCCCGGACGAGTTCATCCTCCGCGTTTTCGCGGTGATGCAGGCGACGCCTCGGCACACCTACCAGGTGTTGACGAAACGCTCGGGGCGGCTGCGGCGCCTGGCGCCCCGACTGCCCTGGCCAACGAATGTGTGGATGGGCGTGAGCGTGGAGGATGACAATTACGTGCGCCGGGTTGACGACCTTCGCCACGTGCCGGCGGCTGTGCGCTTCATCTCCGCCGAGCCGCTGCTGGGTCCACTGCCGAGCCTGGACCTCGACGGCGTGGACTGGCTGATCGCGGGCGGCGAGAGCGGGCACCGGGCTCGCCCGGTAGACGCCTCGTGGGTGGCGGATCTGCGTGACGCATGCGCGCACGCGAAAGTCGCGTTCTTCTTCAAACAATGGGGTGGACGCACACCGAAGGCGGGCGGCCGGGACCTGGAGGGCCGGACCTGGGACGCCCTGCCACTGCCACACTCCCGCTGGTCATTGGACAACCGGGTCGAGCAACCGCTGCATTCGGCTGCCGTTGACGGGTTGCGGTGAGGGACTGTGGCGCAGCGGCCGTGGGGCTTCTGGACCGAGAGCAAGCTCGACATGCTCTCGGCGTACCTGCCGGCTTTCACCACCGCGAGCAAGAAGGCGCCAAGCACCGTCTACCTCGACCTGTTCGCCGGCCAGGCCACGAACGTCAGCCGGGACACCGCTAGGCCGATCGAAGGCAGCCTGTTGCGCGCTGCGCAAACCACGCCGCCGTTCACCGTGGTGCGCGGCTTCGAGCTGCGGCGAGATCGGGCGCGAAGCCTCCAGGAGGCCTTCCGTGCCCAGTTCCCGGACCGTGACGTGGTCGTGCACGCCGGAGACGTGCACGACGTCCTACCCTCGGCGCTGGCCAGCCTCGCGAGATACCAACGGTCACCGACGTTCGCCTTCATCGACCCGGACGGCGTCGAGGCCCGTTGGGAACTCCTCGAGGCGCTGGCCGCGCACAAGGCGCCCGGGCAGACGAAGGTCGAGTTGTTCCTGCTCCTCGCCTCCCCACAGATCCGTCGCGTCCTCCACGACGGTCTTGCCCCGGACGACCTCGAGCACGCCGAGAAGCTGATCACCAATCTGTTCGGATCGATCGAGTGGCAGCCCATCCTGGACGGGCGCCAGTCGGGTGCCCTCGACGCGGAACGCACGCGCGACGAGCTGACCAATCTCATGCGCTGGCGACTGGAGAAAACGCTCGGCTACGGTTTCACCCACACCCTGCGCTTGACCAACGTCACCGGTGCTCCGCTCTACGACATGATCTTCGCTACCGACCACGCGGCTGGAGACAATATCATGAAGTCGGTATACGGAAAGGCTGCGGCGCGGTTCCCGAAAATGCGACAGGAGGCGCGCGCCCGCCGCCAAGACCGTAAGGAGCAGGAGGCCGGTTCCCACGCGCTCTTCACGCATGAGGAGCTGGTCAGAGACGCTCCGCTGCGTCCCCATGAGTCCTACCAGCACACTCCGCCAGTTCCTCCCTACGGCCAGATAATCCGGGACATGGAAGTCTGACATGTCGAGGGCCCTATGAGTGGGCGACCTGAGAAGCCGACCGAAAAGCGCCTCGGAGCACGGCGGATGCGGTTACCGCACGTCAACGAACTTGGCCAGCGTGCGCAGTTCACGTCGGCCGCGACGGTCGCGGCGGAGCATTTGCCGGAGCATGTCGTGGACGCGGTGAGTGAACAGGAGCTGCTCGGGTGCGACCGCTTTGGCGGCGGTCAGCGCGCTGAGCGCGTCGTCGTCGTGCCGGCGCAGATAGTGTGACCACGCCACAGTGATCAAGTGGCAGACGCGGCGCTCGGCCAGCTCAGCAGGCAGCCTGGTGGCATCAACGTGCTCGGCCTGGCGCAGGGCATCAATGGGATCGCCCATCTCGGTAGCCAGCCACACCCGGTGAATCGCCACATTGGTGGGTCCGAACGCGAGCCAGAAGTCATTGCGGTCGCCGGTGAGCTGCGCGGCCCGGTCACACTCCCGGAGATAGTCACGTACCGCCACGTGATCACTGACAGTTGCCGCGCCCACCGCGCCTTTGAGCATCAACGCTCCGTATACCGACGCGTACTGCGGGGACTGAGCAAGCCGGGGTCGGAGCGCGTCGGCGGCCGCGACCGGAACGTCGATGGCCTCCTGGAGGAACCCGTTATGTCGTAGTGCTATCGCCAGTCGCCAGGCGGCCCCGGCGATCAGCAGCTCGTCCTCGCTGCGCTCGGCGGCGGCCATGGCGCGTTCCGCGGCGATCCACGGCAGGTCTTTCTCACCGATCCGGTCCAGCATCCTGGAGGTGACTCGCCAGACCGAGTGGAGCTGCCCGAACGCGCGGCGCTGCCGTTCGCCAGTGCTGGTGTGCGCGGCATGCCATGCATCGGCGATCAGATCCGGCAACAGCGGACCAAGCTGTGACCAGCGCTCGGCATAAGCGCAGACGAACGCCTCGTTGATCCGCACCGCCAGCTCGGCGGCTGCAACCGGCGGCCAGTCGGGCACGCCGAGCACCCGTGCCGACCCGTTGTAGCGGAACATCGCCGCCTTGATCGCGACAACAGAATCCGGCGCGGTACCGATCACCGCATCACGCGCCACGCGACGCTGGGTGGTGAACGCGGCGGGAAGCAGCTTCACCGGATCGATGCCCAGCGCGTCGGCGATGGCGACGATGGTGGACAACCGGTCCAGCTCTCTGACACCCCGCTCGAACTGGGAAAGCCACTCCACACTGCGCCCCAGCAGGCCAGCCAGCACTTCCTGGGTGATGCCCTTACGCCGCCGGTAGAACGCCACCCGTTCACCGACAGTCGCCTCAACGGTCAACCGCATAGCGACGAGCCTAGTTCGGAACACACCCCAAGATTTCGTTGGGTTTGGTGTCTGGAGGTGCCCATAGGCTCAGCCTATGATCACCACCGCCTCCGTCATGAACGTGGCCATACCTCCTGGCCGGGTGCTGGACCATGCGAAAACCGCTGTGGAGACGGTGGCCACGCGGCTGTGGGCGGGTGAGAGCGTGCACGTCGGCCCGCAGCTTCCCTCGGTCACGAACTACGTCACCTTGCTGCGGGTCGGTGGACAGTCCTTCGTGGCGAAGTACTCGCTGCTCGGGACGTCCCTGGTGTCGGTGGTGCGCGGCCTGCGTGGAACGTGGCCGGAGGTGGAGATCAGCCAGCGGGCATACGTGGCCGACCCGCAGGGGCTGCTGGCCCGGGAACACTCGCAGCTGAGAGCACTGGCCACTACTGCCCATCACAACGCGCTGCCGCTGCGGGTCCCGCGGATCATCACTTACGAGGCCGGGGTGCTCATCACGGTCGCGGTTGCGGCACCCAGCTTGTCGACCGAACTGCTCCGCGGCAGCCAGCACCCTGGAAAATTGCTCACTCAGGTGGCCGACACCGCAAGGCGCCTGCACTGCGCATGTGATACCGGAAACCCTGCACTCGGCACCGTCATGTTGAGCAGCCCACACAGTTCTATCGCGGGAACCTATGCCCGCAAGTTTCTCAGCCCGCGCCACGCCGACGATTACCTGACCGCGCTGGGTGATGGATGGGCAGGCCCCGCGGAACGTCGCGAGATCCAGAACTCGCTGAACAGGTTGCGCGGCGTGCTGTTGGTGCTGCTAGGCCCCACCGCTTCACCGGTGGTGATCTACGGCGACCTCAAGCCCGAGCACATACTTCTTGAGCCAGCCGGGTGGCAGACCTGGGTCGACCCCGGTCTGCAACGCGCTGACCCGGCCGCCGAGCTCGCCAAACTGGTGTCGCGCACCGCGCTGCTACTCGTCACGACACAACCACCGGCGGATCGGACCAGCACCATCCTCGACGCCCTGGACCAGCTAGTTACTGAATTCCTGAGCCGCGACTCACCGAACGACATGCACATGCTGCGGCGATTGCTGGCCTTGTGGCTGGCCGACTGGTCGAACTACCTGGCCACCGGGCTGTCCCTACCACCGCAAGTGCCCTTGCCGATGCCGCCGATGCTGCTGGCCGCAGCCACCCGGGCCCGCGCACTGCTGCTGCTGGCCACCGACGTCGCGGCACACCTCATCGCCAAACCCGCCCACGCCTGGTCTGTCGCCCTGCGGGGCTGCCATGAGCTCGCCTGCGGACAGAGCCGATGAACTCACGTCCACACCCGGCCACCCTCGGGGTTATCGGGGCTGGCCGGGTCGGGCGCGCCGTGACCGCCGCAGTAGTCACCACTGTGACACTACGGTGCCGGGGATGGCTCGAACCTCGACTCCGCCCCGGATCACCCCCGACCACCGCCACCAGATCTGGGCACGCACCCGCGAGGCCTTGGCCATCGTCCCCCACCACAGCATCGTCCTCACCCACGACACCACACGATCACGACAACTACTCACGGCTCGGGCGATGGCGGGCAAGGCTGGACTGGAGACGTCGTAGATCACTACAACTTGCATGACAGCGCAGCCATGTCGCTGTCTTTTGGCTTGAACTGGCTCTCGAAGTCGCCGCGACTGGTGTCGCTACCCGGGTAGGCGGCCACCGCGTCTGGAAGCTCAGCCTGAAAGTCGTGCTTCCACTGCGTCCGCAGATAGTCACTGATCACCGCGTTGAGCTTGAGGCAGTCCGCATGGTGATGCCCAAGCAACCCGATGCCGTAGTACTGCTGTTCGCCGAAAACGCCCGGAAGGACGACCTTGAACTTGCCCGGATTGGCGTGCTTGTATCCGTAGAGGATAAGAGCATCGGTGAACACAGCGTCGGTGTTGTGTGCTAGGAGATTATCGACACACTCCTTGGTAGTAGGATTGTTCGACGTCATGTTCGCGCCGGGGATGTCCACTTTCCCACCGGTGCCCCCCGCTTCAGTACAGACACTCTTGCCCCGCAGGCTGTCTTTGGTGGTGATGCTCGTGTCGTCCGCGCGGATCAGCAACGCCTGCGGATTGACCATGTAGGGGCCCGCGAAGTCGATACCCCGCTGATTGCGTGCCGGAGTGATCGAGTACGTCGCGATGACGATCGTCACGTTCCTGCTGTCGAGCATGGGCTCGCGGTCGGCGATGGTGAACGGCTTTGGCGTTACCGGGGTGTGCAGTCCGGCTCCGATCGCGTTCATCAGGTCAATGTCGAAACCCGCCGGGTTGAGGTCGCCCACCCCGAAGCCCGGCGAGTCCTCGACTACCCCGACGATGACCGTCCCTGTGAGGATAGACGGACCCGGCTCCGGAGCAGCACAGCCAGCCAGCAGGACGAGTGCGCCCAGAACGGCAAGCCAGCCGCCCCTAGCCCGTACCCTGTACAAGTGTCCTCCCTGGAAATTATCCGCTACTCGTTCCGGAGCGTCGCGCTCACTACCGACAGATCCACACCACAATTCCGATCATCGCGAGTGTTCATGACGGCAATGTCCAAGTGAAGCTTCGTGGTCCCGGCGGGCACATGCACCGGCGTCAGGACCCCGGGGCTAACGGGGACCACCCCACCGTGATTTCCTGCCATGTCAGGTTCCACCGAAAGCAACGTGCTCGGGACGCAACTTCCGATTTCGCCGTTGTGATCGGCGACCTGGAACCTCAGCTCAAGGGTGTTTTTCTGTGCGGTGATGGCGACATCGAGTGTGGCGTGGCCGCCCGGCAGTACGTTGCTGTTCTGACCCAGAGTGACCGTTGAGAGCACGTCGCTGGGTTGGATAGCAACGTAGCGGGGCCAACCGACCCACCCCACGCTAGCCACGAAATCCACCGTCAGGATGACGGCGACAACTACCCGAGTAAACTTGGGATCGATCGTCGGGAACTTGGGGGGCTGGAAGACCCCGATGAGGGCGGTGACGATAGCGACGGCACCCCCGAGCGTCGCGACAACGGTCGAGGCGACGCTTGTCTTGACCGCGACGAAGCCGAGAAGCATGATCGTCCAGATCAAGGCGACCAAGCAGGAGTAAAGAAATTTTGTCGTGAAATGAACATGCTCGACGAGTGGCTCCGTTGGCGCCGGAGCGGGAGATGACTGCGCCTCCTTGCCCTGCTCAGCCTTATCGCCGTCGATCATAACAAGATTATCGCACTCCTCAAGCCGTTGACGTGAGCACCGAGGGTACCTCAGGACCCAGCGGGAACGGAGGCCCAGTGGCTAGCACCGCAACGGCGCTCCCGAGCGCAGCTGCTCGACACGCTTAGCCCAGAAACTGAAGATCACTGTTTGTGTGCCTTCCGCGACAGCATGTGTCGCGGAAGGCACACAAACAGTGATCAGCCCTATACAATGGGCACGCAAGGCGGCGGAGATACCTCCCCCTCTTTTCAGCAAACGGAGTAGCTGTTGAGTTCGGTCGCGCGTCAGGTGATGGTGGGCAGGGTGGGGCTGGAGACGTCGTAGAGGGTGCCTGGTTGGGTGAGTAGGGCAGTGAGGACGGCTGCTTTGCGCTCGCTTTGCTCCGCGGCTCCCCAGCGCACCTCGCGGGTGTCTCCTCGCCGGCCCGCGTCCGGTCGACCCGTGTCCAGCCGACCCGGGCCCAGTTGCAGCACGACGGCGGCTGGAGACCGCGCGGCCAGCGAGCGGACCTGGACCCGCAGCCACTCGGGCAGCTCCCGCAGCACCGTCAGCGCGGCCACCGTCGCGGCGTCCCGGTGCCCGAGTCGGGCCACCCGCAGCTCCGGCAGGCCAGGCGGTCCGACCGGAACCACCGCGTAGTCGGTTCCGGTGGCGTCCACCAGATGCACGCCATCGCCGCGGCGCGCGAGGGCGACCGGGGTGCGTTCGGTGACCTCGATGCGCACCGTGCCATCCACGTCGCACCGCACCTGAGCACTCGCCACCCGCGGCAGCGCGGCCACCCGAGTCTCGATCGCCTGGGTGTCCAGCCGCATCATGGGCGTGCCCAACGGCACCGCCGCCGCCACCCGCACCACCTCAGCGGGAAGCTCCCGGGTGCCCACCACCCGCACGGAGCGAGCACTGAACAGTGCGCTGCCCAACAGCACCCATGCTAGGCCGCCGGCCAGGGTCAGCATCGCCATCCCAGCGACCAGCCAGGGCCACCAGGTTCGGGGCCACCAAGTCCGGGCCGGCCCAGCCGGCTGCGCCTCGGCAAGCGGGCCAGCGGTGGCCGGGGCGGCGGCGGCAGACGCAGCTGTGCCCCGCGACACGCGGGATGCGGCGGCGTGCCGAGGCGCCGGTCGGGAGCGAGCCGCCAGCCGTGCGGCGCTGCGGCCGCGGCTCGCGGCGCGGCGCTCCCGCAGGGCCGCCAGGGGCCGGTTAGCATCGCGCCAGGACTTGCTACCCGCGCCCGACCGCCGCCCCGAAGCTCCCAGACCACCGGTTCTCACCGCGCTCCCGCCACATTGATGCGGCGGCGCGACAGCTCGGTAAGGAGCATCGGGGCGAGTGCCGTGACGTCCCCGGCTCCCATCGTGACCACGACGTCACCGGGACACACCAGCTCAGCCAGCCGCGCGGGAGCCTCGGCCCAGCGCGGCTCGTAGTGCACACAGTCAGCTGGCAACGGCACCGCGTGCGCGATCAGCTCCCCGGTGACGCCGGGCAACGGCTTCTCCCGAGCTCCGTAGACGTCCAGCAGCAGCACCACGTCGGCCAGCGCCAGCGCCACACCGAACTCAGCGGCGAAGTCCCGGGTGCGGGAGTACAGGTGCGGTTGGAAGGCCACCACCAACCGACCCGCCCGCAGCACCTGCCGGGCGCCGCGCAGCGCGGCGGTCACCTTCCTCGGGTGGTGGGCATAGTCGTCATAGACCCGCACCCCCGCCGCCTGTCCCGTGAACTCGAACCGGCGGCGCACCCCCCCGAACCCGGCCAATCCCGCCAGCAGACCGGGCAGCGGCGCTCCGAGCTCGAGGCCCGCCAGCAGGGCCGCGAGGGCGTTGCTCACCACGTGCTCCCCGGGTGCGGGGACCGTGAGTGTCACCCGGTGCGCCACCCCATCCGGCCCGGTCAGCGCCACGGCGCCGACGCCGCGCTCGCCATCGGGGGTGTACCGCACCAGGCGGGCGTCGGCCACCGCGGTGGCGAGCCTGCCGTAGCGGCGCACCCGCACCCCCGCGGCGGCGGCCCGGTCCGCCAGCGCGGCCGAACCGGGGTCATCGGCGTTGGCGATCAGGAGCCCGCCAGGCGCCAACCGGGCCACGAAGGCGTCGAAGCTGGCGGTGTAGGCCGCAAGCGTGCCGTGGTGATCCAGGTGGTCGGCCTCGACATTGGTGACCACCGCGAGGTCGGGTGCGTAGGCCAGGAAGCTGCCGTCACTCTCATCGGCCTCAGCCACGAAGACCTCGCCACTGCCGTGATGGGCACCCGACCCCGGGGTGGTGAGCTCCCCTCCGATGAGAAAAGACGGGTCAGCGCCACAGTGCCGCAACGCGACGGTGAGCATCGAGGTGGTGGAGGTCTTGCCCGCGGTGCCGGTGACGCAGGCGACTCGGTAGCCGGTCATCAGCACCGCCAGCGCCGTGGAACGGTGGATGACGGGGATGCCGCGCCGGGCGGCCTCGAGGAGTTCCGGATTGCGCGGGTCGGCCTGGTGCACCGCTTTGGTGCTGATGAGCGCAGTGGGGTCGGCGCCGAGCTGGTCGAGGTTCGCCGCGGCGTGTCCCACGGCCACCTTGGCGCCCAGTGCCCGCAGCGCGAGCAGGGCACGCGAATCCTTGGCGTCCGAACCGGACACCGCCCCACCGCGAGCCAGCACGATCCGGGCCACTCCGCTCATCCCGGCACCGCCGATCCCGATCAAGTGGATGCGGGCCAGTGGCGGCGGCAGCGCTGGCGGTACCGCTGTTGTCATCGCCCGCCTCGGCCACCGTGACCGGACGGGGTCGACCACGCTCCGGCGCGTGGCCGGGACTCGGGAACGTGGGGCACTGGCGGGCGCAGCCGCAGCGCCCGGGTGAGGGCACCCGGGCGAGCGGAGCGGGTGCCCTCGTGGCGCAGCGCGGAGATCGCCTGCGGTTCATGCCGGGCGAAGTTCGCCAGCAGCCCAAAAGCCAGCATCGTCAGCACGATGGAGGTGCCCCCCGAAGAGATCAGCGGCAACGGGATCCCGGTGACCGGCAGCAGGCCGACCACGTACCCGATGTTGATCGCGGCCTGACCGACCAGCCAGGTGGTCACGGTGGCGGCCACCAGTTTGATCCACGGATCGGTGTTGCGGGCGGCGATCCGAATCCCCACGTAGGCCAGCGCGGCGAACAGCAGCAGCACCACCAGGCAGCCCAGGAAGCCCAATTCCTCACCGATGATCGCGAAGATGAAGTCGTTGTACGCGTTGGGCAGGTAATCCCACTTGGCGCTGCCCTGCCCCAGGCCCACCCCCCACCAGCCGCCGTCGGCCAACGAGAACATCGCCTGACGGGCCTGGTACGCCGCGCCTTGCGGGTCAGCGCCCGGGTGCAGGAAGGACATGATCCTGGCCGACCGGTAGCCGGCGACGGCGGCCATCGCGACCGCCCCGACGACGGCGGCGATCGCGATCGCCCCGAACAGCTCGCCGGGCGCACCGCCGAACCAGAGCAGCGCGAGCAGCACCACGGCCAGCGTGATCGTGGTGCCCAGATCTGGCTGCAGCATCACCAGCGCGAAGATCGTGACGGCCATCGGGACCAGCGGCACCAGCAGATGCCGCCACTGCCGCAGCAGCGCGCGCTTGGTGATCAACACGTGCGCGCCCCACATGGCCAGCGCGAGCTTCGCCGGCTCGGAGGGTTGCAGGGACAGCGAGCCCAGCCGCAACCATTTCTGCGCGCCGTTGATCTCGGTGCCCAACGGGCTGAGCACCATCGCCAGCAGCGCCACGCACACCAGCAGGAACAGCCCACTGGTGCCGCGCAACATCCGGACCGGGGTCCGCAGGCCCAGCCAGAACAACACCAGTCCGAGTCCGCAGTACACCAGTTGCTGGACGAACACCGCATAAGACGAACCGGCCCTGGTGTAGGACTCCACATTGGACGCGGAAAGCACCATCACCAGACCGACCAAGGTCAACAGTCCGAACACGGCGAGCACCAGATGCAGCGAGGTGAGCGGCCGGGCCAACCATTCGGTGAGCCACTCCCGGAGCGCGACAACCCGATGCCGCATCAACATCAACCGACCTCGCGACAACTGACCCTGAGGCAAGTGACCCCGCATCGGCTGACCCCGGGCCTGCTCACCCCGGGCCGCCTGACCCCGTGCCGACCGGCTCCGGGCCGGCCGGGGCGCTGTGGTACCCGGCCGGGTGGCGGCACTCACCGGGCGGCGCCCAGCGCCGCGACAGCGGCGGTGAACGCCCGGCCACGCTGCGCGTAGTCAGTGAACATGTCCATCGACGCCGCCGCTGGGGCGAGAAGCACGACGCTGCCCGGGCTGGCCAGCTCGGCTGCCGCGGCCACCACCTCCGTCATAGCGCCATCGTCTCCCGAATCCACCACCCGCACTGGGAGGTTGGGTGCGTGTCGCGCCAGCGCGGCGGCGATCACCGCGCGGTCGGTGCCAAGCAGCACCGCGCCGAGGAGCCGATCGCGGGTATCGATGACGAGTGAATCCACCGCCACCCCCTTGAGCAGGCCCCCGGCCACCCACACCACCCGGTGCCGAGCCAGCAGGGAGGCCCGCGCCGCATGCGGGTTGGTGGCCTTGGAATCGTCGACGTAGCACACCCCAGCGTGCTTGCCGACCGCCACGCCGCGGTGCGCACCCGGGGTGAAGGCGCGCAATCCGTCGGCGACGGCTGGCCCGGGAACCCCGATGCAGCGGGCCAGCGCCGCGGCCGCCAGCGCGTTGGCCAGGTTGTGCGGGCCGGGCGGGCGGACATCGGCGACCCTGGCCAGCACGGTGTCCTCGCAACCCGTGTGGTCACCGAAAGCTCGGTCAACCAGCCGGTTGCCCACCACACCCAGCTGACCGGCTTTCGGCTCGCTGGTGGTGAACGCGACCCCGCCACGCCCGGCGGCCAGCCGGGTGGACCACGCATCGTCGGCGTTGACCACCGCCGTGGCGCACTGCGCGTACACGCTGCCCTTGGCACCGGCATAGTCCGCTAGGCAACCGTGCCAGTCCAGGTGATCGGCGGAGACGTTGAGCACCACGGCGGCCCGTGGACTCAACTCACGCGACCAGTGCAACTGGAAGGACGACAGCTCCACGGCAAGCACCCGGTGGCCGGCGCGCACCGCGTCCAGCAGGGGAAGCCCGATGTTTCCACACGCGACGGCATCGACGCCGGCGGCCCGCAGGATCGACTCGAGCATTCCCACGGTGGTGGTCTTGCCGTTGGTTCCGGTGACCACCAGCCACTCGGCCGGCCTGGATCGCACGCTGTCGACCCAGTGGGCCAGCGTCACATCCCCGATCACTGGCACGCCGGTGCGCCGCGCGGTCATCAACAGCGGATGGGCCGGCCGCAAACCCGGGCTGGTCACGATCAGGTCGGTGCCTGGCGGCGGTGCGCCCAGCTCGGCGGCCAGCCGCACCGCGCTGGTGAGCGGGGTGGCCGCCAGGGCGGTGCGGCTGGCCGCCAGCTGGGCGGGCGAGGAGTCGGTGATGGTGACCTGAGCACCCAGCTCGGTCAGCACCCGGGCCGCTGAGACTCCGGTGACCCGG
>JBOHFJ010000078.1:0-16102 GCA_050699655.1 Pseudonocardiaceae bacterium
GGAAAGGGGAGACCACCGCAACCCTTTATGCGATCTTGAAACGACCGTGGCATGAGCACCCCAGGCGGGGTGGTTCAAAGCTGCGGCCTGCTGAGAATGAACATCGAGCCTCCATCAGGCCCGGGGTGGTTCATTCAGGGGCGCGGCATCGGTGGGTGGTTGCTTGGTGGGGACGCCTCGGCGCGGGTGCGTGTCGGCGGTGGGCTGGTGCTCGTTGTCCTCGTCGGTGGGTTCGAGCTGGGTTGCGGGTTCGCGGCGCCGCCAGCTGCGCGGCAGGGAGGACTCGAGCACGTCGTCGACGGTGATGACGCCGATGACCCGGTCGTCATCGACGACGGGCAGGTTGAGCAGGTTGTAATCGGTCATCAGGAGCGTGATGTCGACCAGTTCGGCGTCGGGGCGCACACGAATCGGGTTGCGGTCGGCGACGGTGCGCAGCAGAGCGTCGGGATCGGCTTGGACCAAGGCGACCAGACTGGCCGCGCCGCGTAGCTTCCCCCGGTGGTTGAGGCTATACACGGTGGTCAGGGCTTCGGGTTGCAGGGTGCGGGCGGTGCGTACCCGCTCCAGCACCGCGGCGACCGGGGTGTCGCGCGGCAGGGCGAGGAAGTCCAGGCTCATCAGCCCGCCGGCGCTGGTCGGGTTGTAGCCCAGCAGCGCCGTCACCTTGGTGCGCTGCCCCGCGGGGAGCAGCTCGAGGACGGGTTGGCGGCGCGGCTGGGGCAGGTCGGCGATAGCGTCGGCGGCGTCGTCGGCGCGCATCCGGGCCAGCACACCGGCGATCTCGGGGTCGGTGCGGTCGCGCAGCAGCCGGGACTGGCGGTCATCGTCGAGTTCCTCGAACACGTCGGCCTCCAGCTCGGGGTCGGCATGGACCTGGTCGAGCAGTTCGGTCTGCTCCTGACGTGATGCCTGCTCGAGCAGGTCGGCGATCTGGGCGGGCCGCAGGCGGCGCAGCCGGCCAGTCGGGGTGCGCAGCAGCACCGAGGGCTCGTGCCCGATCAACGCCTCGAACGCCTTCCAGTCCCGGTACCCGGCCTCGGCGGGCTCACCCTCGCCGGGCTGGTCCTGGGCGGGCTGATTCTGGGCGGGCCCGGTCAGCCCCAGTGCCCGGCGCCACCAGCTGGTCTTGCGGGTGTCCACCCCGGCCAGCACCCACCCGTCGCTCGTGTCGAGAAGTTCCAGGTCACAGGCCCGCACCAAGCGCGCCCGGGGGATGTCGATGAGCCGGTGGCCGAGGATGTCGGCGCGCAGCAGCACCTCGCCGTCGCGCCGCTCGAATTCCCGCAGGTCGACCCGGGCGCTGGCCAACAGCACCCGCTCGGTGCCCCAGTCGGTCACGGTCTGGGCGGGCACGAACACCCGGCGCCCGCCGATATCCGCGACAAGCCCGGTGACCAGTGGGTATTCGGCCCCGCGCAGTCGGACAATCATGTCGGAAAGCTGGCCCAGCTTCTGCCCGCGAGCTCCGATCACAGCCTGGCTGAGCAACCGCGACAACGACAAGGTCCGTCCGGGTGCGGCGGCCTGTGAGTCCGGGTGGTCAGCGCCGGGATTCTGATGTGGGGTGTCCTGCGGCGGCTGCGGGGTCATGCTCATGACCGGGCTTCCTTCGGTGGGCTAGTGGCTGGCGAGGGCGAGTTGGACGACTCGGACGATGACCATGCCGGCGGCGATGACCAGGTAACCACGCAGCACGGTGAGCCCGAGCCGGCGGCCGGTGCTCAGCGGTGGCCGGGTGAGCAGGGCCAGTGGCGGCATCCGCCAGGTGGCGCGCAGTCGGCGATCGAGCGGCGGCGGATCGGTGCCGGCTGACGCGGTGCGCATCCGGCGGCTGAGGAGCAGCGCGATGCCGGCGAGCACGGCCAGGGCGGCACCTGCCGCAAAGATGATCAGAATGGCGGCGCTGGTGATGTTGGGGAAGATCACGGCGGCGGTGAGCACAATGGAGAGCATCACCAACACCGCGATCACCACCGAGGTGAACGCGTTCAGCGCCCGCCCGTTCACCCAGGGCCCCAGCACCTCCCGATCGTTACACAGCAGCAGCAAGAACACCGTCGCCGAGGGCAACAACACCCCGGCCAGCGTCTGCACGCCCTCGGTGAGCAGCCCCAACGGGCTACCCGGGATGATCACGATCACCGCCGCGCAGACCAGCAATGCGGCGAAAACCACATAGAAGCCCTTGGCCTCTTTCGGGCTGCGGTGCAGTGAATGCCGCAGCCCCAGCACGTCGCCGATCGCGTAGGCGGTCGCGAGGGAGACCGCGGCGGCGCCGATGATGCTGGCGTCGATCAACGCGAGCGCGAACAGCACCCCCGCGGCTTTGTTGACGTTGGTTTCCAGGCCGACGGCGACCCCGCCGGCGTCGGTGAACTGCCTGAACCGCGGGTGCCCGGCGAACGCGGTGGCGCAGAAGGCCATCATCGCCCCCGCGCCCAGGACCACGATGACGATGCCGATCCACAGATCGGCCTTCTCGTAGCCGATGAACCGCGGGGTGATCCGCTTGTCGATGACGTAGGACTGCTGGAAGAACAGCTGCCAGGGCGCCACAGTGGTACCGACGATCGCGATGATCAGCAGCATCACCGTGGACAGCTCCGCCCCGGAAGGCATCCCGGGCACCACGAAGTCGTGGGCGACCGTGCCCAGCGACGGGTGGGCCATAACCAGGATCGGCACCAGCAGCAGGCTGCCTACGACGAGCACCAAACAAACGCGCTCAAAGCGCCGGAAGCTGCCCGTGGACGCCGCCGCGATGACCACTATCGCGGCGATCAGCACCCCGGGCACCTTGGGCAACCCCAGGTAGGACAGCCCGAGGCTGATGCCGATGAACTCCGTGACGATGGTCAGCGCATTGAGCAGGAACAGGTCGATCACACTGAACGCGCCCCAGAACTTCCCGAACCGCTCGAAGATCAGCCGAGCGTGCCCGACCCCGGTCACCGCGCCGAGGCGCAGCACCATCTCCTGGTTGACGTACAGCACCGGGACCAGCAGCAACAACGTCCACAGCAGCCGGGTGCCGTAGTTCTGCCCGGCCTGGGTGTAGGTGCCGAAGGCGCCAGCGTCATTGTCGCCGACCATCACGATCAGGCCCGGGCCCACGATCGCCAGCAACGTCTTCACCCGGGCCGGCAGACTGGTGCGGGTGCCGTCGTCACCGTGGCGGATCGTGCCCATCGCGCCCTGGATGTCACCCAGGTGCGCCTCGTCCAGCACCGCACTGCCGCCTGGTGGCGCGGTGGTGCCCCCGCTCGCTCCGGTGGTGTCAGTGGTCATCAGATCATCCCGTCAGACGGGCACCCGCCACCGGCTCACCCGATGTGGTCAGCCATGCTCGGCGCGCGCGCAGTGGACACGAGGCACCGGTCTATGACTGCCGTCGGTACTCATGACCCACCTCCTCGCCGCCGGGGCACACGCGGGTGCCGCCCCTGGTCCACCCAGTACTGGAGTCTGCACAAAAGAGTGAACCCTAACCCAGACGAGCGTCAAGCAACCACCCAAATATTAACCTTCCGCTCACTTTTACTGATCGACGGTGTGGCCAGCCTCACCGCAGTGGACCGAGCGCGGTGCCGCGGAACAGTCCGACCAGTGAGTGGCCGGCTGGCCGTCGGGAGCTGGCGCGTCGGGGAACGCATGCTCAACCGACGGACCAGCCGGCTCTGGACGGGGAGCTACCGATCGAGCTCCCCTGCTGCGGCGGTGTCCACCGCCGCGACTGAGGCCTGCGCCGGGATATCGGCGGGCTCGGGCGTGGGCAACGACAACAGAGCGTTGATCACAGTCACGACGTCGCCGTGCAGGCGCCACTCGACCGCGTTCGCGGTAAAGCGCAACGGGTCGTCCGGGTCGAGCACGTCGCGGGTGCGGTAAGCCAGCGCGTCTTGTTCGCTGTAGAGCAGCACCACCTCCCGCATGCCCTGGCACTCGCGGGTGTACTGGACGAAGTCCAGACAGCCTTCGGGGCTGAACAGCCGCTGGCCGGTGAAACCGAACCGGCACAGCCGGCGCAGCTGCTCGAGGGCCGGGTTCACGCCCGCGTCCCAGCTTGCTGACCCTGCCGGGCGCACCGCCGCTCGGCGTCGCGCGCCGAGGCACCCGGTTGACCTCGCCGCCGATCGAGGACCTGCAACACCATGACCACCTCCGCTGGATGTAGATTCCTGGCCGTTAGCGCCGCTGGCCGCCAGGGACTACGGTGTAT
Organism: Pseudonocardiaceae bacterium; assembly: GCA_050699655.1. Taxonomy (GTDB): domain Bacteria; phylum Actinomycetota; class Actinomycetes; order Mycobacteriales; family Pseudonocardiaceae. The sequence continues at coordinate 4,223 of JBOHFJ010000078.1, forward strand.
ACGACCTATCGCTGAAACCGTGACGTAGTAGCATGTTACATGGTAACTCGATACAAGTCATAGGTCTGGGTGCTCCCGTTCGGGTGATGTACGCGAGCGGGCCGGGCCACCCTGCTGGAGGACGGACGAAGGAGCCGCCGATGGTCGCGTCCTCGAGTCCGACCGTGCTCAAGCGGTACGTGGCGCTGGAGTTGCGCCGGCTGCGGGAGGCGGCCGGGTTCAAGCGCGAGCAGGTGGCCGCGCGGCTGCACTGCGACGTCTCGCACATCTCGCATCTGGAGATCATGCGGAACCTGCCGAAGGCCGCCGAGCTGGAGGTGCTGCTCGGTTTTTACGGCGTCGCCGAGCGCACCGCGCCGTTCCAGGAGCTGGTGGACGCCGCCCGGAAGGGTCGCGACTGGTGGCTGCCCTTCAAGGGCGCCGCGCCGGAGTGGTTCAACCTCTACCTGGCCATGGAGTCCTCGGCCAGCCAGATCGACAGCTACGACTCGATGATCGTGCCGGGCCTGTTCCAGACCCCGACCTACGCCAAGGCCGTTATCCGGGCCGGAGAGCCCGAACTGGCCGACGCCGAGTTCGCCCGCCGCATCGAGCTGCGGATGGCCCGCCAAGACGTGCTCATCCGGCAACCGAACCCGCCGACCGTGTGGCGCGTGCTGGACGAGTCAGTGCTCTACCGGCCCGCCGGTGAGCCGCAGATCCTGCTCAAGCAGCTGGAACACCTCGTCAAGCTCCTCGACCTGCCCGCGCTCACCGTTCAGGTGTTGCCGCTGGAGGCCGGCGTGCACGCCGGGAACGAAGGGACCTTCACGATCCTGACGTTCCCGCCTGAACTCGTTGGCGATCCGGGAATCGCCTACGTCGAGTCGCGGATCGGGGGCACCTACTACGAGGACCCAGCCGAGATCATGACCTATCGCAACACACTGCGGCGCATCCAGGTCCACGCCCGCACACCCGAGGAGACCCGGGCCCTGCTGGTCCGCCGCATTGAGGAGTTGACGTGAACCACGACCATGCCCTCGCCGCGCTGACCACCGCGTCCGGCTGGCACAAGTCGAGCTACTGTCAGGGAGAAAACGGGTGCGTGGAGGTCAGCACCGAGCTGCCCGGCTGGGTCGGTGTCCGCGACAGCAAACTCGGCACCGACAGCCCGGTCCTGGCCTGCACCCTTCCCCACTGGCGCGCGACCCTAGCCGCCACACTCGACACCTGAGGGGATGATCGCGATTTGTGTGCCAGAAACGACACGGGATGTCGCTGACGGCACACAAACCACGATCAGGTACGGCCAGCCGTTCTCGTCATCGTGGCCGCCACCGCGCGACGACATCGCCGAGGCCGTCGCTCATCCCGCGAGATAACGCTGCAAGGTCGGGCCAAGCCAGCGCACGACCTCACTCCGGCTGAGTCCGACGACCGGCGGCAGCTTGAGGATGTAGCGGGTCAGCGCCAGCCCCAGCACCTGGGACGCCACCAGCCCGGCCCGCTTGGCTGCTTCCTCGTCGTCGTCGCAGACGGACCTGACCGTCGGCCCAAGCTGGCTGGCGAAGATCATCTGCGCTCTCTCCGCCGCGGTCTCGTTGGTGACACACGCCCGCAGCAGCGCCAACAGGATCTCGTCGCCGTCCCAGCGCTCGATGATGTGCGCGGCCAGCCGCTCCCCCATCTGGTCCCGAGGGACCGCCGTCAGATCCGGTAGCCGGAGGTCCAACTCGGCGGCGGCCACGAACAACTTCGCCTTGTTGCCGTAATAACGCATCACCATCGACGGGTCGATATCGGCGTCCGCCGCGATCGCTCGGATCGTCGCGCGCTCGTACCCATCGACGGAGAACCGCTGCCGGGCCGCGGCGAGAATCGCCGCTCGCGTGCCATCTGACCGGCGGACCCCCTGGGGTAAGACCATGCCAACAAGTGTATGCCAACAGGTGTTGTCACACACACCCTGGCGGAGTTAAGCTGGTCAACAGTTGTTGGCAGCAAGGTTTCATCGAGGAGGAACGCCATGACTTCCACCAGCACGGACGTCCTGGTCGTCGGCGCCGGCCCAACCGGCCTGTTGCTCGCCGGGGACCTGGCGGTCGCGGGGGTACCAACGACCATCCTTGAGCGACGGGATACCGAGTCGAACCTCAGCCGCGCGTTTGCCGTCCACGCCCGCACCCTGGAGCTGCTGGACGCGCGCGGTCTCGCGGACGAGCTGGTGGGGATGGGCCAGAAGATCACCGAGGCGCAGGTCTTCGGGCAAACCGGGATCCATCTGGGCAGGCTGCCGTCGCGGTTCCCGTTTCTGCTGGTGACGCCGCAGTACAACGTGGAGCACCTGCTGAAGCGCCGAGCCCTGGCGGCCGGCGCCCGGCTGGTCCCGGCCGCCGAGATGGTCTCACTCCGGCAGGACGCGGACGGCGTCGAGGCGAGCGTACAGTCTGGCCAGACGTACCAGGCCCGTTATCTGGTTGGCACCGACGGCGTCCACAGCACGGTCCGCACGGCGCTCGGCCTGCCGTTCCCGGGTCGGTCGGCGGTGCGGTCGGTGATGCTCGCGGACGTCAAGCTGACCGAGACGCCGCCGGACACCCTGACCGCGTTCGCCAGCAAGAACGGGTTCTCCTTCATCGCGCCGTTCAACGACGGCTGGTATCGGGTGCTGGCCTGGAACAAGCGCAATCAGTTACCCGACGACGCGCCGGTGTACCTGGCCGAGGTGGCCGCGGTGACCAAGGAGGCGCACGGCACCGACTACGGCATGCACGAACCGCGGTTCTTGTCCCGGTTCCACAGTGACGAGCGGCAGGTCCCGCGCTACCGGGTCGGCCGGGTGTTCCTCGCCGGCGACGCCGCGCACGTGCACTCACCGGCCGGTGGCCTGGGCATGAACACCGGTCTGCAGGACGCCGCCAACTTGAGCTGGAAGCTCGCCGCGGCGGTCCAGGGCTGGGCGCCGGACGAGCTGCTGGACACCTACCACTCCGAGCGGCACCCGGTCGGCCGCGCGGTGCTGCGCTCCAGCGGCATGCTGCTGCGGTTCGGGTTAGTCGGGTTAGCCAGCACGCTCCCCCGGCGGCTGGCCCGGGTGATCTTGGGGGCCGCGATCGGTCGCGTACCGGCTATCAACAGCCAGGTCGCGCTCCAGGTCTCGGCCATCAGCGTGCGCTACCCGGCGCCGCGTGGCTCGGATCAGCTGACCGGCCGGCGAGTACCCGATCTGGCTCTGGCCGGCCCAGCCGAGCGGCTCTACCGGGCGCTCGGCGAGGGCAAGTTCGTGCTGCTCGGACCGGCTGACTCGACGGTCGCCGACCGGTGGGCCGATCGGGTTGTTTCGGCCGTGCCGATGCGGGCACCCCGGCCGTACATCCTGGTCCGCCCGGACGGGTACGTAGCCTGGGCCGGTGACGACGAGGCCAAGCTGACCGAAGCACTGCACCAGTGGTGCGGCGGGCTCGCCCGGGCACCGTCGGGGACACATGCCAGGCCGCCCGGCGCAAGCCCGGCCGGGAGGTACGGGGCCTCGATCCCCTACGGCAGTAGGTGAATCCGGTGGGAAGCCACGTCGTCAGTCCGCGCGGGTGCCGGAGAACGGAAAGGTCCCGCCGCCTCGGCACCGACAGCCCGGTACTGACCTGCACCATTCTCCAGTGGCGCGCGACACTGGTCGGTGCGCTCGTCATACCCACTGTGGGGTTGGCGCGGGTTTTCCAGCAGTTGCTCGATGCGGGCGTCGACCTGTCCACGGGTCTCGGCCAGGAGGCTCGCGTACTGCTCGCGCGCGATCTCCAGCCACACCGGGCCGTAACGCGGCATCTACAGCCGAACCCAGTCCCCGCGCTCATCGCGGGCCAGCAGCCCACGGAAGTCGCCGGCCTTAGCCCGAGCGACCTGTGCCTGCTCCTTCTCGGTGAGCGGGTGCGCCCGGATCACCGCGACCCCCCACCATCGGTCAAGCACCGCCTCCGCCGGGGCGAGATCGAAGCTGGCGACAGCGTGCGCGAGGGCCTGGCGCAGGTCGGCCTCGAACACCGCACAGTCCTCGGCGGCGTACTCGGCCAACGCCGCGCGGATCGCCGGCCCGGAACGCTCGATCTTCATCGTCGCCGCAGTCACCCGCTCAGTATCCGCCCGACGGGCGCCAGCCCGCCGCAGGGGCGCCCTACGGCGTGGCGCCACCCATGAGAGGTACCGCAAGCCGATCGGCGATCGGGACAACCAGATCAACTGGTTGGCGCACGTTGTCGTCGGCTCGAGCGGTGTCCGTCGTTGCTCTTCGGCTGGGGTGGCGGCACCACCTCAAGGCTACTGGCGGCGGTCTGCTGCGGTAACGCGTCGCCGAGACCGGTGAGCAGTTTGCGTAGCAGTGCTGCGAGGCGTTCTTGCTCGCCTGGGCTGAGTGTGGTCAGCAGGGTTGTTTCGAGGTGGACGTGGTCGACGACGATGCCGTCGACGAGTTGGCGACCGCTGTCGGTGAGGGTAATCAATACGCTGCGCCGGCTGGCGGGGTCGGTCTCTCGGGTGACCAGGCCTCTGGCCGTGAGCCGGTCGATCCGGTTGGTGATGGCACCGGAGGTGACCATGGAGGCGTCGACGAGGGCGCCGGCGGTCAGCCGGTAGGGCTGACCGGTCCGGCGCAGCGTGGCCAGGATGTCGAACTCCCATAGCTGCAGGTTGTGGCTGGCGAAGTGATCGCCCAGTTTGCGCTCCAGCAGTCGGGAGGCCCGCTTGAGGCGCCCGATCACGCCCATCGGCGTGGGGTCGATGTCGGGTCGCTCGGCGCGCCACTGTTCCAGCACCCGGTCGACGTGATCCCGCATCCGCAACTCCTCGACGTTGAACTGTTTGACATCACGCTAGCAGACCGCCTACTATCCTCAACGTGGAATAGTTCAATGTTGAGAGGTGATCACGGTGACGATGCGCACCCGCGAGGTCGGCGCCCCCACCGCCGTCGAGAACCCGGCGCGGACCTGGGGCCTGACCGGCCTGACCGCGCTGGCACCGGTGACGTGGGGCACGACCTACCTGGTGACCACCGAATGGCTCCCTCCCGATCGCCCGCTGTTGTCCGGCGCGATCCGCGCGCTTCCGGCCGGCCTGGTCGCGCTCGCGATCGGCCGGAGGCTGCCGCACGGCGCCTGGTGGTGGCGCGCGGCCGTTCTGGGCACGCTGAATATCGGAGCGTTCTTCGCGCTGCTGTTCATCGCGGCCTACCGCCTGCCGGGTGGTGTCGCGGCCACCCTGAACGCAGTGCAACCACTCATCGTCGCGGGACTCGCGTTCACCCTGCTCGGCGAACGCCCGACACGCTGGCGCCTCGGCTGGGGCATCGCGGCAACCATCGGGGTCGCGGTCATGGTGCTGCGCGGACAGCTCGCCTTCGACCTCCCCGGAATCCTGGCGGGCATCGCCGGCACCGCCGCCATGGCGGCCGGGATCGTGCTGACCAAACGGTGGGGGCGTCCAGTTGGGGCGCTGGCCTTCACCGGCTGGCAGCTCACCGCTGGCGGTCTCCTGCTCGCCCCGCTCGCCCTCCTCGTCGAGGGGCCGCCGCCCGTTCTGAGCCTCTCCGCGATCGGCGGATACGCGTGGCTGGCCATCATCGGAACCCTGCTGGCCTACGCGCTGTGGTTCAACGGTCTGGGCCGGCTGCCCGTCGTCGCCCTGTCCTTCCTCTCGCTGCTCTCACCAGTGGTGGCCACCGTCCTGGGCTGGCTGGTCCTTCGACAGTCCCTCACCCTCGCCCAAGGCCTCGGTTTCGGTCTCGCCCTGCTCTCGATCGCCGCCGCGCAACTTGACCCCGACACCGCACGGCACCTGCTGCGAAACAACCCCCGCTGAGTCGGAAAACCGGTCTCAACAGCAACCTGGTCACAAGGAGTTGACAACCATGCGCATCACCGTGTTCGGAGCCGCCGGAAGGGTGGGCAGCCGAGTGGTGGCCGAGGCACTGTCCCGCGGCCACGAGGTCACCGCCGTCGTGCGCGATCAGGCCCGCTTCCCCGAACTGCCCACCGCGGCCAACCCACGCGCCGGCGACGCGGCGATCGTCGAGAACGTTGCCGCCCTGAGCACCGGCCAGGACGTCGTGATCAGTGCGACCCGCCCGGCACCCGGCAGCGAGACCGAACTCGTCACTGTCACCAAGGCGCTGCTGGCCGGGCTCGCCCACACCGGCGTTCGGCTGCTGCTCGTCGGCGGAGCCGCCACCCTCACCGTGCCCGGCGCCGACGGTACCACCGTGATCGACGACCCGAACTTCCCCGCTGCTCTGCGCGAGCTCGCGCTGGCATGCCGCGACCAGCTCGAGGCCTGCCGCGCCGAGACCGAGGTGGACTGGGCCTACCTGAGTCCGCCCGCGCTGCTGGAGCCCGGACAGCGCACCGGCACCTACCAGTTGGGCACCGACGAACTGCTCATCGATGCCCAGGGCAACTCGAGGATCTCCATGGAAGATTTCGCGGTAGCGCTGCTGGACGAAGCCGAACAGGCCACGCACCACCAAACCAGGTTCACCGTCGCATACTGACCCCCTGGCAAGACCGATGGCGCGGAAACCGCGTTGTGCCGTGGCGGCATGCGCACCATGCTGGCGTGGTGAGGCAACACCGCCGGCTCGACGGCCGCGCCGGGATCGATGCGCAACTCGTCACGCGGCTGATCGCAGCACAATTCCCGCACTGGAGAGATCTACTCGTCCGACCCATAGAAGTCGACGGGTGGGACAACCGCACCTACCGACTTGGCGAGGACATGTCGGTGCGCCTTCCCACGGCGAGCGGCTACGCACCGGCGGTTGAGAAGGAACATAGATGGCTACCCGTGCTTGCACAGTCACTTCCGGTGCCAGTGCCGGTTCCGTTGGCCATGGGGCGACCCGGGGAGGGCTACCCGTTCACGTGGTCGGTACGTCGCTGGCTCGACGGCGAGCCGCCACGCAGGGAGCCCAGCGTCGACCTTTCCGGATTGGCTCTCGACGTCGCCAAGTTCATCAACGCGTTGCAGGGCATCGATCCCACCGGTGGCCCGCAAGCGGGTTCTCACAGCTTCTACCGAGGTGCGTCGCTGGCGAACTACGACGTCGAGACCCGTCGAGTTCTCGACACGCTGACCGGTCGGATCGACCCGGCGGCCGCAGCGGTGTGGGACCGCGCGCTGGAGTCGAGGTGGCACGACCGGTCTGTGTGGTTCCACGGCGACGTTGCGGCCGGCAACCTGATCGTCGAGGACAGCAGATTGGTGGCCGTCATCGACTTCGGCACGTCGGGCGTCGGCGACCCGGCATGCGACCTGGTCATCGCATGGACGTTGTTCAGGGGCGACAGCCGGGAAACATTTCACGCCGCCGTGGGCCAGGACCCGGCAATGTGGTCGAGGGCCCGGGGGTGGGCACTGTGGAAAGCCCTCATCGGCTTGGCCCACGACATCGACACCGACCCACAGACAGCAGCAGTCAACATGCAGGTGATTGAAGACGTGCTAGCCAGCCACGACGCAGCCCGCTGAACCGATACCGGATCCTCGATCGGAACCGGGGCTACTCGGGCGCGAGTAGATACCGGCGCAGCACATCAGCTTCGGCTTGCATCTGGCGTGCACGACCATGGTGTCCCAGCTGGCTGAACGTGTCTGCGCCGGCTAGCAGCTCGTCGACCTGGTCTGCAACAGTGCCCGAACCTGGACGTTGCTGACCATTCGGCGTTCTACCTCGGTGGTACCGAGACCGGTCACGGCGCCAGCGAAATGCTCGGTCGGCATCGTGGGTTGCTGAGCGGGGACGACCGTCACCGCGCCGACGTTGTCGATCGCCGCAAGAGCGCAGCGGAGCACCGCAACAGTCGTGACGTCGCGGGCCTTGACCGTGGGATGCCCGACCTTACGGACGACACGTATGTGAGGACGGCCTGGAGATTATGATCCACCGGCTCGAGAGCGTCGATCTATTTCTGCGACCCGCACCCACCGTGGCAGCGCGGCACCAACGAGAACACCAACGGGCTGCTCCGGCAGTACTTCCCGAAAGGCACCGACCTGTCGTTGCACACCCAGGAAGAACTGATAGCGTAACGGCGGAACTGAATGGCAGACCACACAAAACGCTGGACTGGCGAAAGCGCGGAGCACTGTGTTGCCATGCCCGATTGAAACCGCCGGGTCTAACCTGACGGTGATCGTGGGCCCACCTGACATCAAGATAGGGTATACCCTAACCACACGCCCGTCGTCGACAACTGTCTGTCCAGCTCGACATGTGTCAGGCGGCTGCGGCTCGACGACCTGATCCACTCGAATGCCGCTATAGCAAGCCCGGCCTCGGATGTCCACGGCGCTGTTCCGTGCCTGTCACGGTGGTGCCTATGACCGGACTTCCCGATCCGGTATCGGCCGGGACGATAAGGCTCGACCCGTGCCCAGGAGGCGAGGGCGTGGTGGTCGAGCACCCACCCGCCGAAGGCCTGGCTCACGCGGTGGGACCGTGCGACCCGAGTCGGCGCGCGACGAGGTCGCGGGCCCATTGCAGGGCGTACTCCGGTGGCTTGCCGAACCGGCGCTCCAGCACCGCCAGGCCGTCCTCGCGGGCGCGCCGGAACGCCACAGCGTCGGTGACGTACCGGCTGACGGACTCGACCTGGCCAGACTCGGCCAGACGCTCCACCGCCTCGGCGTCCTCGATGGGCAGGGTGACAGTGATCTTCTTGGTTGTTCGCTCCCGTGACGCCATACCGACAACACTATCGGTATGGCGTCACGGCCTTCCAGTCCCGAGAGCACTTGGAGTAGGCGGATCCTCAGCTGAACGTTTCGTCGAACAGGTCGAGCATCGCCCGCCACGACCGCTCCGCTGAGATCCGGTCGAACCGCAGCCCGGGGACCTCGATGCGATCAACCTGGGGATGGGTGAAGCTGTGCTGGGCGCCGCCGTAGAGGTTCATACGCCAATCCACGCCAGCCGCGCGCATCTGCTCTTCGAACATCAGCCGCTCGCCAACTGAGATCAGCGGGTCCTCGGTGCCGATACACACGAGCACCTTGCCGGTGATGTTGCGCGCATCCAGTGGCCGGAGGGTCGCCAACCGCGGGTGGAACCCGACTACGACTGCGAGGTCGGTGCCGGACCGCGCCAGTTCCAAGGCCAGGTGGCCGCCGAAGCAGTAACCGATAGCGGCGACCCGCGTGTTGTCCGCACGCGGCTGTGCGAGAAGGACGTTCAGGCCCGCGCGGGCAAGGCTGCGGGTGCGATCAGGGTCATGCCACAGATCGTCGAGCCGGGCCATCATGGCCTCCCGGTCGGTCATGGACTTGCCGCCGCCCTGATAGTCGAGTGCGAACGCGACGTAACCCAGCTCGGCGAGCTGATCCGCTCGGCAGCGCTGGTGGTCATCAAGCCCCGGGCCCTCGTGAGCGATGAGAACCGCTGGATGCCGGCCTCCACCAGCGGGCAGGGCAAGCCGGCCGACCATCGTCCTGTCATCGGCCTTGTACTGGATTTCGGTCGCCGTTGTCATGGCCGACGGTGTATCACGAACCCTCCAGGCAGAGTCCTGCTGTACGCCACGGACGTTCCGAGCACTGCGAACGTCGGTGGTGTCGAGTTCACGACGCGCACCATCACTGCGCGGGCAGTACCGCCGGCTCTGTCGGGTGTGGCTAGCTGCTGGGGCGGGCGACGAGCTCGGTGGCGGCGGAGGCCAGCGGGGTCGGGTTCGGGCGGGGCGGGGTCGCGGATGACGGTTGCCTGGCGGCGTGCGAGATGCGGATGAGCAGGGCGACCAGGATGTAGTTGGCGAGCAGGGACGAGCCACCGTAGGACAGGAAGGGGGTGGTGAGCCCGGTTTCGGGAATGAGGTTGGTGACACCACCGGTGACGATGAACACCTGGAGCCCGAGGGTGACCGACAGGCCGGTGGCGAGGAGTTTGCCAAAGGTGTCACGGACCGACAGGGCGGCCCGCATGCCCCGGGCGACCAGCAGCAGGTAGATCACCAGGACCGCGGTGAGCCCGATCAGGCCGAGTTCTTCCCCGATGCTGGCCATGATGAAGTCAGTGTTGGCCACCGGGACCAGGTCGGGCCGGCCACCACCCAGGCCGGTGCCGCCCACACCGCCAGTGGCCAGCCCAAACAGTGACTGGGCGACCTGGTAACCCGACTCGTAGTAGTGGGCGAAGGGATCGGTCCACACCTGCACCCGGACCCGGACGTGGGCGAAGAGATGGTAGGCGAGCACGCTGCCGGCCCCGAAGAACACCAGACCAAGCAGCACCCAGGACACGCGTTCGGTGGCCGCGTAGAGCATCGCCAGGATGATCCCGAAGATCAGCAGTGAGGCTCCGAGCTCCTTTTCCAGCGCCAACACGCCGATCGAGAGCCCCCAGGCGACCAGCAGCGGCGCCAGATCGCGGGCCCGAGGGAAGGTCATCCCTAAGAAGTGGCGGCCCGCGGAGGTGAACAACTCGCGGTTGGTGACGAGGAACACCGCGACGAACACGATGATCAGAATCTTGGCGAACTCGCCAGGTTGGATCGACAGCGGACCGAGCCGAAGCCACAGTTTGGCCCCGTTGACCTGGGAGATGCTCGCCGGCAACACACCCGGCAGCACCAGCAATCCCAACCCCACCAGGCCGAAGGTGTATCCATAGGAGGCCAAGGTCCGGTGGTCACGCACCCGCCACAGCACCGCCACGAACAACACCAGCGCCACCGCGGTCCACACCACCTGGCGGGACGCATCCGCGGTCGCGGCGGGCTCACCCGCGTCGAGCGCTCGCATCGCCGCGGCCAGATCCAATCGGTGGATCATCACCAGGCCCAGGCCGTTGAGCAGGGCGACACAGGGCAGGATCAGCGGATCAGCGTGCGGAGCCAACCAGCGCACCGCCGCATGCGCCACTCCGAACATGGCCAGATAAGCCAGTCCCAGATACAGCAGCGACCGAGGCAGCTCCTGCCGCTGATCGGCCTGCACCAGAATCAACGCCAGGGTGACCAGCGCCGTCGCGAATACCAGCAACCCCAGCTCAACACCACGACCGGTGGTCGCCGGCCGCGCGCTCATCCGGTGCGGTCGGCGATGCGGCAGGGGATGTCGGTGTTTTCATCAAGGTGATAGCTGGCACAGACTCGGTGGTAGCCATCCGCGATCTGCAGCGCGATCCCCAGGCCCAGGTCGCCACGGATGAGCAGGACCGGGGACAGCGCCTTGTTGTCCTTCACCTTGGCCAGGTCGGCCGCCACATGCGCGTTGGTGGGGGGTAACAGGGCGAGCGCTGAGGCGCGCAACATGTCCTTGGCCTTGTAGTGCTCGAGAGGGGCAGCTTTGAGCCGCTCAACCAGGTCGCTGACCTGAGCGCTGGGCGCGATCAAGGCTAGGTAGAACGCTGCCGCGGGGTAGTCGTGCGCATCCGGCTCAGGCTTCCAGGTCACTTTACCCACGCGGCGTACCCCCTGATCATCGGGTGAAAGCTGAGCGTACTCGGTGGGGTTGACCCCGTAGGCTTGGGGATCGTGTGGACGAGCCTGCCGAAACGGTTACTGGTGGGTCGACCGTTGGCCAGTCGACAGCTGGGTGACACATTGTTGCCCAAGCTGCTGGCGTTGCCAATCTTTTGCAGTGACGCGTTGTCTTCGGTGGCCTATGCCACTGAGGCGATCCTGGTGGCGTTGTCGGTGGGGGGTTTGGCGTTCTACCGGGTGGCGCCGTATCTGGCGGTCGGGGTGGCGGTGTTGTTCGTGATCGTGGCCGCCTCGTACCGGCAGACGTGTCACGCCTACCCGAGCGGTGGCGGGTCCTACATCGTCAGCCACGAGAATCTGGGCAGCTCGGCGGGGTTGGTGGCCGCGGCGGCGTTGCTGGTGGATTACGTGATGACGGTGGCGGTGTCGGTGG
>JBOHFJ010000079.1:0-15920 GCA_050699655.1 Pseudonocardiaceae bacterium
GGATCGACCTTGAGGTGTTCGGTACCGGCCTGGACCGCTACCAGCACGCCTTTCCCGAGGCCCTGGAGCTGCTTCTCGCCGCTCTGAGCAGACCCCGCGTCGCCGCCACACGGCCCGCACTTTCGTTTTCCCGGCGTCGACATCGTGCCCCGGCCACGAACCCGGCCACACCTCGACGTCATCCTGGCCGCCACCTCCACCGCCACCGTGGAGCTCGCCGCGCGGCACGGCCTGCCGCTGCTGCTCGGCATGCACGCCAGTGACACCGACAAAGCGGCGCTCATCGGCCACTACGACCGGGTGGCCGGTGATACCCGCCGGGTCATCCACGTCGCCGCCGCACTCGCTCACGTCGCCGACAGCCAGCACGAGGCCCTGGCCACCATGCGCCGGTGCCTGCCCCGCTGGCTCGGTCCCGGCCTGGCCGGCTACCGCCGCGCCGACGGGGGGCCGCACCACCCCCGGGATCCGGCCGAGTACACCGAGTTGCTGTGCCGCTTGCACCCAGTCGGCACCGCCGAGCACTGCCGCGACACGCTGGCCACCACCGCGCGGCGCACCGGCATCGATCACGTCATTCTGCTGGTCGAAGGCACCGGCGAGCGCTCCCGCACGCTGGAGAACATCACCCACCTGGGTGCGGAGGTTCTCCCCCACTTGCGCCGCCGCGCCCAGCCTGATCTCCCCGCTCCGCCAGATACGGAATAAATCCTCCAGCGCAGCGCGTTATACTCACTGTGAATGATGAGCTGTACCACGTTGAGGCGGAGCCTTCGATCCAGGCGGGCACGGTTCTTGTGCACGCCCTCACCGGATTTGTCGACGCCGGCCAAGCCGGGCATCTGGCGGTGGCACATTTACTGGCGAATCTGGAGCACCGGGTGCTCGCCTCATTCGACGTTGACCAGCTCCTGGATTACCGTTCCCGCCGTCCTGTAATGATCTTTAATGAGGACCGTTGGACAGGTTATGAGCGACCCGAGTTGGTGCTGCACGAGGTGCGCGACCGTGCGGGCACCGTGTTCTTGCTGCTGACCGGCCCGGAGCCGGATCTGCAGTGGGAGCGGTTCGCCGACGCGGTTCGCGAGCTTGTCGAGCGCTTCGGGGTAGGGCTGACGGTGGGGCTGGGCGCGATACCGATGGCGGTCCCGCACACCAGGCCAGCGATGGTCACCGCGCACGCCACCCGTCACGAGTTGATCTCCGGCTATCAGCGGTGGTTCACCACCATGCAGATTCCCGGTCACGCCGGGGCGCTGGTGGAGTTCCGGTTGGGCGAGGCGGGGCACGACGCGATGGGGTTCGCCGTGCATGTGCCGCACTACCTGGCGCGTATCGAGTACCCGGAATCCGCTCGCGGCCTGCTGGAGCACCTGGCTCGTAGCAGCGGGCTGGACTTACCCGTAGAGGCGCTACGCCCGGCTGCGCAGCGAGTCCTCGCGGAGATCAACGAGCAGCTCGCCCGCTCGCCGGGGAACATGTCGGTGGTGGCCAGTTTGGAGGCGCAGTTCGATGCCGCAGCGAGCGCGTCCGGGCCGCACCCGCTGCCCTCCCTCGATGCCGGATCGTTGCCCACCGGCGACGAGATCGCTGCCGAGCTTGAGCAATTCCTCGCCGGGCAAGACGGCCCCGCGCAGCGCTGAGCGAGGCCGTCCGCACGCGGCCCCGGCGAAGCTGTCAACGCGTTGTCTCAACTCTGGCTCGATCCAGCGGCGGGACGTGGGCCACAGTGGAGTAGCAGCGAAACAGCGGTAACAGGGAACACACCACCAACGGACGCTCGGCCGCCCTGTTGACCAGGCCGGCGAGGTGCAAGACCACGCCGGTCGTCTCGGCCAGCTCCCTGGCCTGAAGCAAGCAGCGCAGTCCGCAAGCGCCGAGGAACTCCAGCCCTCCAGATCCACCACCAGATGCGGGACCGCGTCGCTGAGCTGCTCGCGCAGGCACTCATCGAGCAGGGGTGCGGTGAGCATGTCCAGGTCACCGCTCACCGCCACGACGCACACCCCGGGGGTCTGGTGCCGCACCGACAGCCAGAGCAACTGCCGCGGCGTGCGCCGCGTGAGATCGTGTGTGGTCATCATCGGTCCTGCTCCTCCGCCGACGGGGGACACGGCGGATGACGACAACCCCCAAGCTGGGGAAGGCTATCCGTCGTGATGTGCGGAACGCCGACGGGTCCGGGCCGGTGACCTGTGAGCTGTCTCGCTCTCCTAGCCCTGGCTTTTCATCCGGATAGGACGCTGATCGGCGCGTTGATCGTGGAAGGTGCTCCTGGGCTGGGACGATGAGAGTGCTGAAGCTCTTGTCCGTGCCAGTTCGAGGAGCACCTTGAAGGTGAATGTTACTGGTTGGTCGAAGGGATTGGACGTCACCGCTGATGGTGAGGGTGTCGTGTCGCACGCTGGGCTGGTCCTGCTGCGTCAGCTGACGGACAGGACCGGGCTGACCGGGGGGCTGTCGGGGGCGCTGGCCTGTTCGCGGTTGTTGATCCATGACCGGGGCCGGGTGATGGCCGATCTGGCGTGCGCGATCGCCGATGGCAGCGAGGTGATCAGCGATTTCCGGGTGCTGGCTGATCAGAAGGAGTTGTTTGGCCTGGCTGCGTCGGTGCCCACGGTGTGGCGAACGCTCAGCGAGGTCGCCGCGGGCGGGCCGGGGACGCTGGCCGGGATCAGCGGGGCGGTCACTGCCGCCCGGCGCCGCGCGTGGGCGGCGGCCGGGGCCCGCCACGGCGCCGTGCCCGGGGTGCGGATCGCGGACAAGGTACTGGAGGGGGTGACCTGCATTCGGCTGGATGCCACGGTCACCCCGGCGCATTCGGACAAGGAACTGGCGGAGCCGAACTTCACAGGGTTCGGCCATCACCCGTTGCTGTCTTACTGTGACAATACGGGCGAGCCGCTGGCCGGGATGATGCGTCGTGGCGGGGCCGGCTCGAACACCGTGGCCGATCACCTCACGGTGCTGGAGGACTCGATCGCCGCGCTGCCGCTGGAGCACCGGCGGCGGCTGATGGTGACCTGCGACGGTGCCGGTGCCAGCCACGGGCTCATCGCCCGCTTGGACACCCTCGCCACCCAGCCGGGGCATCAGCTGGTGTACTCGGTCGGCTGGGAGCTGGGTGCCCGGGAGCGGGGGGCGATCAACCTGGTGCCCGAGGGTGCCTGGCAGGTCGCGATCGATCACCGCGGCCAGGTGCGGGAGCGCCGCGCCGAGGACGCCTGCCCGGCCCGGTGGTGCGGGCATGCGCGGTGCTGGCGTGAACAAGCCCACGTTACCGAGCTGACCGGGCTGCTACGCGACGGTCCTGGCGGGGACCAGCTCGCTGGCTGGCCTGCCGGCATGCGGGTCTTCGCCCGCCGCGAGCGTCCCCACCCGGGCGCCCAGCTGACCCTGTTCGAGACCCAAGACGGCTGGCGGTACTCCCTGTGGATCACCAACCTGCCCACCAGCCCGCGGGGCTGGCGCGCCAATCCCGCCTACATCGACGCCGCCCATCGGGTTCATGCCCGGGTCGAGGACGGCATCCGCACCGGCAAGGACCGCGGCATCGGCCGGTTTCCCTCGCACGACTTCGCGATCAACTCCGCCTGGCTGGCCGCCGCCCTGATCGCGGCCACCCTGCTGGCCTGGCTGCGGCTGCTGGCCTTGGACGACGACCTAGCCCGCGCCGAGCCCAAAACCCTGCGCTACAAAATCTTGCACCGCCGCCCGACTGGCACACAGCGGGCGACGGCGCCGACTGAAAATCTCCAGAACCTGGCCGTGGGCCGCCGCGATAACCACCGCCTGGACCCGCCTCAGCGCCCTGCCACAGGCCCCATGAACAACGCGAAACCATCACGCGATCACGGAAGGAACAACCACAGGGGCACGTGGAACCCCCGGCAACCCGGCCCGCCAGCCGGGCCACTGTCATACCCAGACCCTAAAATCAAGGTCGTTAACGAGGCTCAACGCCCGTTCCAGACCAACCACCGACCAGCATGAATGATCAAGGCTAGTCACGACCAGTCTAGGCGCGCACCGCCGCCCGGTCCACCATGCTTAATGAACATCTTGTTCTTATCGTTTATCGGCCGGCGAGCACCCGTGTTGGTCGGCGTTCCTGGTAGGCTCACCGTCAGTGCTTACGCCCCGCGGCCCGCCAAGGGAATACGGACCGTGAGCGCTGCCGCCCCAGACCCGGTGGTTGACCAGTGTCCATGCCTGCCCGGGAGTTCACATGGTGGCTGATTATGATGGTGGCTGATTCTTATGGTTCGGTGGTACTCGACACGGTGGTGAATGAGGACTTCATTCACCGGTTCCAGGTGTGTTCCGTGGCATCCGACGCCATCTGGCAATACGGTTGGGCGGCGTGCCGCACCGATGCCGAACGCGGGGCGTGGATCGAGCACTATGCGGATTACTTAGAGAACCGGCTTGACGCCTGAACCGTGACAGAGGCCGCCAGCAGGGCCGACCAGGTGTGGGATGTGGTGAGCGCCCACGCCGATTCGCTCGGCGTCCCGGTGTCGGTGCTCTCGCTGTGCCAGGTGGCCGCGGCCCGGTTGCCGGTCGACGGGGTGGCGGTGTCGGTCCGGGGCGGCCGGGTGAGCTGCGAGGTGCTCTGCGCCATCGGGCCGCTGAGCCGCCAGCTGGAGGAACTGCAGCTCACCGTCGGCGAGGGCCCGTCGCTGGAGGTGTTGGCCGGGAGCGCCTCGGTGCTGGTGAGTGAGCTGGACTGCGCCCGGACGCAGGCTCGGTGGCCGTTGTTCGCCGCGGCGGCCGTCCAGGCCGGCGCCCGGGCGATGTTCGCGCTGCCGTTGCGGATCGGTGCCATTCACGGCGGAGTCTTCGTGCTGGCCTCGGAGCGCCCCGGGCAGCTGCCGGCCGAGGATCTGGCGCAGGCTTGGGTATTCGCCGAGTTCGCCCTGCGGCTGATACTCGACGCGCAAGCCGGCATTGACTCTCCGGAGCGCCACCCTGTGGTTGATACTCTCTTCATCAGCCGACCCGCGATCCATCAAGCCACCGGCATGATCTCAGTACAGCTCGGTGTCGGGATCGAGGAGGCGTTCAGCAGGTTGCGCGCGCGAGCCTTCGCCGAAGAGCGCCCGCTGTCCGAGTTGGCGGCTGATGTCGTCGCCCGCCGGTTACGGTTCGACCCCGAGGACATCGCATGAGGAGGCGTTCATCGTGGTGATTCCCGATCTGCGTATCAGGGGTGGCACTGAGGACCGATTGGCTCGAGCGTTCGTCGAGCTCGCCGACACCCTGGTCGCCGACTTTGACCTGGTCGAGTTCCTGCATGTGCTGGTTGATCGCTGTGTGGAGCTGTTGGAGGTCTCCGCGGTCGGGCTGATGCTGGCCGACTCGCATGACCAGCTGCGGGTGATGGCCTCCTCCGCCGAGAACATCCACCTGTTGGAGCTGTTTCAGCTGCAGAACAACGACGGTCCCTGCCTGGAGTGCTACCGCACTGGCGAGCCGGTCAGCCACTCCGACCTGAGCGTGGCCGCCGACAGGTGGCCCCGGTTCGCTCCCGCCGCCGCCGGGTCCGGGTTCCGCACCGTGCACGCCCTGCCGATGCGGTTGCGCTCGCAGGTCATCGGGGCGCTGAACCTGTTCCACACCGATCCGTACGAGCTGGCCCCCGAGGTCACCCGGATTGGGCAAGCTATGGCCGATGTGGCGACCATCGGTGTGATCCAGGAACGGGCCCTGCGCCAGCACGACACCCTCATCGACCAGCTGCAGACCGCGCTGGACAGCCGCGTGCTCATCGAGCAGGCCAAGGGTGTTCTCGCCGAACGTCACCACATCGACCCCGGCCAGGCCTTCACCCTGCTGCGCAACCACGCCCGAAACCACGGCCAACGGCTCACTGAGCTGGCCGTCGCCGTCATTGACGGCAGCAACACCGAGCTCTTCCCTCGACACACCCCCCAAAACGCCCACTGTCGCGCCCGGCTAGTTAATCCCCACCACCCCCGGCACGCTGGGACAACCTGTTGCCTTGAGGGCACGTGGGGAAGCTGTCGGCCACCGGGTTTAAGGTGCGCGGTGGGAGGTCATCATGCAAGATCGAGAACCGACGATCCGCAGCCGAGAGCTTGGCGAGGGGTTGCGCACAGCGCTAGAGCGAGCCGGGCTGACCGGCAAGCAAGCCGCGGACGAGCTTGGTTTGTCAGCGAGCTGGATATCACGACTGCTGTCCGGCAAGCGCAAAGCCACCGCGGCGCAAGTGGCGGGGTTCCTCGCCATGTGCCGGGTGACCGGCCCGGAGCGCGACCGGTTGCTGGAGCTCTGCGAGGACCAGCACAACGTGGGCTGGTTGCGTCAGCAGGGCTCGCGGCTGCCCCAGCAGCTCGTGAGCTTGATTGATCACGAGAGCAAGGCGGTGGCGATCAGCGAGTTCGAGACGCCGGGCGTGCCCGGCCTGTTGCAGACCGGCGACTACGCCCGCGCCGTGATCAGCCGGAACGCCAATGTGACGGGGGATGAGGTAGATGATCGGGTCGCCGCCCGGCTGGCCCGCCACTGCATGTTCAGCCGGGAGCATCCCCCAGCGTTCACCTTCTACCTGCACGAGTTCGTGCTGCGGCTGCCGGTCGGCGGCCCGGCGGTGATGGTCGAGCAGTTGGAGCACCTGCACCGGATGTCGCTGCGGCCCTATCTCACGCTGCGAGTGGTACCGATCGAGCTCGGTGCGCACGCCGCGATGACGGGGGCGTTCAGGTTGATGGAGTTCACCGATTTCCGTCCGGTGGTCTATCTGGAGAGTGAGGCCTCCAGCCTGTTCCTGGAGACGCCCGTGGAGATAGATGCCTACCGGCGCATCCTGGAGTCGCTGGCGAAGACCGCGCTGGGTGAGGAAGAATCACGCAAGCTGCTCGCCACCGTGGCAACTGAGTTCGATGCTGATCGAGAGGATCCTGATGACCGCGCCTGAGCCGGGCGGGGTCATCTGGCACCGGAGCAGTTACAGCTACGGCAGCGGAAACTGTGTCGAGCTCGCGCCCGCTCCGGATACGGTGCTGGTGCGCGACTCCAAGAACCACGACAGCCCAGCCCTGCGTATCCCCACCACCGCTTGGCGCGCCTTCCTCACGACCCTCCCCGCTGACCCCGCGCATGTCCGAGAACAGCGACCATGCGGAGCCGGTTCCCGACCGGGCTCGCTTGCGGGCTGACTGTGCGCGCTGTTTCGGGTTGTGCTGTGTGGTGCCGGTCTTCGCGGCTGGCGCGGACTTCGCGATCAACAAGGAGGGATCGACTTGCGCGGCGCGAACCTGCGAGGGGCATACCTCATCGGCGCTGACCTCAGGGGTGCCGACCTCAGGGGTGCTGACCTCACCGAGAGCATCTTTCTCACTCAATCCCAGCTCGATGCGGCGAACGGTGACATGGACACCAGGTTGCCGCCGTCGTTGACCCGCCCAACGCAGTGGTTGTCCTCGGGACAGAGGCAGAAATAGGCGCGGCCTGCGCTCCAATTCACCGGAAGTCGCGGGAGCGGGAGCGCGCTCGCAGATTCAGCGCCGTGGCGTGCTCGGCCAGGATGTTGATCACTCCCTGCGCGGTTTGCAACCGGCCGCGCAGCAGCAGCGCCGGGCAGGCCCGCACGACGGCGCGGTAGCGCACCCAGAAACCTGGCGAGCAGATCACGTTCACCATGCCGGTCTCGTCCTCCAGATTGAGGAAGGTGACCCCGCCCGCGGTGGCCGGGCGCTGCCGGTGAGTCACCGCGCCGGCGACCAGCACCCGCTGCCCATCCTCCCGTTCCCGTAGCCGCGCGGCGGGCACCACGCCCAGCCCGTCCAGCTCGGCCCGGAGGAACTGGGTGGGGAAACTGTCCGGCGAGACCCCAGTTGCCCAGACGTCAGCCGCGGCCAGCTCCAGCGCGCTCATCCCCGGCAGCGGGGGCGCGACGGTCCCCACTGCGGTGCCGGGCAGCCGGTCCGGGCGCTGCGCGGCCACCGCTCCGGCGGACCACAGCGCCTGCCGGCGCCCATGGGTCCGCTGCCCATCCGCCAGCTGGTCGAACGCCCCGCCGGTGGCCAGCGCCTCGGCCTGAGTAGCGCTCAGCCCCACCCGCTGCGCGACGTCAGCGATGTCGCGGTAGCCACCGCGGGCTTGTCGCTCCGCCACCAGCCGGGTGGCCAGCGGCTGGCCGACCGTGCGCACCATGGCCAGCCCCAGCCGCACCGCCTGCTCCGGCACTGTGGGGGAGACCGGTTCCAGCCCGGCGTGCACCCCGCTGGCGTTGATGTCCGGGCCTCGGATCGTGACGCCGTGCCGCCTCGCGTCGGAGATCAGCGACTGCGGGGAGTAGAAGCCCATCGGTTGGGCTTTCAGCAGGGCGGCGCAGAACGCCGCCGGGTAGTGGTACTTGAACCAGGCGCTGTAGTACACCAGCGAGGCGAAGCTGATCGCGTGGCTTTCCGGGAAACCGTAATTGGCGAAGGCAGCCAACTTGGCGTAGATCTTCTCGGCGAGCTCGCCGGTGATCCCGTGCTGGGCCATGCCGGTGAACAGCCGCCCGCGCAGGCGTGCCATCCGCTCGGGGGATCGCTTGGCGCCCATCGCGCGGCGCAGCTCGTCGGCCTCGGCGGCGGTAAAACCGGCGACGTCGATGACCATCTGCATCAACTGCTCCTGGAACAGCGGCACCCCCAGTGTCTTGCGCAGCGCGTTCACCAGCAACGGGTGGTCGTAGTCCCAGGCTTCCTGGCCGCCCCGGCGCCGGAGGTAGGGGTGCACCGAGCCGCCCTGGATCGGGCCGGGGCGGATCAACGCCACCTCGACCACCAGGTCGTAGAACGTTCTCGGTTTCAGCCGGGGCAGGGTGGCCATCTGCGCGCGGGACTCCACCTGGAACACCCCGACCGAATCGGCCTGGGCCAGCATCGCGTAGACGGCCGGGTCAGTGGGCTGCAGATCCGACAGCCGCACCTGGTGCTGGTAGTGGCGGGCCACCAGATCGACCGCGTAGTGCAGCGCGGAGAGCATGCCGAGCCCGAGCAGGTCGAACTTGACCAACCCCGCAGTCGCGGCATCATCCTTGTCCCACTGCACCACCGAGCGGTGCTCCATTCGGGCCCACTCCACCGGGCAGACCTCGGCCACCGGGCGGGAGCAGATCACCATGCCGCAGGAGTGGATGCCCAAGTGTCTCGGGAACCCCTCCAACTCAGCGGCCAGCGCCAGCACCGGTT
Organism: Pseudonocardiaceae bacterium; assembly: GCA_050699655.1. Lineage (GTDB taxonomy): Bacteria > Actinomycetota > Actinomycetes > Mycobacteriales > Pseudonocardiaceae. The sequence goes on from JBOHFJ010000079.1 coordinate 9,207, forward strand.
CGGGGATATCGGTCTCTGGGCTGGCCCCATCGGGAGATGGCCACCGGTCGATCTGTTTGCTCCAGGCGTCCTGGGTGCCGGTCGAGTAACCCAATGCCTTGGCCATGTCCCGCACCGCTGAGCGAGCCCGGTAGGTGATCACGTTGGCGACCTGGGCGGCGCGGTCGCGACCGTAGGTGCGGTAGACGTACTGGATGACCTCCTCGCGCCGGTCGGACTCGATGTCCAGGTCGATGTCGGGGTAGCCGTCCCGATCTGGGGCAAGGAACCGCTCGAAGAGCAGGTCCATCGCCACCGCGTCGACACTCGTGATGCCCAGCGCGTGGCAGACCGCGGAATTGGCCGCCGAGCCGCGACCCTGGCAGAAGATGTCAGCCCGCCGGCAGAACACCACGATGTCGTGCACGATGAGGAAGTAGCCGGCGAAGTTCTTCGCCTCGATGACGGCTAGCTCGTGCTCGATCTGGTGGTAGGCGCCGGGGCGCTCGTCGTAGCTGCCGTAGCGGGTGGCCGCGCCGAGCCAGGTGAGCTCGCGCAGCCAGCCGGCCTCGGTGTGACGGGTCCCGGTGTGATTGGCGGGGACGGCGAACGGCGGCAGGTCCGGCGCCACCAGGCGCAGGTCGAAGGCGCATTCCCGGCCCAGCGCGGCGGCCCGCTCGACCGCCCCAGGCCAGCGGGCGAACCGGTCGGCCATCTCCGCGCCGGAGCGCAGGTGCGCTGTCGCCGCGGCCGGCAGCCAGCCGTCCATCTCGTCCAGACTGCGCCGGGCCCGGACCGCGGCCAGCGCGGTGGCCAGCCGGTGCCGGGACGGGGTGGCGTAGTGCGCGGCGGTGGTGGCGGCGGTGTCCAGCCCGTGCGCCGCGGCCAGCGCGGCGAGCTCGTCATTGCGCTCGGTGTCCCGCGCCAGTCCGTTGGCGGTGAGCTCAACGACGACGTGGTCGGAACCGAACAGCTCGGTCAAACGGCGTAACTGCGTGGCCGCGGCGGCCGGGCCTTCGCGCTCCAGCGCCCGGGGCACCGCCGCCTTGCGGCAACCGGTGAGTACTATCCAGTGCCCGGCCGCGGCGGCTGCCACCGCGTCGAGGTCATAGACCGGCCTGCCCTTCTCTTTGCCGGCAAGCTGGGCGTCACTGATCACCCGGCACAACCTGCGGTAACCCTCAGGATCGCGAGCCAACACGAGCAGGTGTTCACCCTCCGGGTCGGGCACACCGTTGCGCGGCGCGGTGAGGCCGAGGCTGAGCTCGGCCCCGAACACCGTCTTGACGCCCCGCTCGCGGGCCGCCTCGGCGAAGCGCACCACCCCGTACATCCCGTCGTGGTCGGTGAGCGCGATCGCGTCCAACCCCAGCCGGGCCGCTTCCTCGACCAGCTCCTCGGGGTGGCTAGCCCCGTCCAGGAAACTGAAGTTGGAGTGGCAGTGCAGCTCGGCGTAGGGAGCGACCTGCCCGGGTGGCCTTACTGCTCCCCCTGCTCGCCGCGAAGGAAGCGCTCAAGCTCGGCGGCGAGCTCGTCGCCTGAGGGAAGATCCGAGAAGTCGAGCGGCGTGGTCGCCGCACCGTCGAACGCGGCCTCAAGGCCACTCACGAGATCACGGTATTCCGCACTGTTGGCAACAATGTCGTTGATGTGATTCAACGCGCTGTCAGCCGCGGCATGCAACTCCCCAGAGTCGAGCTTCAGCCCGGCGACAGCCGCCAGCGCATCGACGAGTGCGGCGGAGGCCGCCGGGTAAGGGATGTTCGCCAAGTAGTGGGGCACTCGCGCCCACACCCCGATGGCGGGGATGCCCGCGGCGGCGAAGCCTTCCTGCAGCGCCGTCTGGATCCCGGCCGGCGTCTCAGCGGTGCCAGGTACCACGCCCACCTGCGCCGCGAGCTCAGCCAGGGTGGCGATCGCCATCAAACTGACGGGACGGGTGTGCGGAACCGGAGCGGCGTAAGCGCCGAGCCCGACCACGAGCCGCACTCCGAGCTGCGTGGCCAGGCCCACAACGGCCCGCACGAAGGCATGCCACGCCATGTCGGGCTCCGGCCCCACTAAGACGAGCACACTTCTTCCCTCGGCGTCCTGACCAGCCCGCAGTTGGATCTCAGGCCAGCTCAGGTAGTCGAGGACCCCGTCGGAGATCCGCACGATGGGGCGACGAGAGCGGAAATCGATGAGCTCGTCCGCGGTGAAGGTGGCCAGCGCTTCGGTGGGGATCGTCTCAAGAACATGGGCGATGGCCGCTTGGGCTCCCAGCCCCGCGTCGACCCAGCTCTCCGTCGCGAGGAGCAGCACTGGCGACTCCAGCGGGCGGTGCGAATGCAGCTCGTAGAGGGTGGTCACCTGGCCATCTTCCCACCGCCCAGCTGGCGCTCGGGTGCGCCGGCCCAGGTCGCGGCGTTACTCATAGATTCCCTCGACCCGCCAGCGGCCCGCCTCGCAGACCAGCAACACCGCGAGCGGCCCAGCGTCGGGCTCGGTGGAGTGAGCGTCGAGCACCGCCTGCAACCGCGCGCACCGCCGCCCTCCACCGGCCTCCCACCAGCGCTCCTCGACCAGCCAAGGCCCGGCCCAGGTCAGCACCCGGCGCGGCGGGTTCCCGTCCACCGCGATCCCGTGCGGGACACCGGTGAGCCTCCCGCGCCCACTCACCCCGACGGCACGTCCGGCGTCGTCACACACCTCGGCGGGCAGCGGGCGGGCGGGCACCCGGGACGGCGACGGCGCGGGCAGCCGGCCCGGCCAGGGAGGGTCCCCATCGCGCGCCGGGGTCGGGTCGTCTCCCCAGGGCACCAGGCGTACCTGGTCGGTGGGGTCGCGGCCGCCGCCGAGCACTCCGATGAGCACCGCCGCGGGCCCCAGCATCCCCTGCACCCGGACCAGTGCCCGGCCGGCCCGGTCGTCGTCTTCCCCCGACTCCCCCCACAGCCCGCGCTGCAGGGCCTGCCCGCCGATCACCTCCTCCGGGATCAGCCGCAGCAGGGTGATGCCCGCGCTGGGGCGTGAGCCGCGGGAGGTCAGCCAGCCGTCCAGCTGCCAACGCACCCGATCGGCGATACCCGATGCGGTCAACGGCTCAGCACAGCGCCACACCCGGTGTGGCTCCTCGCCCGCCTCGGTGCGGGAGCTGATCCCAAGCCGGACGCAGGCCAGACCGCGGGTGGCCAGCGCGGTGTGCAGCCGCGCCGCGGGTTCCCGGGAGGCGAATGCAGCCGCATCGACCCGTTGCAGTGGCGGGTCGAACCGGCGGGTCACGGTGAGATCGGCCGGCGGGTCACGGCGGGCCAGCGGGCGCTCTTCGAGCCCCCGGGCGAGCCGGTGCGCCCGCACCCCGCCGAGGCCGAACCGGGAGGCGACGTCGTCGACGGGCAGGGCGGCGAACGCTCCGAGGGTGCGCAGCCCCAGCCGGTGCAGCAGATCCACCAGCGCGGCCCTGTTGACTCCGGTGACGGCGGGATGGCGCAGCTCGTCGATACCCAACATGGCGAGAAAGCCGGCCGAACCACCCGGTGACACCAGCAAGCCACGGTGCGCGGCCAGGGTCGCGGCGAACAGGCCGTCGGCGATGCCAACCTGGCATTGCACCCCGGCCCGACCCGGCACCGCGGCGGCGACCACCTCGGCGATCCGCTCGACCACCGCTAGCTCGCCGCCGAAGTACCGGGTCGGGCCGCGGGCCGGCACCGCGACCAGCCCGGGGCGCACCACCTCCACACCGGGCGCCAGAGACTCGATCGCGGCGACCACAGGCTCGAACACCCGGGCGTCCCGGTCCGGGTCGTCGGCGAGCACGGCCAGCTCCGGGCAGCGGCCCTGCGCTTCACGGCGGCGTTGGCCCCGGCGCACCCCCTGCTCCCGGGCCGACGCCGAGCAGGCCACCACCCGGTTGCCGGCCAGCACCGCCGTTGGCGTCCGCGCAGCCAAGCCCGCAACGGCCGCCCCGGCCATCACGGGCCAGTCCGGGCACCAGACCACCACCACCCGGACAGGCGTCATCAGCTCACAGCCTTGATCGGCGGAGTCAGGTTCGCGAGCGCCTCCGCCACTGGGCCGCCGGGGCCAGGCAGCAGCAAGCGGGCGACGCGAGGCCGGCCCGCCGCACCGCGGCCCACCGCGCGCACCACGACCTCGCGGCTGCGCAGCCACCCGTATCCGGCCTCGGCGCCGTACCAGGCCTCGACGTGGCAGTCCAGCTCGACCTCCGCGCCCGGCCATCGACCGAGCGGGAGCAGGACCGACCCGCGCTGCCGCGCCCTGGCCGCCAGGGATCGCCGCGCGCCGGGGGACATCCGGTCCGCGCCGGCCAGCGCCACCAGACCCACCCCGTCGAGCAGCGCCGCAGCGACCGGTGCTGGGTCCGACCCAGGCCGGGGGATCAGCGCTAGCCGTTGCACCACCACCCCCGCCTCGGCCGCGGCCAGCACCCCGAGGTCGCCGACGCCGACCACCGCGGCCCAGACCCCCCGCGCGGTGGCCACCGACAACAACGCCAGCAGCAACGCCATCGAACCGCGCACCGCGACCACCGACCCCCGGCGCAACCCACCGCTGGGCAGCAGCGGCGCAAGCGGCGCGACCACCGGAAACGGCGGCCGGCCGCCGGGGACGTCGAGCCGCTCCCCCAGCGCCGACGCGGGCACGACCGGCATCCGCCGCAGCAGCGACGCGACGCTCCCACCAGCCATCCGGCGACCTCCTCCACACGGTGGAGTGCGCGCCGGCGTCGAGCCGCTGAGCTGGGCGCACCCGGATCCGCTGTGGGGAAGACAGCGTCGAACAAGGACAGCATAGAACATATGTTCGATAATTTCGACGTGCTCCGAGCGCTCGACATCAGCACTTACAACTCACCCCAGAGATCCTGTTCGGCAGATTGAAAGCGATAGATTCGGCAGATCGAAAAAATATGATTCGGCAAGTTGAAAGTCACCAGCTAGGATCAGGGGATGCGAGTCGCTGGCGACTATCTACCCCGACGAGCGGCCGAGCTGATCCGCGACGCCCTGGGCGACACCCGTGTCGTCGTCGTGACCGGCGCTCGGCAGGTCGGCAAGAGCACCCTCGCCGAGCTGGTGCTCCGCCAGTACGCAGGCGGCACCGCGCGATTCCTCGACGATCCAGTGACCCGAGCCGCCGCCGGCGAGGACCCGGTTCGGTTCGTCCGCCATGACGGGTTGATGCTCCTCGACGAAGTTCAGCGCGCCCCCGATCTGTGGCTAGCGATCAAGGACACAGTTGATCGAGACCCACGTCCCGGGCGGTTCCTGCTTACCGGCTCCGCCCGGCTCCTAGCATTGCGCAGTATCCCCGACGCACTTCCGGGACGATCCGAGACCATCGAGCTCTGGCCGCTCTCCCAGGGCGAGATCGACGGAGCCGCGGACGGCTTCGTCGACGCGGTCTTCGAATCCGGCGCCGACCTACGCGTCGAGCCCGACGAACTGAACTGGGAAGATTACCTCGCCCGAGCCACCCGGGGGGGATATCCGGAAGCGGTCCGGCGCGCCGTGCCGCGGCGGCGCGCGCGCTTCTTTGACAGCTATCTCTCTGATATCTTGGCGCGCGATGTCAAGCAAGTCGCCGACATCGCGCGCGCCAGCGACATGCGTCGTCTCATCTCGCTGCTCGCGGCGCAGATTGGCGGGTTACTCAACGCCAGCCGACTCGCCAACGACCTGAGAATCTCAGCGCCCACCGTCCGCAACTACCTGGATATCTTGGAGACGATCTACCTAGTTCGACTCATTCCAAGCTGGTCAGCGAATGCCACGACGCGCGCGATCGCCACCCCGAAATTGATCTTCGTGGACAGCGGAATGGCAGCTCACCTGACTCCGGGCGCACCAGAGCACTCCGCAGGTGGTCTGCTAGAGAACTTTGTGTTAGCTGAACTGTCGCGCCAACTCACCTGGTCACACACATCAGCCAGGCTCTACCACTATCGAGACCGCGACAAGTATGAGGTCGACGGCGTGCTCGAGGACAACGCCGGCCAGATTGTGGGAATCGAAGTCAAGGCGGCAGAGACCGTACGCGCGGACGACTTCCGAGGACTCAAGCTGCTTCAACGCCGACTTGGCTCCCGCTTCCGTGCCGGTCTCGTGCTATATTGCGGCACACAGCAGCTCAGTTTCGGGGAGGCATTGAGCTGCCTCCCGATCTCAGCATTGTGGACAGCTCGCGAACCCGGCCTGACCCATACCCGTAGGTAGCTACAGTTGCGCTTGAGTTTCACGCACAACTTCTGCGTGAAACTCAAGCGCAATATGAGTAAATTTCCTGGTAGAGTGCAGACACGGACCACTTCGTGCGCTGGTCGCTCTGGAGCCGTGGGCGCGCGGTCGTCTCCCACACCAGCGCACTCGCGGTTCACGACCTCGGCATCGCGAATCCCGCGGAGATCCATTTGACGGTGCCGTCCAGCTTCCGGCAGAAAGGCAGCGCGGTGGTGCTGCATCGCTGTGAACTGGCCGACGACGACGTCGAACAACACGAAGGGTTCCGCGTCACCACCCCGCTACGAGCCGCCGTCGAGACGGCCGCGTCAGGGGCGGACCAGGACGTTATCGATTCGGCGGTCGCAGAGCTTCTCAGTCGGGGGGTAGTGAGCCGCCGACACCTGCTATACGCGGCACAGAAGCTGGGTCCACAGGCTGAACTCACCGTGGAACGGGCCCTACGAACGGAGGCGGGGTGAAGCGGTATACGGACGCGACCGCCCTGCGC
>JBOHFJ010000080.1:0-15736 GCA_050699655.1 Pseudonocardiaceae bacterium
GGGTTGGCACAGCGGCCCCCACAGGTTGAGCAGCGCTGGCCGGCCGGCCAACGCCGCCCCCAGGTCGACCGTCCCCGGCTGGCCGAGGCAGGGCAGCACGAGGCCGGACAGCGGCCCGTGAGCCGGGGCAGCGCCCGAGAGCGCGGCTGGGCAGGGCAGCAGCGCCGCCCGGGATCTCACCTGGTCGATACTGACCGGCGGGGGAAGCTGCAGGCTGCCCGTTGCTGTTGGACCCGCTGATGCCGCGACCAGGGGCGGGCTCGCCCTCGGCCAGAGCGCCACGACGAGCCCGAACGCGAGCAACGCCGTCACCAGCACCCAGCGCGGAGCGCGCTTCACGACACCGTCCCTGAGGCCGCGACTGTTACCCCAGAATCGCCCGCCAGATCGGTGGGCAGCCCGGCCATCGCCAGCAGATGTGGTGCCTCGGGCCCGCGCAGCAGCGCGGCGGCAACCCCAGCCTCGGTAGGCCCGAGGCCGTAGGACGGGCAGTCCCCCGCCAGTGGGCACACCCCGCAGGCGGGCCGGCGCGCGTGGCACACCCGGCGCCCGTGGAAGATCACTCGGTGGGACAGCATCGTCCAGTCCCGTCGCGGTATGAGCTCGGCGATCACCTGCTCGACCTTCACCGGATCCTCGTGCGCAGTCCACTCCCACCGGCGCGCCAGCCGCCCAAGGTGGGTGTCCACCGTGATTCCGGGCACCCCGAAGGCGTTGCCGAGGATCACGTTGGCGGTCTTGCGTCCGATTCCCGGCAGAGTGATCAGCTCGGCCAGCGTGCGGGGCACCTCGCCGCCGAAGCGCTCGACAAGGGCCGCGCCGAGTCCGATCAGCGCCGTCGCCTTGTTCCGGTAGAACCCGGTGGACCGGATCAGTTCCTCCAGCTCGTCCCGATCGGCGGCCGCGTACTGCGTGGCGCCGCGATACCGGTCGAACAACGCTGGCGTGGTCTCGTTGACCCGCTTGTCGGTGCACTGCGCGGACAAGATGGTGGCGACGGCGAGCTGCAGTGGCGTGGTGAAGTCCAGCTCGCAGTGCGCGTCCGGGTAGGCGGTGGCCAGTACCCGGTCCATCCGGCGGGCGCGCCGGACCAGCGCGAGGTGGCTCTCCGCAGCGGAGGGTCGGCGCGATCGAGCTGGCACGCCTTCAGCCTACGGAGGTGGCGCCCAGACCGGTCGTCCAGCCTCGATCGCCCAGACTGGCCGCTCGACACGCTCGACACGCGCCCCCGCGCGCGCATATGGTCGGGTGATGCGGCATGATCCCTGGCACCATGACTGTCTGGTTCGTTGCCGTTGTCCCGGTATTGATCATGTTCTTCGCGCTCGCCATGGAGCGACTGGAGAACCGCCTGCGTCACCTCACCGTGCAAGAGAACGACGTTGAGGAATTTCTGCAGGCGGCCCGTCCTGAGGAGGTGCGGGTGTTGTTCGGCAGTGGTATCGATGGCGCGCTGGAAGCGTTCCAGCGGCGACGGCTACCCGATACCGGCTCGCCTGGTGGGAATCCACCGGAGGGCCGCAACGGCGTCGACCCCCACGACGAAGGGTTGGTCACGTTACGACACGGTCAGCAACGGCCCTAGACTCCACCGATGTGATCGGCGGCACTGAAGTAGGTCTCTTGATGACGGGGGCGGGTCCACTCGGGTCAGCTGGAGGAATGCGGTGAACGACTCCCTGGCCATGGCCGGCATCTTCCAGGGTGTCGACCCCTTGGCTGTTCAGGCGCTGCGAGCCAGCCTGGAGCCGGTCAGCTTCCCCCGGGCGCACGTCATTTTCACCGAAGGCGAACTGGGCGATCGTCTCTACATCATCCTGTCGGGCAAGGTCAAAGTCGGCCGGAGGTCGACGGACGGTCGGGAGAACCTGCTGGCTGTGTTCGGGCCGTCGGACATGTTCGGTGAGTTGTCAATCTTCGACCCGGGACCGCGGACGTCGACGGCCACCACGGTGACCGAGGTCAGCGCCGTGTGCATGGATCGCCCCGCGTTGCGAGAGTGGATCACTAAACGGCCAGAGATCGCTGAGCAGTTGCTGCGGGTGATCGCGCGCCGGCTGCGCCGTACCAACAACATGCTCGCCGACCTGATCTTTACCGACGTGCCGGGGCGGGTGGCCAAGGCGCTGCTGCAGCTCGCGCACGACTTCGGCACCCAGGAGGGCAGCATGCTCCGGGTGACTCATGACCTCACGCAGGAGGAGATCGCCCAGCTGGTCGGCGCTTCCCGGGAGACGGTGAACAAGGCCCTGGCCGATTTCGCCCACCGCGGCTGGCTGCGTCTGGAAGGCAAGAGCGTGCTCATCCTGGAGCCCCAACGCCTAGCCCGCCGCGCCCGCTAACACTCGCTCCAGCCTGGCTGCGCCCCTTCAGCGCCCTGCGCTTCCCGAGCTCAACAGCAGGGCTCTTGAGGCGCCTCCGGTGAGCCCCCCTGTTGAGTTCGGGACACTGAGTGCAGTGAGACGCAACGGTAGCACTTGTGCTACCGTTGCGTTATGGAGTCCATTGGGTTGCGGGAGCTGCGGCAGAACGCGAGTGACATCGTGCGACGCGTCGAGGCTGGGACGGTCGTGACGATCACGGTGAGCGGACGGCCAGCTGCTGTCCTCCGCGGCGCGACCGCCCGTTCCTGGCGTTCCTACGAGGACATCGCGGACCTGTTCACCGGAGCGGGTGACCCGGAGTGGGAGCGCGACCGGGCGCTGCTTGACGACACGCCGGTGAACCCCTGGACCCGATGATGCGGGCGGTACTGGACACCAGCGTGGTGATCGCGCATGACGTACCGAGACTCGATGGTGAGTTGGCGATCAGTGCAGCCACCCTCGCTGAGCTTCATTTCGGCGTGCTGGTCACCGCCGACCCCGCCACCCGGGCGGAACGCCTCCGACGGCTCACCGTCCTATCGCGCCGCTTCGACGCATTACCAGTCGACGACGCGGTCGCGGTTAGTTTCGGCATGCTCGCGGCGGCGGTGGCCCGATCCGGCCGCCAACCCCGTTCTCGCGTCATGGACCTGCTGATCGCGGCGACTGCGCACGCGCACGAAGCCCGGCTGTACACCCGTAACAGCGAGGACTTCACAGGACTGGCGGACCACCTCGAGATCGTGCCAGTGTGACGACGGGCTAGCTGCCTCATGCTGTCCTAAACTTGACGCATGAGAATCACGGTGTCGCTGGACGATGATGTGGCTGCCGCTGTGCAGCGAATGCGCGCGGAGCGCAACATCGGTGTGAGTGAAGCGGTCAACGAGCTGGCGCGCGCGGGACTCACGATACCGTCACAACGAACAAGGTTTGTTCAGCGCACTTTCCCCATGGGCGCCCGGATCGATGTCGCGAACGTCGGTGATACCCTTGAGTATCTTGAGAGACCCAGGCACCGCTGATGCTCGTCGATGCCAATCTTCTGCCCTACGCGGTCGACTCGTCCAGTGCGTTTCATCGGCCCGCCTCAGCCTGGCTGGAATCGGCGCTCAACGGGGCACAACGGGTGGCGCTGCCATGGCAGTCGCTTACGGCTTTCCTGCGGATCAGCACGAACCCCCGAGCGTGGGCCACCCGTTGGAGCCGCAGACAGCCGCCGACGTGGTTGCGGACTGGCTGGCCGTCGGCCCAGTGTGGACACCGGAACCAGGTCCGGGATACGCAGGAATCCTGCTCGGATTGCTCGGCAAGTACCAGATCCGGGGCAACCTGGTGCCTGACGCCCAGCTAGCGGCTCTGGCTATCGAGCACGGGCTCGCCGTCTACTCCGCTGACACCGATTTCGCCCGGTTCACTGAATTGAAGTTGGGTCAACCCGATCTCACCGAAAACATGACCTAGGTTTGTCTTGTGGAGCGACGTGCCGGGTGGCTTGATGTTGGTCTAGCATGTCGAGTTAGGGTCGAGTGGTTGCCCAGTGGGCCAAGCCAAGTCTTGCTGAGTCACCGTGCCGTCTAAGTGAAGCTGAAGGATCGGCATCGCCTTGTCGATCGGATTTCCGTCCTGACCCAAAGCGATGGGGCCACTGGCGCCGGGAACGTACTGTTTGCAACGAATGCTGACGAGGAAATCGGCGACCGTGTCCGGATCGGATATGGCTACGGCATCCGATTTGGTCGCGGCGATAGCTACGTCCACTGCGTCGTAACTTAGCATGGCATTGCCATCGTCGAGATTCGCGTCTTTGAAATTCTCCTGGTTGAACGTGGCCACGAAATCCAGGTAGTTCTTGATGTATTCGGACGTTGACGGGAAGCTGTTCCACTGATCCGTATGCGCGAGGGCCGTGTAGAATACCTTGAAGTTAAAATCGCCGCCCGTTGATATCCGTCCCCCAACGAGATTACTTGTGTCGTCACCAGTCATAACGTCCAGTGATCCGATCTCGCACGCGCCGCTTGAGGACAGCGCGGTGAGGAAATATCCCAGGTCGGTGCCCCGGCCGGCGAAGTAGATGAGGTCAGGCTGGATCGTGCAGATATCATTTCGCATTCTAGTGAAAATGTTTGCCATTAGCTGCTCTCTGTTGGCGACCTGGAGTGGTGCCTCCGGTGACCGATAGCGCTCCTTGTTGTTCACTGTGACGTTGTCGTTGGTCTCGAAGGCATGGGCGAGGGTTTGCGCATAGCCATCCGCCTCGTTCACGTCTTGGACGAGGAGTACCTTGTGGTAGCTGTGCTGTTTGATGTACTTCGATGCGGCGATTGCCTCCTGGGTATTAGTGGGAACAACTCGCACAAAATTCGTACTGCGCTTGCCTTCCGGACCTGGGGCTAGGCTCATGTTGTCGGCTGTGACGTTCGTGCCGATAACGACGATGCCCGCATCCGACAGGGACGCCACCGCGGCGCGGCTCGTATCCCGACTCTGACCGATCCCGGTCACTGCGACGATATGCTCGCTCAGACGAGCCTGCTTGATGGCATCAACCGCTTGGTGCCATGCGCCGGCCTCGAAACCGAAATTTGCGAGCAACAATTTGATCTTTGGGATGCCGCCTGTCTTCGGATCGTTCGCTCGCGACACGGCAGTGATCGCGCCCTCGATGATATGGCGCTGCGCCCGAAGGGCCACGCTGTCGTTCCTGGGATCCGGAGTGATATCATCGAGTACCACGATGGTGGCGAACGGCCCAGAAGTTGCCCTATTGTTGTTCGCGATGGTTTTTTCGAGGTCGGCCAGTGGGTCGGTATCACTGAGCGCCGTCGAGTCCAGATCCAGGCCCACGCAGACGGCGGGCGACCCAGTTGCGGTCATGCCGCGTCCGCATTTCTGCCATGGGGCCCACCACACGAAACACCCAAGTCCGGTGACAAGGACGACCGCCATGAGCGAGCTGAAGATCCACCGACGCCATAGAAAAGCCAGGACCATCACTATGGGTGGTATCACCACCAGTGGACGAAGTTCGTTGCCCCGCTCTCGACGCTTCGGGCGGGCCAGCAGGCCGCGGAACAGATTCATGGCCAGGTCGGGTCCGTTCTGTTTCAGAGTAGCAGGTCAAGGGCGCGCCGCGCCGCGTCAGTCAATGCGGCGACATTGGCTCGTTTGGACTGCCGTGAGAGAAAATTGTACGAGTCTTCGATGATCTTGTGTTGGGCTGGATCGGGCACGACAAATGGATCGGTTGCTAGCCAGCGAGCCGTGATCAACTCAGTGATGGCTTGGCGGACTGGGTGCCGGCCGGGTGGTGTCTCGCCAACGTTCATATCGACCAGCTCGCGATAGATTTCCCCGGAGCTGTGGTTCGGCGAAAGATTGTCGGGTGCACGAGTAACTAACTCGAGCCGGTCGATCCAATTCTCATGCGGGCCTTGGTCGAAGCTGGCCTCGAAGGCGTCCACCACCTCGCTGACCCGTCTGAGGGCTAGCTGGCAATACGCCTTGCGCGTCGGATCTCCGAGCGTGTCCGGGTCGTTGAGCAACTCCTCAAACTGTTCCGTGTAGGAGGCACCGTTTTGAGCGAGTGCGGACGCGAGCGTCTGGGCGATCCACGGGTGCAGTTCGGCGTAGTTCGGGGTGGCGCTCCCAGGCTTCGGAGCGATGATCCACAGGGCGGTACGCAACTCGGTGAGGATGCTCCCGACATCGGGTCGAGAGATTAGGCTCGTCGCGTTGTGGGGCAACAGCCAGGGCGCGGTGGCGAACGAGGCCGCAGTGACGAACTTGTCGATTTTGACACCCGGGAGATGCTGAGTAACGCGCAGGTCGTCCAGGCGCTCAGCCCACGGATCGGCACCAAGGTGAGCCGGGTTGACCGGGTGGAGAACGTCACGGGCCCGTGCTGGAACTCATGGTTACGCGACAGGGCCTTTTGGTCACGCAGCAGCTTTTTGAGCAGAAGAACCGCCCCCGGCAGGCCCCCGGTGGCGCGTTGGGCCAAGTAGTATTCCGGCTCGTTCTGGCGGACCCCCAGGATGTGAGCGGTCTCCTCGATGCTGAGCGGTTCCAGCAGCACCGGGTAGTAAGCGGCCTGAGGCGCTTCGGTTGCACGTCCGGCCCAGTGGCTGTAATTCGCCCTACCGCAGGTCGGTACGGCTCGTGCCGGGCCCGTGTTATCCGAAGATGATCTCCATGGGGCCCGCCATTCGGCTTCCCAGCTGCTGTCCCATCGGCCGCTGGCCGCGATGATCAATAGCGCGTCATGCTGGCTTGAATTCATTGTCAGGTGGTGTTCCCGAGCTGCGAGCAGGTCCGCGACGAATTTTGCGCCGTTTTCATGGTCAATGTTGTCAAGTAATAGCACCCAGTTGTGCAAGTGGCGGGCCTTGCGTGGGATGGGGCACGAGCACTGATGAAGATAATCTAGCCTGGCCATCCGGGAGTGACTTTCCCGGATATCGGCGAAGAAAGCTCCGGCGAGCCAATTGGTCTGCTTGGTCGACCCCGCGCTGTTGAGCGAGACAAGCGCGTCGAGTGGTGTGGCTCCCTCGGCTTCAGGAAAGAACGCGTGCCACTGCTTGGCCTTCCTCGTGGGCTGACGCGTAACGGTCCTGATCAGCGCGGGAAGTACGTTCTTGATGATCTCCGCAGGCAGGGCCGGCACGACACCCGCGTCCTTCGCGGAGTCGACCAACATATCCACTAGTTTGGCGACATTCCGGTCCGCCCTGCGGTTGTGGGTGACGTCCTCGATCGAGACACGCAGGGTATCTTTCGCCTGGTCACGCGACTGCCCTTCTAGCAATGTCTGGGTCGCGATGAGGCCAAGCGTGAACCGGGTGAACCGTACCGCCGCCGGGTGGCGCTGCCAGGTGCGGCACAGGCTGAAAGCGACCTGCGCCAGGGTCTCCACCGTGGTCGGGGCGGGTCGACCGGGCTCATGGTGGTCGAAGTCGACCAGGGCGTGGATCACGTTGGCGCCACAGGCTCCGGATATTGACTTGAGAGCTGTAGTCTTGCCCGAGCCGACCGGCCCCAATAACACGACCACCGGCTGTGGGCGGGTCGCCCCGCGAAGCGTGCGGTTCCACAGCAGGCTTTGAGTGAGCCGGACACTGGACGGGTAGGCTTGGTCGACCGACATGCTTCGCCTCCGAGATGCCGTGCTGCGAGGTTCACCCCAGCTCCCCCAGGATCGATTGATCGTACTAGCGATACCTCGAATCTGTCCCCCTTATTTCGGCCACTTCGACAGCGCACCGTAGTCGGCATCTCGGGCAGGGAGTCGCAGATCTGACCGCCCGCCTGGAAAGAACAGCGGCTCAGGACACTTCGACGATCAGTTCGACTTCCACCGGAGCACCGAACGGCAGCTCGGCGACGCCGACGGCGGAGCGGGCATGCGTCCCGGCTGGGCCGAACACCTCGTGGAGCAGCTCGGATGCGCCGCCCAGAACGGTGGGCTGGGCGGTGAACCCGGGTGCCGAGGCCACGAACCCCACCACCTTCACCACCCGGAGCACCGCGTCGAGCCCGACCAGGCCGTCCACCGCGGCCAGCGCGTTCAGCGCGCAGGCACGGGCCAGCTCCTGGCCGCGCTCCGGGTCTATCTCGACGCCGAGCTTGCCGGTGGCCGCCAGTACCCCGTCGACCAGCGGGAGCTGGCCTGAGGTGAACACCAGGGATCCGCTGCGCACCGCGGGCAGGTACGCCCCGGCTGGGGTGGCCACCGGTGGCAGCACCAACCCGAGCTCAGCCAGCCGGTCTAACCAGTTCACGGCTTCGGGCGCTTGAGGAAGGCCACCAGCTGCTCCCCGGTCGGCCCGGGCACCACGGTGACCAGCTCCCAGCCGCCGGCTCCCCACTGGTCGAGGATCTGCTTGGTGGCATGGGTCAACAGCGGCACGGTGGAGTACTCCCAGACTGTCATGGGAGTGCACGCTAGCGCGTGCGCGTGAGCCTAGGCTCGCTGCATGTGGCCCAAGGCTCGTCTGCATGTCGTCACGGGCAAGGGCGGGACCGGCAAGACGACAGTCGCCGCCGCGCTGGCGGTGGCGCTGGCCACCGGGGGCGGGCGAACGCTGCTGGTGGAAGTCGAGGGACGGCAGGGTATCGCGCGTCTGTTCGACACGCCCCCGCTGCCCTACGAGGAGCGGCGCGTCGCGGTCGCTCCCGGCGGCGGCGAGGTCCGGGCGCTGGCGGTGGACGCCGAGGAGGCCCTGCTGGAGTACTTCGCGCTGTTCTACAACCTGGGTTTCGCGGGTCGGACACTGCGCCGGATGGGCGCGATCGAGTTCGCCACCACGCTGGCGCCCGGGCTGCGGGATGTGCTGCTCACTGGCAAAGTGAAGGAGGCGACCATCCGAGTGGCGGGTGGCGTCCACATCTACAACGCGGTGGTGCTGGACGCTCCGCCGACCGGGCGGGTGGTGAAGTTTCTCGACGTCACCCGGGCGATGGCCGACCTGGCCAAGGTCGGCCCGATCCACAGCCAGAGCAAAGGAGTGGTGCGGCTGCTGCACTCGGCGGACACCGCGGTACACGTGGTCACCCTGCTGGCGGACTTGCCGGTGACCGAGACGCTGGAGACCGTCGGGGAGCTGGACCTGGCGGACCTGCGCCCGGGCGCGGTGCTGGTCAACCGGGTGCGACCCTCCCGGCTGCCCGCCCGGTCGGTGACCGGCGCGGCCAACGGCCAGATCGACGCCGACCGCGTCCGTTCCTGCCTGCTTGCCGCTGGCCTGGAGCTGGACTCGGCCGTGCTCGAGGGTCTGGTCACCGAAACCGTGGAACACGCGGTGCGGGTAGACGCCGAGCGGCAGGCGCGAGCCAAGCTCGCCGATGCCGGCCTGCCGCTGATCGAGCTGCCTGAGCTCACCGAAGCCGGCGGCGATGGCGTCGACCTCGGCGGGGTCTACGAGCTCGCCGAGGCGCTCCGCGAGCAGGGCGTGCGATGAGGTCACCGCCTCCCTTCAGCATCGACGCGCTGCTGGACAACCGGGCCACCCGAGTGGTGGTGTGCTGCGGCGCGGGCGGGGTGGGCAAGACGACGACGGCCGCGGCTGCCGCGCTGCGGGCAGCCGAGCGAGGCCGATCGGTGGTGGTGCTCACGATCGACCCGGCGCGCCGGCTGGCACAGTCGCTGGGGCTGCGGGAGCTGACCAACAATCCTGGTCTGGTGTCGCCCACCGAGGAGATCGCGGCGGCCGGCGGGCGGCTGTACGCGATGATGCTGGACATGCGCCGCACCTTCGATGAGATGGTGCGGGCGCACGCGAGCCCCGACCGAGCCGCCCACATCCTCGCCAACCCCTTCTACCAGGCCATCTCCTCGTCGTTCGCCGGCACCCAGGAGTACATGGCGATGGAGAAGCTGGGGCAGCTGGTGGCGGCCGGTGAGTGGGATCTCGTCGTGGTGGACACCCCGCCGTCGCGCTCCGCACTGGATTTCCTGGACGCCCCGCAGCGGTTGTCCTCGTTCCTGGACGGGCGGATGATCCGGCTGCTGTCCGCCCCGGCGCGGGCCGGCGGGCGCGGCGTGCGCCGGCTGGTGGGTGCCGGGTTCGGCCTGTTCGCCAGGGCGGTCTCGACGATCCTGGGTGGGCAGATGCTGGCCGACGCCTCGGCGTTCGTGCAGGCTTTCGACACCATGTTCGGTGGGTTTCGGGAGCGCGCTACCGCGACGTACGAATTGCTCCGCGCCCCGGGAACGGCGTTTGTGGTGATCACCACTCCGGAGGCTGACGCGGTGCGTGAGGCGGCCTACTTCGTGGACCGACTGGCCACCGAGTCGATGCCGCTGGCTGGGCTGGTGCTCAACCGGACGCATCCAGTGCTCGCCGACCTGCCGGCGGCGCGGGCCGAGACGGTGGCTGATGCTCTGGAACCAGCGGGTAACTCGCCACTGGCCGCGGCGGTGCTGCGGTTGCACGCCGATCGGGTCGCCCTGGCCAGGCGGGAACGCCGACTGCTGGCTCGGTTCCGCGCCGCACACCCGGCGGTCGCGGTCATCGAGGTGCCGGCCCTGGCCGTCGACGTGCACGACCTGCCGGAACTGCGCCGCATCGGCCGCCTGCTCGCGGGTGGGCAACTCGCGGTCAAAAAGGTTTAGATGGGGACGTGCGTCCTGACTTCACCGCGGCGTCGCAGCTGGTTGCCGGAGACCGAGTAGCGATCGTCTCGCCGTCGTTTGCCGCCCCCGGGATGTTTCCGGCCGTGCATGAGCTAGCCATGCGGCGCCTGCGCGACGAGTTTGGCCTAGAGCCGGTGGAATATCCCACGACTCGACGGTTGGGTGCCCGCGCGCGGGATCGGGCGGCCGACCTGATGGCCGCGTTCGCCGACCCGGACATCCGGGCGGTGTTGGCCACGATCGGTGGGGATGACCAGCTCACGGTGCTGCCTTTCCTAGACCCGGCGGTGGTTATCGCGGACCCCAAGCCATTCGTGGGCTACAGCGACAACACCAACCTGCTCAACTGGCTCTGGAACCTCGGTGTGGCGAGCTATCACGGCGGGTCGACGATGGTGCACCTTGGTCGCGGCGGCGGTCTGCATCCCGTGTCGGCCAGCTCGCTGCGCGCGGCGCTGCTGACGGGCGGGGATGTTGAACTGCACCCGGTCGAGGTCTTCAGCGAAGATGAACTGGACTGGGGGGACCCCGCATCACTGGCGCATGAGCCACCAAGCCGGCCCAGTCCCGGTTGGAGCTGGCACCAGCCGGTCGGCGTCGTCACGGCCCCGACCTGGGGCGGAAGCCTGGAGATCCTGCACTGGAATCTCGCCGCGAACCGGTGGATCCGGCCGGTTGAGGACTACGCCGGCTGCGTGCTGCTCCTGGAGACCTCCGAGGAGATGCCCGCCGCGCAGCGGGTCTTCCGCATGTTGCGCAATGCTGGCGAGCGCGGGCTCCTAGCCCAGTTTCCGGCCGTCCTCGTCGGTACCGCCAAGGCGAGCAGTCTCCAGCGCCACACCACCTCGGACGAGCGTGAGGACTACCGCACCCACCAGCGCGAGGCGATCCTGCGCGCTCTGGAGCGCTACAACCCCGCCGCCATGGTCGTGTTCAACATCGACCTCGGCCACACCGATCCCCAGTGGATCCTGCCCTACGGTGGGAGGGTCACCGTTGACGGCCCAGCTCGCCGCATCACCGCGCAGTACTGAGCAGCGACTGCGCTCTGATTGGCTGCCCACATGGATCGACAAGCGGTACTCGCGGCCTTCGACGAGCAGATCCGCCGGCACCCAGCGCCGGACGGGCACGTCGAGCAGGACGAGCGCGTGCTTCGGAGCATGTCCGCCCGCGGCGGGTGGACCGGGGTGATTTGGTGTGACCTGGACCACGTCAACGCCGATACGGTCATCGCCGCGCAGATCAGCCGATTCGCGGAGTGCTCTCGCCCCTGGGAGTGGAAATACTACTCCTACGATCAGCCCCCAGACCTCCCCGACCGGCTGCTGGTGGCCGGTTTCACGCCCGGGCCGGCCGAGGCTCTGCTCGTCGCCGAGATCGCGGGCCTCGCGCTCGATGTGCCACCGCCCCCAGGCGTGGAACTGCTGGCCGGGCTCGCGCGCCAGTCCAATACCGCCGTGGCTGTGGTCGCCATGGCTGGGCGCGCTCCTATCGCCGCCGGGCGCGTGGAGTTCCACCCTCGGCTTCGTTGAGCTTGCCACCACGACCCCCTTCACCCACCTCGGCGGAGCAAGCTGACGCTCCACCGGGACGCGGCCTAGTGGGGGTGAGGAGTCCGGTGGCTTGCTCGGTGAGTTGGCGGACGGCTGGGCGTCGCCGGTAGGGGGCGAGGTCGCCCCTGGCACCCGGGGTGAGAAGGCCGCGTCCGTGACGCGTTGCTGGTGCTCGGTGGATACGGCGACGGCACCCTCCAGCGCGCCACAGATGAACGACGCGCCAAGATGACCACATGAGCCACACGCTTCCCCATTCCCAACCGGACCGGGCGGACTTCTGGTGGACGGCGTGAGTAAAGACGAGCGACGTCTCTACATCTGCCCGCAGTGCAACGGCGCCCAGGTAGTCACGAAGTGGGAACGGGCGAACCTCACGGATCACCCGGAGGTCGAGGAAATCCAGACCACCGAGCTCTGCCCAACCTGCGACGGTTCAGGGCAGATCCTCGGGCCACCGACTTAGCCAGCTACCTACACTGGGTTTACCTATACTGGGGACATGCCGCGCACCGCGATCCTCTATGCCCGGTCAAATCGCCGCGACGCGCTCGACCGCCAGGTCCGTGAGCTAGAGGACTGGTGCGACCGGGCAGGAGTGGTACCGATTGACACGGTTGCGGAAGTCACACTCGGCATCCGCGCCTCGAGACGGTGCCGCGAGATCCTCGCTGACGTTGCCGCCGGTCGAGCGGACCTCATGCTCATCCGCGACGTCACCCGCCTGTCCGAAAACTCCGACCAACTCCAGCAGATCATCACCCAGCACCGGCACAGGATCGCCATCAGCCGAGACGATCTAGGCCACTCCCGGTAACAGTGCGGCGCATACTCGCACCTACACACGCCTCGCGCTGCACGCCGCGACGACCTGACGCGGCAGCGCCGGTTAGTGGGAGGTGAGGAGTCCGGTGGCTTGTTCGGTGAGTTGGCGGACGGCTGGGCGTCGCCGGTAGGGGGTGAGGTCGCTGAGGAGCCGGGTGAGGTGGCCGACGCAGCGGGCGGAGTCGACTTCCCCGGTGAGGGTCTCTACCGCGCGGGTGGCCAGGGTGACGGCGTGGTCGACCTCGGGCTGGTCTTGGCGCAGGTAGGTGGTGGCTAGCAGGATGTGGCTCCACGCGCCCTCGCGGAGGTAGTGGTGGCCTCGAAGGCGCAGCGCGGTGCGCAGGTGCTGGCGGGCCCGGCCCCAGTCTTCCAGGTGCAGGTAGCAGTGGCCGGCCATGGAGTTGGCTTGGGCCTCGTCGAGCCAGTAGCACCAGCCCGGCTCACCCGAGGACGACGGAGCGTCGCTGAGTCCTCCGAACGCGGTGTCCAGGGCGCGACGGCACTCGGTGACTGAGTGGTCGTAGGCGTGCGCCTGCGCCGTGCGCAGATCGAGGATCGCGGCCACCCGGGGGGTGGCGCCTGGGTAACCGATCCGGGCTGTCTCGGCGAGGGTGACCGACTCCCGGACGTGGCCGAGGTCGATGGCTTGGGCGGACATGAATCCGATGATGTTGGCGCCGAGTGCCCGGTCGCCGGCGGCGTGCGCGGCGTGCAGCGCGGCGACCCAGTACCGCTGGGCTTGTGGGTGGTGCCCGCTGTCAAACGATAGCCAGCCGGCTAGCCGCATCAGCTCCCCGGCGGTGGCGTGCAGCCGCCGGCCGACGGTATCGGTGTAGCGGCGCTGGTCGAGCAGGCTCAGCACGTGCCGCAGATTCGCCCGGACCAGCGGCAGCAGTGTTTCGCCGCCGAGCTGGTCGTCCATCAGGCGTAGCTGCCCGGCGATGCCGTCGAGGTGATCGACCACCCCGATCGGCAGCGGTGAACCGGACGGACGGGCGGCGTTGGCTTCTGGGTGGGCGATCAGCCATTCGTGGGCGGGTGTGCACGCCGCGGCGCCCAGCAGTGTGAGCAGAATGCGCCGGTCCATGCTTCCAGGGTCGGTCACCACCCGCATCGCGCGCAAACTCCCGGCCGCGGTCCAGGGCAGGACCAGCCCGCTGATCGCTGAGATCGCTTCGATGTCACCGTCCCAGCCCAGCTCGGTGGCGGTGATCGGGCGCCCTAGCTCGTCGGTTAGCAGCGCTGCCATCAGCGCGGGCCAGGGGGAGCGGGGCCGGTCGCCGTGCAGCCATTTGTAGGGCGTCTTGGCGTGCACTCGCTCCGTGCGCCCGTGCAGGGTGGCGACGCTGTTCAGCTTCCGGGCCAGCACCTCGGGCTTCCAGCCCAGCTCGGTGAGCACGGCAGCGAGCGCACTGGTTGAGTCTGTCATCCCCAGCTCCCATGATCGAAGTCACATAATGGTAACGCCCCTTAAAGCAGAGCTCCCGAGCCTCCTCGGCGAGTAGCGTTTCACTGTGCAGGCGTGAACCGAGGAGAACAGGCCATGACCACCACGACCGGTGCCGCCGATCTCGTCCCCACCACCGAGAACGAGCCGGCGCTGCTCGACTGGTTGCGCGTGATGCGCGACCAACACCCGGTCTGGCGGGACCGCTACGGCCTGTGGCACGTGTTCCGCCACGCCGACGTCGAAGCCGTCACCCGTGAGCCCGCCACGTTCTCCTCCGACACCGCCCGGCTCCTCCCCTCGGCCGTGCCGGTGCGGCGCGGCATGCTGACCCAGCTCGATCCTCCCGAGCACCGTGTCCTGCGCCACCTGGTCAGCGCCGCGTTCACCGCGCGCACCGTCGCCGCTCTTGAGCCCCGCATCCGCGCCGTGACAGCCGAACTCCTCGACACCGCGAGCGAGCGATTCGACCTCGTCGACACGCTGGCGTTTCCGCTGCCGGTCATCGTCATCGCCGAGCTGCTGGGCCTGCCCACCCAGGACCGCCCCCTGTTCCGCGGCTGGGCCGACGGACTGTTCTCCATCCAGGCCGACGACCCCAGCGACCCCGAGCTCGGGCCGAAGATCGTTGCGGCCTTCGCCGGCATCACGGCCTACCTCACCGAGCACTGCCGCGCCCGCCGCGCCGACCCGCGCGAGGACCTCATCTCCGTTCTGGTCACCGCCGAGGTCGACGGGCGCAGCCTCGACGACGAGGAGGCGGCCAACTTCACGATGCTCCTGCTGCTCGCCGGGCACATCACCACGACCCTGCTGCTCGGCAACGCCGTACGCACCTTCGACGAACACCCCGGTATTTGGGCTGAACTGCGCGCCGACCGGAGCCTGATCCCCGGGGCGATCGAGGAAGTCCTGCGCTACCGCCCCCCGTTCGCCCAGGTCGGCCGCGCGACGCTGCGCTCGGCCACCATCAATGGGGTGACCATCCCCGCCGACGCCGTTGTGATGCCGTGGCTACTCTCGGCGAACAGAGACCCCCAAGCGCACCACGAGCCGGACCGCTTCGACATCCGCCGAGGCCTCGGCGGAGGCGCCCAACTGGCCTTCGGGCACGGCATCCACTTCTGCCTCGGCGCCCCACTGGCCCGCCTGGAAGCCCGAGTGGCCCTGGAGGTACTCACCACCCGCTACCGTGCCCTACCGCTCGACCACGACACCATCGTCCGCGTCGGCGGGCTGCGGTACTACCGGCGCGGCATTCTCGGCACCCGCAACCTCCCCGTGCACCCGAGCACAGCCTGAGTGACCAAGCATGACTGCTCCGCGCCACCGAACCGTGTTGTGGTCCCTACCGGTGCTTCTGGGCTTGTCGGTGTTGGCCGGTCCGTCGGCGTCGGCGGTGGGC